>NC_018027.1:1240827-1551034 GCF_000266905.1 Mycolicibacterium chubuense NBB4 | reverse complement strand
CGCGACCACCACCAGCGATTCCACGTCGGCGGCCAATTCGTCGAGGTCCGAGCGCATCGCGACCAAGGTCGACGCCGCGCGGCTGAGTTGGCGTGATTCGTCTGCCATCAACCGGAAGACGGTCGTGGGGTCGGTCCCGGCGAGGAGTTCGGTGCCGATGTCCCGGGTGGCCTCGATCCAGGACTGCCGGATTTTCGACTGTTCGTAGAGCCGCGCGTTGTCGATGGCGATTCCGGCCGCCGCGGCCAGCGCCCGGACGAGCACCTCGTCGTCTTCGGTGAAGGACTGCCCGCCCGCCTTCTCCGTGAGGTACAGATTGCCGAACACCTCGTCGCGGATGCGCACCGGAACGCCGAGGAAAGTCCGCATCGGCGGATGATTCGCCGGGAAGCCCACCGAGTCCGGATGGTTGGCGATGTTGTCCAACCGGATGGGCTTGGGGTCGTCGATGAGCACGCCCAGCACGCCCCGCCCTTCGGGCAGGTCACCGATCTCGCGTCTGGTCGGCTCGTCGATCCCCTGATAGATGAACTCGACGAGCTCGTGGTCGTGCCCGCGCACACCGAGGGCCCCGTAGCCCGCATCCACGAGCTCGATGGCGGTGCGCACGATGGTGCGCAGCGTCTCGTCGAGTTCGAGGCCGGCGGTGATGACCAGCATGGCGTCCAGCAGTCCGTCGAGCCGGTCGCGGCCCTCCACGATCTGCTCGACGCGGTCCTGCACCTCGGTGAGCAGCTCACGCAGCCGCAGCTGGGACAGGGTCTCCCGCAATGGATGCCTGCTGGAATCTCCGGTCCCGACCGCCTCGCTCACACGACCATGGTGCCATCGCACTATCCGTTCAGCGAAGCTCCGGCCACTCGAAGGCACGCGAACGCCGCTTCGTTCAGACGGTGGCCGCCGATCTGTCTCCGCCGGGCCGAGAGCAGGCCATCTCGAAGAATCGCTCGACGTCGGCGCGGGAGAACACCGCGGTGCCCGGCGCGAGCAGCTTCGCTGTGCCCGCCGCCATTCCGTACCGCACCGCTTTGCTGAGCGACCAGTCGCGGCAGAGCCCGACGGCGATCGCGGCCACCATGGCGTCGCCGGCGCCGACGCCGCTGATCGCGTGCACCGGCAGCGCCGGGAAGCGCTCGCTGTCCTGCGCGGTCGCCAGCAGTGCGCCGTCGGCGCCCAGCGACACCACGACCGCACGCGTGACACCGCGCTCGATGAGCTCGCGAGCGGCGTCGAGTTGTTCGTCCTCGGTCTGCAGCGGCCGGCCGACGCATTCGCGCAATTCGCGCACGCTCGGTTTCAGCACGGCCACCCCCGACGTGACACGGGCCAGCCCACCCCCGGAGGTGTCGAGGATCAGCGGGACGTCCGCCTCGCGGCAGATCTGGCCGACGCGCTGGTAGAAGTCGGGGGGCACACCGGGTGGCAGACTGCCGCTGGCCACGACGAACCTCGCGGAGACGGCCGCAGCCCGCAACTTTTCGAGGCACCGGTCCTGCTCCGAGGGCGACAACCGAGGCCCGGGCAGGACGAACCGGTACTGCTTGCCGGTGGTCCGCTCGTTGACGGTGAAACTCTCCCGTGTCGAGCCGTGGATGAACACGGGTGAGTTCGGTATCCCCGCGGCCGTGACGAGGTCGATGAACCGCGCACCGGTGAGGCCGCCGGCGGGGAACACCGCCTCCACGGTCGCGCCGAGCGCCTGGGCGAACCGCGCGACGTTGACCCCACCGCCCCCGGGGTCGTATCGGTCTGCGGTGCAACGGATCTTGTCGGTGGGCCGGACCTCACCGGCGTCGGCGGTGACGTCCAGCGCGGGGTTCATCGTCAACGTGACGATGGCATCGCGGCTCGGCACCTCTACAGGCCCGTCGGATAGGTCTCGGGCGTCTCACCGGCGACCCACAGACTCGTGACCTCCAGCGGCTCGAGCGCCGTGGTCCGGTCGATGTGGATGACGCCGTCGAACTGATCCCCAGTCCTCACGTGGTAATAGTGGCTCTGTCGTTCGGTCGCGGGCAAGTAGATGACACCTATGGCGCGGCCGAGCCGCACGGTGTCGAGCGGCTCGGCGGACGCACGGCTGATGATCGGCGAAACCAGGAACTCCGGCCGGCCCACCTCGTGGAACAGCTCCTCCACGCTGCCGGTGAGCGCCGGACGGACCACCTTGCGTTCCGCGAGGCCGCCCCACTCGCTGGCCGCCGTCACCGTGCCGGTGTAGGTGGTGAATCCGATCAGGCGCGAACGCTCACCGTGATGCTCCCGGACCAGCTGCCCCAGCGTCAGCTGACCGTCGGCACCGACCTCGGTGGCCCGTGCGTCACCGACGTGGGAGTTGTGCGCCCACACCACGATTCGGGCCGGCTCGGCACCGCTCTGCCGGTCCAGGTGGGCCAGCAACGCATTCAGCGTCTCGGCCATGTGCCGGTCCCGCAGGTTCCACGACGTGACGCGCCCACCGAACATCGCCCGGTAGTACACCTCGGCGTTGCGCACCGTCTGAGCGTTCTGCTGGGCGTAGAAGAACTCGTCCTCGGCCAGCAGACCGTCTCTGCGCGCGTATTCCAGTGCGCTGCGCTGCAATTCGACCAGTTGCTCGACGGCCTGCGCCTCACAGGACAGACCCGCGCCGAAGGCCGCGGCGAACCCGTAGGCCTGGCCGTCGTCGGCGGACGTGTGGTCGAAGCAGGCGTAGCGCCTGCGGGCGCGGTCCGCGGCGACCGGATCGACGTTCTCGAGATAGCCGACCACCTCCCGCATCGACCGGTGCAGGCTGTAGAGGTCGAGACCGTAGAACCCCGTCTGACGTCCTCCGGCGTCGCGCCGGCGGGCATTGTGTGCGTGCAGCCAGTCGACGAAATCCCGCACGACGGTGTTGCGCCACATCCAGCCGGGGAATCGCTCGAAGCCGCTGAGCGCCTCGTCCGCGGTGGTGTCCTGGCCCTGGCCCCGCACATAGCGGTTGACGCGGTAAGCGTCCGGCCAGTCGGCTTCGGCGGCCACCCCGCAGACGCCCTTCTCCTCGATCAGCCACTTCGTGATCTCCGCCCGGGCCTGATAGAACTCCTGCGTCCCGTGCGAACTCTCGCCGATCAGCACGATGCGTGCGTCGCCGATCAGTTCCTCCAGCGCCTCGTGCGGCGGCACACCTGAGGGTGCGTCGACCGCGCTGCGCTCGATGATGTCGGCGGGCGTCTCCGCCACCCGCAGCCGCGCGGTGGCCAGACCGACGGTCGGCGTGGTGAGCAGCTCCCGCACCTCGTCGTCGCTGACCTGACTGAAATCCCAGAACGACTCCCCGACCGCCAGAAAGGGCGTGGGCATCGACGCGCAGACGACGTCGTCGACGATGCCCGAGAACTCCCGGCAGGTCGATTCCGGGGCGGCCGGCACGGCGATGACGATCTCGGCGGGCTCCATCTCCCGCAGCGCCTGGACGGCGGCGAACATGCTGGCGCCGGTCGCCAGACCGTCGTCGACCAGGATGACCGTCTTGCCCGCCAGCTCGAGCGGCGGGCGTCCGGCACGGTAGGCCGCCTCCCGGCGGATCAGCTCGCGGCCCTCGCGCTCGGCGACGTCACGCAACTGCTGAGGGGTCACCCGCAGTCCGCGTACCACATCGTCGTTCACGACGACCCGGCCACCGCTGGCCAGCGCGCCCATCGCGAACTCCTCGTGCCCGGGGGCGCCGAGCTTGCGGACGATGAACACCTCGAGCGGAACCCCCAGTGCTGCAGCGACTTCCCACGCCACCGGCACACCGCCACGGGCCAGACCGAGAACGATGACTCCCGCTCTGCCGCGGTAACCGCTCAGCAGGCCCGCCAGCACCTGGCCCGCCTCGCGGCGGTCCCGGAACACCCGTCGCGGGGGTCTGCCGGTCAACTTTCGCGCCGTCGTCATGGTCGTGCTCCGTTCCGTGATGGATCGTCAGTGGGCGTCTGCGCGCGCCCCGGTGAAGTCCTTCGACGGCGCGGGGTCCGGTTCGGGCCCGAACAGAAAGCGCCGTCCGGTGACACTCAGGGGGCGGATGCGAACGAAATGTGGCTTGTCCGTGGCCGGCCACGGAAGCAGTTGCGCACGTTGGGCGTCGGCGATGTCGTCGTCATCGCGCAGGGCACGGGCGACCCCCTTGACGATCACACTCCAGCCTTCAGCGGTGCCGTGACCGTCGGCCTCGAACAACACGTTGTTGTTGATGGCGGTGCTGACCAGCTTGGTGCCTTCGGCCGTGCGGAACAGAACGGTGCGGCGCTGCACGGCGAAGTTGACGGGAAAGATCGCCGGATGCCCGTCGACGCTGGTGACCAGCCGCCCGAGCGCCGTGCCTTCGAGCAGCTTCCAGCAATCGGTTTCGGACAGGATCGACATCGGCCGGGAGTCCTCACTCATGAGCTGACCGTAGCCAGCCGGTGCCCCTTGGGGCTGTGGCACAAAGTCCTTTCTTCGGTGAACCAACGGCACCTGGGCTCGACACCGCCGAGATCCGCAGGGTCACTGCTTGAAGTCGACGAAGCCACCTGCGATCAGCGTCTGCTCCACGCCGCGGCACTCGACCAGCACCGGTGATGCGTCACCGGGTTCCGCGGACAACGTTGCGCTTCGTCCGATGACGCCCAGGCGGAGCCGGTGACCGCGGTAGCGGAACGTGAACTCCAAACGGCCCAGCGATCTCGGCCACAGCGGACCCAGGACGATGCGGTCTCGCCGGATCTCCAGGCCGGTGAAGCAGCGCTGCAGCAGGTCGATGCTGCCGGTCATCGCCGCGAGGTGGATGCCTTCGGCGGTGGTTCCCTGCTGGATGTCGACGATGTCGGAGGCCAAGGCCTGTGCGAAGTACTGCATGGCCTGGGCACGATTGCCGCGGGCCACCACCCACGCGTGCACGACGGCGCTCAACGTCGATCCGTGTGAAGTACGGGCCTGGTAATAGTCGATGGTCTTGGGGATCTGGTCTGGCGTGAACCGGTAGCCGAGGCGGTCGAACAGCTCGTACAGTTCGTCGGCGGACAGCAGGTAGAACAACATCAGCGCGTCGGCTTGCTTGGACGCTTTGTAGTTGTTGACGCTGTCGTTCTCCGCCTCGAGGATGCGGTCGAGGCGCTGCATGTTGGGGTACCGGGCGCGGTAACCGTCCCAGTCGAGTTCGGCCAGTTTCTCGTAACCTTCGAATTGGCTGATGACACCGTCATGGAACGGCACGAACATCCGTCGGCTCACATCGTCCCAACGCTCGAGTTCATCGTCGTCGATGCCGAGCGACTCCAGCAGCGCGAGCCGGTAGTACATCGGGAGGCGTTCGAGTGCCTCGAGCGCGCGGGTGATCACCCAGACCGCCAGCATGTTGGTGTACGCGTTGTTGTCGATTCCGTCATATTCCCTTCCGGGATAACCCGAGTGGAATTCGTCGGGTCCGATGACACCCTTGATCACGTAACGGTGCCGCTCGGTGTCGAACTCAGCCAGGCTGACCCAGAATCTCGTGATGTCGGCGAGCATCTCGGCGCCGTAGTCGATCAGGAAACCGATGTCGCCGGTGACCTGATAGTGCTGCCAGACGTTGTAGGCGATGGCCAGACCGATGTGATGGGCGCGAGCGCTGGCATCCGGATTCCACCGCCCCGACCGCGGGTTCAGATGCAGACGCTGGCTCTCCTCCCGCCCGTCGCTGCCGGATTGCCAGGGGAACATCGCGCCGACATGTCCGGCGGTCAAGGCCGCGCGCCGCGCCTCAGGCAAACGCCGGTAGCGGTACATCAGCAGTGACCGCGTCACTTTCGGCAACCGCAGGTTCGTCACGGGGAACACGAACAACTCATCCCAGAACACATGGCCGCGATAGGCCTCGCCGTGCAGACCGCGGGCCGGCACGCCGACATCGAGATCGGCCGTGTGCGGGGACAAGGTCTGCACCAGATGCAGCTGATGCAGCCGCACGATGCGCAACAGGTCGGCGTCGTGCCCCATCTCGATGTTGAAACGTTCCCAGAGATGCGCCCATGCCAGCCGGTGAGCGGATTCGAGTTCATCGAAGCCACCTGAACGGTTCAGTTCGCGCTCGGCAGCGGCGATGGGCCCCGAGATGCCGTGATCCCGGCTGGTGTACACGCACGCCACCTTCTCCAGCGCGACAGACTGTCCCGACCGCAGGTCCGCCCGCAGGTGATGGCCGGCCCAGGCGTCGTCGGTGACGGTGGTGCGCTCGACCGCCGCGTCGCCGTCCGCACCGAGCAGCGTGTTGCGCATCGCGACGGCGATACCGATCCCCGATTCGACGGTCTCGGCGGCCATGAGCACGGCATCACGCGACAGCTCGCGAACGTCGACGACGTCGAGGTGCCGGGACGCCAGGTCGCGATAGCGCTCCACGCCCCGATTCTGTACATCACCGTCAACGATCGAGCGGAACTCGATGCGGCCCGACCAGTTCAGCGACTGCACCGTCGTCTGCATCGCCGCAACGTGCGGCAGATGCATTGCCACGAAACGCTTCTGCGATACCCGGGAACTGCGACCCGCCTTGTCGATGAACACGAAGTCGCGGGTCAGCGTGGCTCGGCGCAGATCGAGGGTGACCAGATACGACGTAACGTCGACATCATCGATGTCGAACCACGGCCCTCCGTCGATGCGGAAGGTGACCGGGAGCCAGTTCGGCAGATTGACCATGCTCTCGTTGTCGACCGTGACGTCGTTGACCCTGTCGGTCAGCCGGTTGTAGACCCCCGCGACATAGGTGCCGGGGTAGTGGAACTCGCCCGCGCCGCACTCCGGAGCCGCTCCGCGCACCGCGAGGTAGCCGTTACCCATGGTGCACAAGGCCTCTCGCAGCCTCTCGTCATGCGGCAGATACCCGCCGAACGTCATCGTCCACGGATCGTTGAGGACGTCGTGTTCGGCGGCGAGCTGCTCGCTGATCCGGTCCAGGAATTGGCAGACGGCATCAGGATCGGCAAGCGCGAAGCGGGCGGCCGAGCGCCGATCACCGGTTTCGGCGCTGCGGACCGTGATGCCGATACCTTTGTGCCGCACCGCGTCGAAGCCGTCCTCGTCGGTGAGGTCGTCACCGATGTAGATGGGCAGCAAAAGGTCGGTGCCGTTGATGCGGTCGAGGATCCAGTCGATGGTCTTGCCCTTGCCCCATTCGACGTCCGGGCGGAGCTCGACGACCTTGCGCCCGCCGGTGACCCGAAGCCGATTGCGCTGGCAGATGATTCGCACTGCGGCGACGATCTCGTCGACCCGATCCGGAGCCACGCTGCGATAGTGCACCGCCACCGAGAACCGCTTGTCCTCGATGAGCAGACCGTCCACGCCCGCCAGCCGCTGGCGCAGTTCGGTGTAGGCGACGCCGAGGTCGCGGATCGCCGCGGTGCCGGCCGCGTTCTCGTGGTGGGTGCCGTCCGGGGCCACGAGTTCGAAGCCGTGGCTGCCCGCGTACCAGAGGCCAGGCACCCCGATGCGGCGTTGGATATCGGCCAGACTGCGGCCGCTGATCACCGCGACGTGACACCGCGCGGCGAGCGATTCCAGCATCTTGTCCGCACCCGGGATCAGCGTTGCGGTATCGGGGTCGCCGACGATCTCGGACAGTGTGCCGTCGAAGTCGAGCATGACGACCGGCTGCCGCGTCTCCAGCAGCGGTGCCAACTCGCTGTAGGACGACAGCGCATCGGCCATCTCCGACGTCTTGCGGAAGCTGTCCCGCACCGACACGGCGACCAGGTCGGTGACCACGATATCGGCGCCGCATCGTTGAAGGTCCTTGGCCCGGCTGATCCGGGCGACGCCGATCACCAGTCCGAACCCGGCGTCACGCGCGGCCGACATCCCTAACTCCGAGGAGTCGATCACCACACATCGCCCGGGATGCGCCCCGAGTCGCCGGGCGGTCTCCATCAGCAGCTCCGATCGGGCTAAGCCGTCGACCCGGGTTCCGAAGAGGTCCTGGAGACCGGCGGCGCCGAGCACCCGAGTGCAGTCACTCTTGGAGGAGACAACCGCAGTGCAGATGCCCACGGCGGAGAGGTCGTGGACGAGTTCGACGGCGGACTCGAAGATCGGCACGCCGTCGGCGAGCAGCCCGGTGAAGAGCTGCTGCTCGCGCTTGTCGAGTCCTCGCGCGGTGCCCTCGCGGTCCTCCTCCTCAGTACCCGACGGGATCGATATTCCGCGGGATGCGAGGAAATCGCTGATACCGTTCGGCTTCCCGTCGACCAGTGTGCGGTACTCCTCATCGGTGATAGGGCTCGAGTCCTCGCCGGCGGATCTGGGGCGTTGCGACAGGTATTCGTCGAGCGTGGCCTTCCACGCCGCCGCATGAAGGGCCGCTGTGTCGGTGACCACGCCGTCGAGGTCGAAAATCACAGCGTCGTGGTACCGCGGGTCGACGAAGACCGGGAGCTTCAAAGGACACACTCCTGCAGGAGGTTCGGGAGCACTTCGGGAGCACATGGCATCGCGTTCGGGGAGGCGAGGGGAAGGGCCCGAAGTCACTCCTCGACCAGACAGTGACCTAATGCCCTTCGTATTCGGGACCTTCGGCGTGAGGCTGTGGCCCTCGGACGCTACGGGCACCCGGCAACGCAGCGCAGTGTTGGGCGCATGGACTCTGACGTGACATACGTGCGCGACATCTCGACATTGACGATCGCCGACGCGGAGGACGCCGGCGGCAAGGGCGCGAACATGGGCGAGATGGTGGCCGCCCACCTACCGGTGCCACCGGGTTTCGTTCTGCTGCGGGACTGCTACCGGGATTCGATGCGCTCGGGCGGGGTCGACGCGGAACTGAACGCGCTGCACCGCGAAGCACTCGCGACCGCCGCCGACACCGCCCACCTCGCCGAGCGGTGCAAGCGCATGCAGGGTTTGGTCCACAAGGCCGGGGTGGACGACGCCGTCCGCCGGCTGATCCTGTCGGCCTACCACGAGCTGGGCACAAGCACGGTCGTCGCGGTGCGTTCCTCGGCGACCGGCGAGGACGGCGCCGATGCGTCGTTCGCCGGTATGAACGCGACGATCACGAATGTCAGCGGCGACGACGCATTGATCGACGCGGTGGTGCGGTGCTGGATGTCGCTGTTCAGCCCTCGCGTCGTCACCTACCGGGCGAGCCGCGGATTCACCAGCGATCCCGCGATGGCCGTCGTCGTGCAGCAGATGGTTAACTCTGAGAAGGCCGGGGTCGCGTTCACCGCCGACCCCAGCAACGGCGCGCAGGACCGCGTCGTCATCGAGGGCGCCTTCGGCCTCGGCGAAGTCGTGGTCTCCGGCGAGGTCGAGCCCGACACGTACATCGTCGCCAAGGACACCCTCGCACCTCTCGATGTCCGCTTGGGTCACAAGGCGTTCAAGATCGTGCGGGGCGCGGACGGTCACGACGCGCCCGTCGACCTCGACGACGCGCAGGCCGATTCCCGGGTGCTCTCCGACGAGGAGCTGCGTTCGATCGCCGAGCTCGCGATCGCCACCGAGAGGCACAACGGGTGCCCGCAGGACACCGAGTGGGCCATCGAAGACGGCAAGACGTATCTGGTGCAGGCACGCCCGATCACGACGCTGGGCCACACCACTCCGCCGCCGGCGGACAAGCATGTGGTGCTCGCCCGCGGTTTGGCCGCTGCCCCCGGCATCGCGTCGGGCAAGGTCCGCGTGCTCCAGACACCCGACGAGGGGGAACGGCTTCAGGAGGGCGAGATTCTCGTCGCGCAGATGACCAACCCCGACTGGCTGCCGACCATCCGCCGGGCCGCGGCGCTGGTCACCGACACCGGAGGCATGACGTGTCATGCCGCGATCGTGGCGCGCGAGCTCGGTGTCCCGTGTGTGGTCGGCACCCGCACCGCAACCCGCGACCTGCACGACGGCACCATGGTGACGGTCGACGGGGCCCGCGGTGAGGTCGTCTCCGGTCGCGTCGAGAAGAAGGCGGCCGTGACCACTGAGCGCAGCGCTCCGGTCGCGGCGCCCAGCGAGGTGACCGGCACCAAGGTCTACGTCAACCTCGCCATGCCGGATTCCGCGGAATCCGTTGCGGCGCAGCCGGTCGACGGTGTCGGTTTGCTGCGCGCCGAGTTCATGCTGACCGAGGCGCTGGGCGGCCGTCATCCGCGTGACCTGATCGCGCACGGTGAGCAGGGCACGCTGGTGGAGAAGTTGGTGGCCTCGGTCGGCCGCATCGCCGCAGCCTTCGCGCCGCGCCCGGTGGTCTACCGGGCCACCGACTTCCGCAGCAACGAGTTCCGCGGTCTGGTGGGCGGTGAGGCCTACGAACCCGTCGAACACAACCCCATGATCGGGTACCGGGGCTGCTACCGGTACGTCTCGGAACCCGATCTGTTCGCCCTCGAGCTCGAGGCGCTGGCCCGGGTCCGCGAGCAGTCCCCGAACGTCGCCCTGATGATCCCGTTCGTGCGCACGCGCTGGGAGCTCGAGGCGTGCCTGTCGCTGGTGGACAAGAGTCCGCTGGGTCGCCAGCGCGGTCTGCACCGCTGGGTGATGGCCGAGGTCCCGTCGGTCGTCCACTGGCTGCCGTCCTATATCGGGATGGGTATCGACGGCGTGTCCATCGGCAGCAACGACCTCACGCAGCTGGTCCTCGGCGTCGACCGCGACTCCGACGTGTGTTCCGAGCTGTTCGACGAGTCCGACCCGGCGGTGCTCGATGCGATCGGACAGATCATCGGCACCGCACGCAGGATGGGCATCACGTCGTCTCTGTGCGGTCAGGCGCCGTCGACCAATCCGGCCTTCGCCGAACATCTGGTCCGCATGGGCATCACCTCGGTCTCGGTGAACCCGGACGCGGCGGCGTCCGCCCGGAGGGTGATCGCCGCGGCTGAACGGCGGGTACTGCTCGCCGCCGCGGAGTGGCGAAATCAGGCCCCCGCCGCGGAGTGGCGAAATCAGGCCCCCGCCGCGGAGTGGCGAAATCAGGGCCCCGCCGCGGAGTGGCGAAATCCGACGCAAGCCGCACGGTGACCGCCACGTCGCGTCCAATGGCGCCGGAGCATCTCAGCCGGTGGCGCAGGTTCGCCGAGCCCGCGCTGACGGCGATCACGGTGGGCGCACTCGCCGGTGGGGGCATCGCCTGGCTCGCCGGCAGCCGCACGGTGGCGGACGGGTTCTGGATGGCGGGCACGGCCGCCGCCTTGATCCCCTCCGCGCTGTGGGTCATCGCCGCGCTGCGCCAGAAACGCGTCGGCGTCGACGTGATCGCCGTGCTGTCTCTGGTCGGCACTCTGCTCGTCGGTGAATACCTGGCCGGTGCGCTGATCGCCGTGATGCTCGCGGGCGGCCGGGCGCTCGAGGCCGCCGCGCAACGGCGTGCACGGCACGACCTGCGCGCCCTTCTCGAGCGTGCCCCGCGATTCGCCCGCCGCCGCGTCGGCTCGGTCGTCAGCGTGGTGCCGGCAGAGCAGGTCGAGGTCGGCGACATCCTGGTGGTGGGCACCGGAGAAATCGTCCCCGCCGATGGCCGCGTCGCCGAATCGATTGCCGTGCTCGATGAGTCGGCGCTGACCGGTGAACCGCTGCAGAACGAGTACCGGGCCGGGGAGCCGATCCGCAGCGGCGCGGTCAACGCCGGCGGCGTCTTCGAGCTCCGCGCGACGGCGACCGCCGCCGACAGCACCTACGCCGGGATCACCCGCTTGGCGCAGCAGGCGGCCGCCGAGAGCGCACCGGTGATCCGGCTCGCCGACCGGATGGCCGCCTGGTTTCTCCCCCTCACGCTCTTGGTGGCCGGCGGCGCGTGGGCACTGACCGGCTCTGCGGTGCGCGCCGTCGCGGTGCTGGTGGTGGCGACGCCGTGCCCGCTGCTGCTGGCCGCGCCGGTGGCCATCGTCTCGGGGCTCTCGCGCGCGTCTCGCCGCGGGGTGGTGATCCGCGGCGGCGCGGCGCTCGAAAGTCTCGGGTCGGCAACCACATTGGTGCTCGACAAGACCGGCACCCTGACCGAGGGCCGCCCCGTGGTGGTGCAGATCCTGACCGCACCCGGTTACTCCGCCGGCGAAGTCCTGCAGACCGCCGCATCGGTCGACCAGATGTCGGCCCACGTGCTGGCCGCGTCGATCGTCACCGAAGCGCTCACCCGAGGCCTGGAGCTTGCGCTCCCCGACAACGTCGTCGAGGAGGCCGGCCAGGGCGTCTCGGCCACACTCGGAGCCCACCACGTACGGGTGGGCAAGCAGCCTGCCGACCGGCTCGACGCACCGTGGGCCAGGACGGCGCTCAACCGCGCCCGCCTGGACTCGGCGGCGATCTCCTGGGTATCGCTCGACGGCGTCACCGTCGGCGCCATCCTCTTGCGGGATCCGTTGCGCCGGGACGCTCCCCGCACGATCCGGCGACTGCGCGCCGCGGGACTGCAGCGCATCGTCATGCTGACCGGTGACCGCCCCGACCCCGCCCGCGAGGTGGGCGCCGTGCTCGGACTGGACGAGGTCTACGCCCACCAGAGCCCCACCGACAAGGTCGCGGCGGTGCGCGGCGAACGCGACTCGGCGGTCACGGTGATGGTCGGCGACGGCATCAACGACGCCCCGGCGCTGGCGGCCGCGACGGTCGGCGTCGCGATGGGCGCACGCGGATCCACCGCGTCGTCGGACGCCGCGGACATCGTGCTGACCACCGATCGCCTCGACCGGCTGGCCGACGCGATGGACATCGCACGCTGGTCGCGGCGCATCGCGCTGCAGAGTGCCGCCGTGGGCATGGCGCTGTCGTTGATCGCCATGGCCGTCGCCGCGGCGGGCTGGTTGCCCCCCGCATGGGGTGCGCTGCTCCAGGAGGCGATCGACGTCACCGTGATCCTCAATGCGCTCCGCGCGCTGAGAGCAGACCCGGCCACCGGTGTCGATCTGCCCTCGGAGACCGAAGACCTGTTGCGTCGCTTCGCCGTCGAGCACGATCAGTTGCGCGACGCCGTCGGGCTGCTCCGAGAGACTGCCGACCGCCTGGTCTCCGGGGATCCCGACGCTCTGGGGGTGCTGACCAGGGCGCACTCCTTCCTGACCGAACGATTGCTGCCGCACGAGTTCGCCGAAGAGACACAGCTGTATCCGGCGCTGGCCCGGCCCCTGGGCAGCGGCGAGGCGACGGCGACCATGAGCCGGACGCACGCCGAGATCCAGCGGTTGTCCGACCGGATCGGCACCCACGTCGCGGTCGCCGAAGCCGCCCAAGCGGTGCAAGCCGACCAACTCGACGACCTCCTGGCCTGCCTGTACGGGCTCTACGCCCTGCTGCAACTGCACTTCCTGCAGGAGGAGGAGAACTACTTCACCCTCGCCGACGCGGCCGACGAACGAACTCAGCTCAAGTGATCGGAGCCACCATGACATCGAAAAAGCTCGCGGGGCCGGTGATCGCCGGCATCGACGGGTCCGACGCCGCGCGCGACGCTGCGGTGTGGGCGGCCGACGAAGCCACCGCACGCGGCGTGCCTCTGCGGCTGATCTACGCCACCAAGCGGACGCACGACAGCACCGACGACTACACAGCAGATGTCCAGCGCGCCCGCACCTCGCTTCAGGAAGCGCGCGCCGCAGTGGAAGCGACCGGACGTCCCGTGACGATCGAGACGGCAATCGTCGACGGCCCGCCCGCCACCGCGCTGATCGACCTCTCCGCGCATGCGGGGATGGTGTGCGTCGGGTCGGTGGGTATCGGTCGCTACGCGCGTTCGGTCCTCGGTTCGGTCGCCACCGATGTCGCCGAGAAGGCACGGTGTCCCGTCGCGGTCATCCGCCCGCGCACCGAGGACGTCGGGCGCGACATCACGTGGATCATCGTCGCGGTCGACGATTCGCCCGGCAACGACGCCGTCGTGGACCAGGCCATGCGCGAGGCCACCCTCCGGCACGCCCCGGTGCTGGCCCTCGGCGAGCGCGATTCCGGTCGCGAACCCGGACCAGAGCTCGACGAGACGATCCGCAAGTACAGGCAGCGCTATCCCGACGTCCACGTCTATGCGATCAACGACCACGCCGACGTCGTGCACTTCCTTCGTAAACACGACGAACGGGTTCTGCTGGCCGTCATCGGCAGCACCGACGCCGCCGACGTCGCGCAGATCATCGGCGGCTCCCATCTCTCGAAGGGTCACCCGATATTCCACCGGGCGCACTCGTCGGCGCTGATCGTGCGCGGCTGACGACGGGCCGGGTCAGGGGACCACCGACACATCCATCAAGGGACCATCGACCCTCTCCGGGCCGCGGCGCACCGCAATATCGTGGCCCTAGCGTCGACGATCATCGCCGCCGGCGCCGACCCCGATCGCGCGAATCCGATGCGGCACAGGAGTGACCATGGACGAACCGTCCAGCGAGTACGGAATCCTCGTCGGCATCGACGGATCCCCCGAATCACACGCGGCGCTGCGCTGGGCGGCCCAGGAAGCCCGATTGCGGCATTCGCCGGTGACCCTGATGCACGTCGTCGCGCCGATGGTGGTGACCTGGCCGATCGAGTCGCTGGAGTTCAGTTATGCCGACTGGCAGGAAGACAACGCGCGACAGGTCATCGAGTCGGCGCAGGACATCGTTCGGACCGCGCTCGGCGATTCCCCGCCGCCCGGGGTGCGCGTCCTGTTGCGTCACGACGGGATCGTGTCGCAACTGACGGAGGCCTCCGCCAAGGCGACGATGGTGGCGGTCGGCAGCCGTGGACTGGGCCCGGTCGGCGGTGCGGTCCTCGGCTCGGTGAGCCGCAACCTGCTCCACCACGCCCGATGCCCCGTCGCCGTCGTCAAGGCGGACGCGGTCAGGGCGTCCGGCCGCGTACTGCCCGTCCTGCTCGGCATCGACGGCTCCCCCGCATCCGAAGGCGCCACCGCCTTCGCATTCGACGAGGCGTCCCGACGCGGAGTACCCCTGGTCGCGCTGCACGCCTGGAGCGACGTCGGCGTGTTCCCGATCCTCGGGATGGATTGGCACAAATACGAACAGCAGGGACACGAGATCCTCGCCGAGCGGCTCGCGGGCTGGCAGGAGCAGTACCCCGACGTGGCGGTGAAGCGGCGGATCGTCTGCGACCGTCCGGCACGCTGGCTCATCGACGAGTCCCGGAACGCCCAACTCGTCGTCGTCGGCAGTCGCGGCCGCGGCGGACTCACCGGCATGCTGCTGGGCTCGGTCAGCACTGCTGTCGCTGAATCCTCCTCGCCGCCAGCGGTCGTCGTGCGCAGCTAGGGCCGGCTCGGCGGCCACAGCGCGGCCAGACACTCCCGCAGCGCCTCGGCGACGTTCTCGTCGAGCGGGCGGCCGGTGCCGATCGGCCGGGCTTGCGGCCACTCCGCCTCCTCCGCAGCGAGTTTCGCCGCGATCGCCGGTGTCGCATCGGAGGTCGACGACCCCCTGGCGGCCACCCGTCGCACCGCTTCCTCGACGGGCAGGACGCATCGCAACTCGATCACCGGGCACGAAGTGTCCGCGGCCACCAGGCGCGCAGCCGTCCGGCGACCGGCGTCGCGCCATGTTCCGTCGAGGATCACCGAACGTCCCGCGGACAGCGATGCGCGGGCGCGGGAGAGCACCTCGGCGTAGACGGTGCCCGCGTTCTCCGGCGCGTACAGCCCGGCATCGAGGTCGCCGATCGGGCCCCCGATCGCCCCGCAGTCCTGCAGATCGCGGCGTACGTCGTCGGTGGAGATCACCTGTGCGCCCAGCCTGTCGGCCAGGGCGCGGGCCAGAGTCGTCTTACCGGTGCCGGGCCCGCCACCGACGACCACGAGCCGCACCGTCGCCGCCCGCAGGTGCTGCTCGGCGATCGAGAGATGGCGTTGCGCGTCGCCGGCGGCGTCGGCGTGGCCCTGGCCGACACGCACGCAGTCGACCTTGGCGCGCACCACTGCGCGGTAGGCGATGCAGAAGTCGGCCAGCGACCGCGGCGCCGGGTCGCCGGCCTGCCGGCGGTACTCCGCGAGGAAGAAGTCTCCCGAGGTTCTGCTGCCCAGGAACTCGAGGTCCATGGCGAGGAAGGCGGCGTCGTCGATCCCGTCGACGTACCGCAGTCGATCGTCGAACTCCAAGCAGTCCAGCAGGACGGGGCCCTCGGCCGTGCAGAAGATGTCCTCGCCGAGCAGGTCGCCGTGCCCGTCGACGACGCGGCCGTCGGTGCTGCGCTGCGCGTACAGGGCGTGCCGGCCGGCCAGGAACAGCCGGGCCAGCCGGGTGACCTCGGCGAGCCGGGCCGCGGAGACCACGGTGCCCGCGTGCTGCTGCAGTTCCCCGAGATTCTCCTGCCACCGCTCGGCGACGGCGCCGTGGGAGGCCTCGTGGTCGATCGCCGGGCCCCGCGCCGCGTCACGGTGGAACCGCGCCAGTACGGTGGCGATCGCGGTCAGGTGATCGCGGACGTCCATTCCTGCGCGCACGAGTGCGGCCAGCCGGGCGGAGTCCGGATACCGGCGCATCACGATGACGGGCTCGTCGGCACCGTCGGGTGCCCGGAAACGCCCGATCCCGAGGTAACTGTCGGGCGCCAGCCTGCGGTTGAGTTCCACTTCCCGGCGGCACGCCGCCTCCCGCCGATCCACGGTGCTGAAGTCGAGGAAGTCGGTGACCACCGCTTTCTTCGCCTTGTAGGCCCTGGCGCCGAGCAGGGCCACCAGCCCGGTGTGCGTCTCGTGCACCTCCGCGCCGAGGTTGCCGGCGATCATCCAGGGCTGCTCCAGCGTGGCCTCGGTCGCGGGCACATCGGTCACACCTGTGAGGGTGCCACGCCCGCGCTGTCACCGGCAGGGCCGGAGGCCCCGCCTTCGAGGACCATTGGCCCTGGTCAGCGCGGATCGCCAGGCGAGAGGGTGACAATGAGGAAACGGAGGCTCAGCATGCGCGACGTCATCGTCGACACCGACGTCATCAGAGACGCCCTGCAGTTGGCCTGTCGCGCCCCCTCACTGCACAACAGTCAGCCGTGGCGATGGATCTCCCGGGGCCCGGCCGTCGACCTGTTCCTCGATGCGGCGCGGGCGCCCAGGTACACCGACACCACCGGCAGGGAGGCGGTGATCAGTTGCGGGGCGGTGCTCGATCACTTCCGGGTGGCGATGGCCGCGTCCGGCTGGCAGGCCAACGTGGACCGCTTCCCCAATCCGAACGATCTCGACCACCTGGCGTCCGTGGACTTCACCCCGATGGGGTTCGTCACCGACGGCCATCGAAGCCGTGCCGAGGCGATCCTGCGGCGGCGCACCGATCGGCTGCCTTTCGCCGAGCCGTCGAACTGGGAGGCGTTTCGCGAACAGCTCGCCGGCTCGAGGGCGTCCACCGACGTGCGCGTGGATGTCCTCGGTGAACACATGCGACCCGAACTAGCCAAGGCCTCCGAGCTCACCGCGTCGCTTCGCCTCTACGACTCGCCCTACCATGCCGAACTCGTGGGCTGGACCACCGATGTCGGCATCACCGAGGGGATTCCGGCCAGCGCCCTGCTGTCGGCGGCCGAGAGCGACCGCGTCGACATCGGCCGCGACTTCCCGACGGTCCCCCGCGCGCAGCGACGCGAGGAGATCGCCGAGGATCGCGCCAAAGTGCTTGTGCTCTCGACGTTCGACAACACCCGCAGCAGCCACCTGCGCTGCGGAGAGAGGCTGTCATCGGTCCTTCTCGACGCCACGATGGCCGGCCTGGCGACCTGCGTGCTGACCCACCTCACCGAGGTGGCCGCCAGCCGCCACATCGTCACCACGCTGGTGGGAGACGACGTGACGCCGCAGGTCCTCGTCCGCGTCGGGCAGGCGCCTGCGCTCGACGAGCACGGCCCTCCCACACCGAGGCGGCCGATCGACGACGTGTTCGAGGCGAGGGGTTGAGACGAGGATGCGCGAGCCGGAAGCCGTGATCGTCGGCATCGACGGGTCTCGATCGGCCACGGAGGCAGCTGTGTGGGCGGTCGACGAAGCCGTGAGCCGCGATCTCCCGCTTCGGCTGGTGCACGCCCTACGGCACGGCGATAGCATGGCCGTTGCGAAAACCGTTGTCCACGAAGCCTTCACAGCGATCGAGTCGACGGAGGAGCCGGTCAAGCTCGAGGCCGAGATCGTCCGGGACTCTCCGGTCCACGCGCTGCGGTCGGCGTCGCGTGGCGCAGCCATGCTCTGCGTCGGCTCGACGGGGCTGTCCCGCCGGGGCCGGGGCCGCATCAGCACGGTGGCAGCGGCGTTGGCGTCCTCGGCGCACTGTCCGGTCGCGGTCATCGGCGGCAGCGGTGCGCGGTCCCGCCAGGGCTGGGTGGTCGCCGAGTTGGAAGACGTCGAACCCTCTGGCGGCGGTGACGTCACGCTGACGCGTGCCGTCGAGGAGGCGTCACTTCGTCACGCCGCCCTGCACGTCGTCGCGACGTGGCATTCGCGGTACACCGACATCCACGGTCCCCACGCGGTGGCGGGCGGCAACCGGCTGGTCCGGGCGCGCCTGGATCGTCGTCTGGCCGACTGGCGCTCTCGGCATCCCGGCCTCGACGTCCAACCGGTGGCCGTGCACGGCAACTTCATCAACTACGTTGTGCGACATGCCGACTCGATACAGTCGATCGTGGTCTCGCACGACCGCGCCGACGGCCTCGCCGAGCTCGTCGGCCCGCCGGGGCGTGATGTGCTGCGCGAGACGGGCTGCGTCGTTCTGGTCTGCGAGCGCTGACAGCCGCGTCAGCGGCGCACGAGAAGCACCGAGCAGTCCGGGTAGCCGTGAATGGGATGGCAGTTCGGCACGGCCATCGACGTGAGTTCTTGGGCGTCGCGGGGACCGACGACGGCCAGACCGACGGAGCGGTCCGCCGGCGCGCGGTCGCGCGGATACCGGCAGGGGGCACCGGCAGCGACGATCTCGACGTGCACGTCGGGGTAGCGCCGGATCCAGCTGTCGGCGCGGTGATCGATCTGCCGGACCGTGGCGTGGCGCAGCCGGCCCTCGTGCATCGCCAGGTGCACCACGTCGTCGTTGCCCGGTTCGTCGGACAACACGACCGAGATCACGCCGTCGGTCTGCGGTGTCCCGTCGGCTCGGCTGCGGATCACGGCCACCGGCGATCCTGCCCGGCACGCCAGCGCACCCGCCGTCGGACCGTAGAGTCCGCTCTCCGCCGACCGTCGCGAGTCCGCACCGATGCACACCATAGCCGCCCGGTGTGACTCCTCGACCAGCACGTCGGCCGGTGTTCCGGACACGGTTCCGGACACGATGGCCGTCTGCACCTCGACGTCTTCGGCCGTCCGGGTGGCCGCATCGGCCGCCTCGGTCAGGATGTCGGCGCGGGTATCGTTCGCACGGTCAGAGGCCACCACGTGAACGAGCCTCAGCACCACGCCACGGTCCGCAGCCTCGACCGTCGCCCACCGCACCGCGTTGAGCGCCGCGCGAGAGCCGTCGACCCCCACCACCACGGGCCACCGCTCGCGCTCGACTGACGGTGTCATGTCGATGCGGTCAGCAGGACCTTGAGCGCACCCGACTCGGCGGCATCGCCGAACACCCGGTACGCGGTGTCGAACTCGTCCATCGAGAAGCGGTGAGTGATCATCGGCGCGGTGTCGAGTTGATGGTTGGACACCAGCCCGATCAGCGTCGGTGTCGAGTGGGTGTCGACCAGTCCGGTCGTGATGGTCAGGTTCTTGATCCAGATCTTCTCGAGATGCAGCGTCGCAGGCGCGCCGTGGACACCGATGTTGGCGACATGACCGCCGGGGCGCACCAGTTCCACCGCCTCCTCGAAGGTCCCCGGCAGGCCGACCGCCTCCATCGCGACGTCGGCGCCCAACCCGCCGGTGAGGTCGTCGATCACCGCGCGGGGGCTCTGGTGCGTGGAGTTGACGACGGTGTCGGCCCCGAATTTGCGTGCCGCGTCCAGTCGGGCGTCGGCGACGTCGATGACGACGATGTGGCTGGGGCTGTAGAGCCGCGCGGTGAGGATGGCGGCAAGGCCGATCGGTCCGGCGCCCACGATCGCCACCACGTCACCCGGGCGGACGCCACCTGCCAGCACCCCGACCTCGTAGGAGGTCGGCAGGATGTCGGCGAGCACGATCATCTGCTCGTCGCTGACCCCTGCGGGCACCTTGTGAGTGGAGTTGTCGGCGAACGGCACGCGGACCTGCTCGGCCTGGGTTCCGTCGATCAGATGCCCGAGGATCCACCCTCCGCCCCCCAGACACTGCCCGAAATGCCCCTGCCTGCAGTACCGGCAGGCGCCGCACGCACTGATGCACGACACCAGCACCCGGTCACCCACCGACAGGGTCTGCACCGCCGGCCCCACCGCCGTCACCGTCCCGACGGCCTCGTGTCCGAGGATCCGACCCGGTTCCACCTCGGGCACATCACCTTTGAGGATGTGCAGATCGGTTCCGCAGATCGTCACCGCGTCGACACGCACGATGGCATCGGTGGCCTGCTCGATGACGGGATCGGGTACGTCCCGCCACGACCGTCGACCGGGGCCGTCGTACACGAGCGCCTTCATGGCTTCTCCTTGTCAGGGTTCTGTTGTGAGTGGGTTCTGTTGTGGGCGGGTGGTGGTGAACTCGTCGGGGATGCAGGTGAATGCGTGTGCGACTACGCGTTCTTGTTCGTGCGGCCGCCGTTGTCGGCGAGGTCGTCGAGCTCGCGGTCCCAGGCGGAATACCGCAGCCGGTCCAGCCGCAGGCGCAGGGCCGCCCATGCGGCGACCGCCACCCCCACCGCGGTGGACCACACCGCCAGCGCCGCGATGACCGCCTGCGCCGCCGCGTCCCGCTCGGTGGGCGGGGCGGTCGTGCGCTCCCCCGACGTGTCGACCCAGATGTCGAGCTGCTGGCCGGCCTTCATGTCCCCGCTGCGGATCTCGTCGGAGTGGGTGCCGCCGGCCGCCTGCCACTGGATCTGGGTGAGGAAGGGCTTTTCATAGGCCTGCGGTGCAGATCTGCTGTCGCGCGTCACCGTAGCGCGGATCTGGTGGCGATCGAGTTGCGCGATCGCATAGGTGTGAACGAGGCTGTCGTGCACCGCCGTGCCCGCGGCGCCGGCCACCGGAGCAGCCAGCAACGCGACGGTGAGGATTCCGAAGACCGCTGCGGCCTCGATGCGATCGCTGATGCGTACTAGGGGATTTCGCGCCAGGAGCCGGCGCATCCAGATGCCCAGGCCGAGCGTGAAGGTTTGCATGGTGCCTCCGTGTCACCGTCGGTTGGATACCGACACTGATCCGACACTGCCGATCTTCGTCCTTGCCGGATCGCGATCGCAGAGGCGAAGGTCCCCCACCCGGAGGTCCGATGCCCCCATATTGGTCACCGGGATCAGAGAGGGAGAAGGGGCGGCACGATGACGGGCACTCCCGGCGCCGGTGACGGTACCGTGCGCACACTGCTGGACGGCGCCGTCGTGACGCTGCGCGCTCTGACGCCCAGCGACTACGACGACGTGGTCCGACTCGCCAGCGAGTTGACCCCCAGGGAGCGCTATCTGCGGTTCCTCACGGCCTATCCGACCTATATCGGCGAGTGGGCGCTGTCCTTGACAGCACCCGAGACGCAACCCGAGACCGCACGTGTCGACGACATGGTCGCACTCGGCGTGTTCGAATCCGGCGAGCTGGTCGGGGTCGGCAACTACGCCGTGCTGCCTCGGCCGGGCTTCGCCGAGATCGCCGTGGCCGTCGCCCACGACCAGCACGACCGGGGAATCGGCACCACCCTGCTGCGGGAACTCGGGCATCGCGCCAAAGCCTCGGGGATCCACCACCTCGTGGCCGACGTGCACGCCGGCAACCATGCGATGCGGGAGGTGATCCGGGAGGCGGGCTGGCCGGTCGCTCAGCACCGCGACGGAGAGGTGCTCCGGCTCCGCCTGGATCTCGACGGAGTCGAGGACGTCAAAGACGCGTGAACGCCGAGCCGTCGAGACGTCTGACGACCTCGTGCAGCGGGCGCCGTGGCGTGCTGGGCAGCGGGTCCGCGTTCACCGCCGCCCAGCCGATGCGCAACAGCATCTGCGGATGGCCGTCCGCACCGAAGACGTCCGCGCCCACCTCGGCGCGGATGTCGGGAAACTCCAGCGGCGACGTGATCGGGCAACTCGCCAGCCCTGCCGCCGTGGCGGTCAACAACACCACGCTGGTGGCTTCACCGGCCCGCAGCTGTGACACTCGGTCGTCGTTGACGGTGCCCAGGGCCACCACGACGCCGTTGTCCTCTTCGGGTGCGGCTTCGGCGGGCTGCGGAAGCACGGCACCGGCGAAGGACCGCGCGGGGATCACGGCGGATGGATCCGGCGGTGGGGTGCTCCGCGCGGGGACACCGGCGGTCGACTCGTACCGTCCGCTCCACCTGGCCAGCTCCGCCAGGTAATCGGCGTCGTTGTGCCGCCGCCACTCCGCGTCCAGCACGTGGCGTCGCAGGCTGACGAGCTCGTCGAAGCGGCGCAGCATCACCCCGACACGTGCTGCGCGCGCACCCATCATCGCGATGTCGTGCTGCGGCACCGGCCACGCACTGTAATTGCGGCGGTCGGTGCACCGACGCGGGATCGCCGCGGCCAGGGACACGTCCGCCTCCGCGGGCGGAAGCCGGTGAAATTCCAGCGCCGCAAGGTGATTCGGATCGTAGGGATCCGGGAAGTGGTGGACCCTGGTCTGCCAGCCCAGGGCGGCAAGGGCGATCTGGCAGTGGTTCAGTGTCGCTCCGCAGCTGAGCATCAGGTCCCGCGCGTCGGGGTCCGTCTGCGGGAGCGCCAGGTCGGGGTTGGCGTAAAGGTGCAGGCTGTCCTGGCCCACCCGCCAACTCCACGGCTGAGAGTTGTGCACCGACGGAGCCCTGACGGCCAGCATCAGGGCCGACCGCAGGGTCTCGGCGTCAGGAAAAGGCGGACTGTTGATGGGAGCACCTCGATCGGTCGTGTCCTGTTTCTCGTCTCCCGAGCATGCACTCTGGCTAACACAATGAAGAGGGTCTAAAGACCTGTACTCACATGACGTCGCTGTCTTCTCGAAGGTCAGGACTGCCGGGCCACGATCACCGGTATCTTGGCCGCCTGCGCCACAGCCCAGCTCACCGAACCGAGCAGCAGGCCCGCGAAACCACCACGTCCGTGGCTGCCGACCACCAGGTGCTGAGCGCGTTGAGCTTCGTCGAGCAGGCGATGAGCCGGATTGCCCTGGCCTACGGCTCGGCGGACCACGACATCCGGGTAACGCTCGCACCAGCCGGCCAGCCGTTCGGCCAGTTCCTCGTCGGCTTGCGCCTCGAGCACGTCAGGCGCCACGTAGGCCATGAGGTCGGCGTTGTTCATCCAGCTGTGCACGGCGACCAGCGCGACGCCGCGGCGCGACGCCTCGTCGAACGCGATCGCCGTGGCGGTCTCCGATGCGGGTGATCCGTCGATGCCCACCACCACAGGTGCGGTGGTGGCGCGGTCCGACACCGGCTCTTCGTCGTGGACGACGGCGACGGGACAGTGGGCATGGTGCACGAGCGCCGAGCTCGTGGATCCCAGCAGCAGCCCGGCGACGCCGCCCCGACCACGGCACCCGACGACCATCATGTCCGCATCTTTGGACATGTCGATCAGCGACGGCATCTTCGGCCCGGTCAGCACGAGCTGCTCGACGGGTACCTTTCGCGTCTCGGCCAGCGCCGAAGTGACGACGTCGAGAGCATCGGCGATCACCTCGGCCGCCTGACGGTCACGCGCGGCGAGGTATTCCTCGGTGATCGGGATGTCGACCCAGGGACCGATCTCGTCGGAGGGCTCGACGTGCACGACGGTCAGCGCTACGTGGCGCAGCGCCGCCTCGCGCGCGGCCCAGTCCGTCGCTGCGCGCGACGTCGGCGACCCGTCGACCGCGACGACGATTCCGTGGGGTTTCGAGGCTGCTGCAGAAGTCATCTCGTCCTCCTCCTGTGCGGTGGCTCGGGTGCGATGGGTCCGGCGGTCTTCACACGCTAAGTCGACCGCGTCGGCGATCTCTCGGGGAATTGGTCACCGACCGGGGGCCGAAAGACCCTAGGGCGGGTCCCCACGTCCTCCTACGCGGCGGGTGTGAGCAGCCCGTAGTGCCCGTCGTATCGGCGGTACAGCACACCCGCGCGGCGAAGGTCGGCATCGACGAAGAACAGGAACGGCAGACCCGACTGACCGAGCCGGCCGGGCGTATCGACTTCGTGAAGGCACGGCGGTGGATAGGGACTCACGACCACGGGACGGCGGAACGGATGGAGTTCCCCGCTGCGCGCGGGCGTCTGCAGGGCCAGCCGGTAGCCGTTCGCACCACCCCGGTACAGCACGCACGCGGTGTCGGAGCTCTCCTCGCTGAACAGGTGGAAGTCGTAGCCCAGCAACTCCATAGCGTCGACGGCGTCGTCGACAGCGCAGGACGTCATCGGAAACGACTTGCGCCGGACGATGCGCGCGTGCGGCGGCCGGGGACACGACGCCAGCCGCTGCCCGGGCACGCAATTGCGGGCACACGCTTCGCCGGACACCGCGTGCCCGTCGCCGCCGGGGAGCAGCCGCCGATGCAACTCGACCTTCAGGCGGTCGATCGCGTCGGCCACGCTCTGGCCCTCGACCTGTACCCGCATCCGCACGCCGCCGATCGCGACATTGGCCTGGGCCACCGCGAACCCGTCAGCCCAGTCGGCGTGCCGGGTGACCCTCACCCGTACCTCGCCGTCCGCGCCGACGGCATCCGCAGCGTTCGTTCCGCAACGCATGGGTCCTTGCTACCTCACCGACACCACGCCGAATCAGGGCCGAAGGTCATCCATCCACCGGCGGCGAACCGGGCGACCGGCGCGTCGAGGGCCCGGTCGAGCCCTCGCCGCGCCGACGTCCCTTCCACGTAGTTCCCTACGCCTCTGTGCCCTCACCTTTGTCGTCGGATTTGCTCAACGCCCGGTCCGCGGTACGGATCAGATTCCGGTTGAACTGGTATTGGGCAGCCACGAGCTTGTCGGCGAGTTCGACTGCCGCGTCGACGATCTTCGTGCGCAGCGGTTGCACGGCCTCGGGGATCGCGTCATCGAGTATCCGGCGGAAGTCGCGAATCGCCTCCGCAGCCGCGTGCTGGCCGACGCGCGCCGATTCGCGCACCTCCTCGAGCAGCTCACCCGGACGGGTGGCCACGGTCTTGGACTCGGTAGCCTGGGACATGCTGGTTTCCTTCCATAGTGGTTGTCACGCGCGATCGACGCTAAGCCGCGCGGCGGCACCTGCCTACGGCCGAAAGTCCCACTGTCTCTGGGCGATAGTCGCCTCCGGCGCCCACACCGACACATGTGACGTCAGACCCTGGTGTGCCGGCTCCCGCGGTGATGTGTTGGACGGAACGCGGGTCAAGCGAAGGGACGATCACAGTGCTCGGAGTCCTGTCGGCCGACGAGATCGAACGTCTCCTCGGCGAGCAAACCATCGCGCGGATCGGCTGCGTGAGCGACGACCGGCCTTACGTGGTACCGACCTGCTACGTCTACCGCGACGGATTCGTCTACGGCCACACGATGGCCGGCATGAAGCGAAAAGCCATGCGGGACAACCCGAATGTGTGTTTCGAGGTCGAGCACGTCGATGACCTGGCGAACTGGCGGAGTGTGATTGCGTGGGGCCGTTTCGAGGAACTCCACGATGAGCAGGCTCGAGAAGGCATGGCACTTCTCGTCGACCGGCTCATGCCTCTGCTGCCCGTGGACCACGACCACCACGCGCCGTCTGACGGCGGCCCCGGGGACGCCACCGTCTACCGGATCCTGCTGCGAGAGAAGACGGGACGATTCGAAGGTGGTCCGGCCTGGCATGAAAGCCGGCAATGAATACCGCTGCGCTCGAGCTACCTGTCGACCTCAGCCGTGGAGCCGTCCGGTTCCTTGCGGCGGGAAAGCCTGACGTCTTCGGCAGCGCGCCGCGCGACCTTCGCGCGCACCACCGCGGCACGGGCCTGTTTCCGCGACTCGCGCGCCTTCACGATCGCGTCCCGCAGCCGGGCCTCCGGGGCGACGTCACCGGCGGCGCGGTGCCGCATCCGGGCTCGGTACGCCTTCTGTCGGCATGCGCCACAACAGAATTAGGCATCGGCGCGGCCATAGAACCCGGCGCCGCATTCCCAGCACCGCTGGTGAACCGCAGCCACGTAGCGGGATGTTACGCGTAGCCGTAACGACTGCATAGGGTCTTCGGTCCCTACCTGACATCAAATCCACAGCTCAACGCGCCGTGCACACTCGGGTCTGCGGCTACAATTGGGCATTGTTCAACAACGTCAATTTTTGCTTGTGTGCTCGAATGCCTTGAGGAAAAGGGCAGCCTTACATGTCGTCAAGCGGAAACAGGCTTCACCCGCTGTGTGTATGCGTCGCGGTGATGCGGTCCCGCACCGCTCCGCCGTCCCGCCCGCGTCGCGCGGTCCTCTCGCTCCCGCGGAACTGTCTATGACGAGCGATTATCTGGCTCCGTTCGGCTTGCGCCGGCCCGACTACCTCAGTCGCATGCACCAGCAGCTCGAGGAACTGGTCGCCGATCGCGAGCAGATGGGCGAGTTGCTGCGGGTGGCGATCGAGATCAGCTCGGACCTCGACCTCGACGCGACGCTGGTCCGGATCGTGAACGCGGCGATGAGCGTGACGAGTGCGCGCTACGGTGCGATCGGGGTGTGGCGCCCCGACGGCACCCTGTCGTCGTTCGTGCACGAGGGACTCGACGAGGAGACCGCGCGCCGCATCGGTCATCTGCCGGCCGGTAAGGGCCTTCTCGGGGTGTTGCAGGACCGCGACGAGCCCCTGCGGTTGCGTGACCTCACCGAAGACCCGAGAGCGGTCGGATTCCCGGAGCACCACCCCGTGATGAGGGCGTTTCTGGGCATGCCCATCATGATCCGGGGCGCTGTCTACGGTGCGCTGTTCGTCGCCGACGACCGGCCGGACCAGTGCTTCACCGCCAGTGACGAAGTCACCATCCGGGCACTCGGCTCGGCCGCGTCGGTGGCGATCGACAATGCCCGGCTGTTCGAGCTGACGCGGGCGTCTGCTCGCTGGACCGACGCGAGCAGGGCGATCACCGCGGCACTGCTGTCCGAGGACACCCCCCAGCGGCCCCTGAATCTGATCGTGCAGCGCGCCATGGAGCTGACTGGCGCCGAGCAGGGCATCGTCCTCGTACCGGTCGAGCCGAACGAACCCGGCGGCGAGGTCGACACCCTCGTGGTGTCCGCCGCCGTCGGCGTGCACGCCGACGCCGTGCTGGGTCAGCTCATCCCCGTCGACGGCTCCACCAGCGGCGAGGTCTTCCGGTCGGGGCGGCCGGTGATCACCGAGACGTTCCGGCGACCGATTCAGGCTTTCACCGACGTCGGCGAGCGGCCTGCGATCGTGATGCCGTTGCGCGCCGACGACGAGACGCTGGGCGTCATCGCCGTCGCCCGCAACGCTGCCCAATCACCGTTCGACGCCGGCTATCTCGACCTGGTCAGCGATTTCGCCGCCCACGCCGCGGTGGCGCTGACGCTGGCGGCGGCTCGCAGCGAATCCCAGCAGCTGAGCGTGCTGGCCGATCGGGAGCGCATCGCTCGCGACATGCACGACCAGGTCATCCAGCGTGTGTTCGCCGTGGGCCTCGATCTGCAGGGCACCGTGGGACGGGTGCGCGCTCCCGAGATCGCTCAGCGGATCACGCACTGCATCGACGACCTCCAAGCGGTCATCGACGACATGCGGTTGACGATCTTCGACCTCCATCACTGCGACACCCACCGCCGCACGTTCTCCCAGCGCCTCCAGGAGGCCGTCGGGCGGATCACCGAGAACCGGCGCGTCGCCACCACGGTGCGCATGAGCGGTCCGGTGAACGTCGTGTCCGGCGACCTGGCCGACGACGCCGAAGCCGTTGTGCTGGAGGCGCTCAGCAATGCCGTCCGCCACTCGGGAGCGAACACGATCACCATCGACGTCGCGGTGGACGACGATCTGACCATCGAGATCAGCGACGACGGTTGCGGTATCCCGGCGGACAATGATCGGCACAGCGGCCTGTCCAACATGGCGCTCAGAGCCGACGCGCACGGCGGCCGGTGCACACTGTCCAGCCCGGAATCGGGAGGCACCACCGTCAGTTGGACCTGCCCGTTGCCGGTCGGTGACGACGAAGAGTCCCCGACGGGCAGGCACTAGGTGTATCCGGCAGGGACGTTGTTGACGATTCTGCTGTGAGAAGGGAGGACCTCCGGGCTTAGTGGAGATGTCTGACGTCTCTACTCACACACGGAGGTCCTCGTGCCCCACGCTAATGCCCGGTTGACCGTTCATGGCCGACAACTACTCGTTGATCGAGTCCTCGTCGATGGCCGTAAGCCCGCACACGTGGCCGCTGAACTCGGCGTGTCGCGCCAGTGCGCGTATCGATGGGTGCGCCGATACCGGGAGGAGGGCCCAGCCGGCCTGGTGGATCGGTCGTCTCGACCCCGGCGCTGCCCGACCCGAACACCGGCCCATGTCGAGGCCGCGATCGTGGCACTTCGGCTGGACGAGCGGCGCGGCCAACAGTGGATCGGCGATGAGCTCGGACTGTGCGCCCGGACTGTCTCAGCGGTACTTCGGCGCCATCAACTGCCTTACCTGCGTGACTGCGATCCGCTGACCGGTGAGGTCATCCGAGCGTCGAAAGCCACTACTCGGCGCTACGAACGGTCACGACCAGGCGAGCTGATTCACATGGACGTCAAGAAGATTGGCCGCATTCCTGACGGTGGCGGTTGGAAAGCTCATGGCCGACACATGGGTAAGACGTTTGCGCAGAAGAAGGCCCGCATCGGATTTGACTACGTCCATTCAGCCGTCGATGACCACTCACGATTGGCCTACTCAGAGATCCTCGACGACGAGAAAGGGCGGACCTGCGCACAGTTCCTGGCCCGTGCCGCCGCGTACTTCGCAGACCACGGCATCACCACCGTCGAGGCCGTCATCACCGACAACCACTTCAGCTACCGACGCTCCTACGACGTCGCTGCCGTCATCGCCGCGATCGGCGCCAAACACATCTTCATCAAACCGCACTGCCCCTGGCAGAACGGAAAGGTGGAGCGCTACAACAGGACCTTGCAGACCGAGTGGGCCTACCGGCAGGTCTTCGACTCAAACGACGATCGCTGCGCTGCCCTTGCCCCGTGGCTCGAGCACTACAACAATCAACGACGCCACTCAGCCATCGGAAACCAACCTCCGGTCAGCCGACTGTCACCAACCTGACTGCCGGATACAACTAGGTCCCGCGCGAACGTGGCCGAACGGCCTCTCGCCGCGTGAATGAAGCCCCTATCGCGCGCACCGGCGGTGGTCGTAACGTCGCCGGACATGACCGCACCCGACCGCGACGACGCGAGCATCGCACCCGCGCGCTCCCGGGTGCGCCGGCCCCCGGCTGCGGACCTGCTCGGCAAAGTGACGACCCCGTTCGCCAAGACCGGTAGCTTTTACGCGCAGTCCTGGCGGGAGTTCCTCGAGGGGACCCCGAGCGGGCTGCCCATCGCGCGGCCGTCGCTTGCGCTGGCCGCACACGCATTCCGCGACGAGATCGTCCTGCTCGGATTGCGGGCCCGCCGCCCGGTCAGCGATGTCAGTGCGTTCTCACGGATCGACGCCGAGGTGAAGGCAGCCCTGGAGTTCTTCGGTGATCGCGGATTCCTCGATCACCCGGAGCGCTTCTTCGCGGTTCCGCCGCCGCTATCCGACGTCGACATCCACCCCACCAAGGTCACCGGTCGGCCCTGCGAGCGCATGTCCTTCACCAGCGGCTACTCGCCGCTGCCGAACGAGCCGGGCGGGCAGCGGTGGCGCAGCTATACCGCCAATGACCGTGAGTTCGCCTTGCTGTTGCGGCACAAAGAGGATCGTCCGTGGTTGATCTGCGTCCACGGCGCCGAGATGGGCCGTGCCGCTCTGGACATCACTCTGTTCCGGGCTTGGCACTTCCACAATGACCTCGGCCTCAACGTGGTGATGCCCGTGCTGCCCATGCACGGTCCACGCGGACGCGGCCTGCCCAAGGGGACGACGTTCCCCGGCGAGAACGTGATGGACAACGTTCACGCGACCGCGCAGGGAGTATGGGACATCAGGCGGCTGTTGTCGTGGATTCGCCTGCAGCAACCGGAATCCCCGATCGCCATGTACAGCATCTCGCTCGGCGGGTACATCACCTCGCTCGTGGCCAGTCTGGAATCAGGCATCGCGTGTGCTGTCCTCGGCGTCCCGGTCGTCGACCTCATCGAGCTCCTGGGCCGGCACGCCGGCCTGAACTCTGATGACCCGCGCCGTCAGACGGTACTGCTGGCCGAGCCTCTCGGGCGGATGACCTCACCCCTGTCGCTGCAGCCTCAGGTGCCGATGCGCGGCCGCTTCATCTACGCCGGGATCGCCGACCGCGTCGTGCATCCGCGCGAGCAGGCGATGCGGCTGTGGGAACACTGGGGCAAACCCGAAATCGTCTGGTACCAGGGTGGACACACCGGCTTCTTCGAATCTCGGCCCGTTCAGCAGTTTGTCGACGCGGCGCTGGTCCAGTCCGGTGTGCTCGACCATCCGTCCTCTACGCGCCCGTCCACGAAACCTGCCTGAGGCAGCCCCCGTGGTCCCGCTCGACCCCCTCGACGTGGCGATGATGCTCGCCGAGAGCTTCAATCCGCTCAACATCGGCGCCGTGTTGATCATGTCGGCGCCCGCGGACGCGGGTCCCGGCTACGCCGATGAGCTGTATCGCGCGCAACTCGCCGAGCGGCGCCGGATCGACCCGCAACTGTTGCGATATCCCCATCGCGGTCTGGACACCGCGGGCATCTGGGTGTGGCGGCACGCCGGCGCCCTCGACGTCGAGTTCCACTGCAAACGCGAAAGATTGCCCGCCGGGTCGGACCGCGATGCGTTGTGGCAGCGCATCGGTGAACTCCATTCGGAGCGGCTGGCCCCGGGGCGGCCGATGTGGCGGTCGTACCTGATCGACGGACTCGACGACGGGCGGATCGCGTTCTACATCAAGATCCATCACTCGGTGGTCGACGGAGTGGCCGGCCTCCAGATGATCACCGACGCCTTGAGCGCCGATCCGCACCGACTCGACATGACGGCGTTCCACACCGACAGGGCCGCACCCGGACCGCGTCGCCGGCCCCCACGCCGCACCGCGCGAATTCCGCATCCGATGAGCGCCTTTCGCGCGGTCCTGCGAGCGGCTGCCTCCGGAGCCGCACTGGCCGAGCGGGTCGCCACCGGCGAGATCTCCACCGCGCTCGCCAGCCTGGCCGGCCGCACCACGGTGCCACCGTTGGCCGCGCCCTACACCCGGTTCAACCACAGGCTGGGGTCGCACCGGGTGGTGACAGGCGGAAGCTGGCCGAGAAGCCGGATAGCGGCCATCCAGTCTGCCGCGGGAGTCACCGCCAACGACGTGGTGACCGCCGTGATCTCCGGCGCGCTGCGCCGATGGCTGCACAGGCATCACGAACTTCCGCACCGGTCGCTGATCGCCGTCTGCCCGATCACCGTTCGCGACCCCGCCCGCCGCGGGACCGAGGCACACGGCAACGTGTTCGGTCTCTGGTTGTGCCCATTGGGAACCGACAATCCGGATCCGGTCGAACGGCTGAGCCTCGTACACCGGTCGATGGCGGAGGGCAAGCAGAAGGTCGCCACGCGCGGTGCCGCGGCGTCCCTACTGCTGGCGGCGACGAGCATCGCGCCCACCGTGCTGTTGCCGATGGTGCCGTTCGTCCCGATCCTGCGGGCCGGTTACAACCTGCCGATCTCCCACGTCGCCGGACCACGCACCGAGATGTATTGGAACGCCGCGCATATCGACGAGATCTATCCGGTGTCGGCGGTATTCGACGGCCAAGGGCTCAACATCACGACCTGCTCCTATGCCGACCGCATCACCTTCGGATACGTCGCGGGCCGCGAGGTGATACCCGACATGGACACCCTGGTACCGCTCACCGAGGAGTCGCTGGCCGAACTGGAAGTGGCGCTCCGCGTGCGGGTCTGATCTGCTACGCGGCGTGCGGCAGGTCCTTGGACACGTGATGGACGTCGATCTCCGTCGCCGATACCGGCCTCCATCCGACATACGTCAGGTACAGACCGATCACCCCCATGACGATCCAGCTCACCTGCCAGACGACCGTGGCGCCGATCATGCGATTGGCCAGCGACGTGAAGACGTCGGGGAAAGCCAGCAGGAGCACCCCGCGTGCGACCAGGACCCACCCCAGCACCGAGACGATGACGGCCGCCGGGCTGCGCCAGTACTGATGGAAAGCGACGATGGCGATGCCACCCACCAGAATGAATGCGCCCGTCACCCAGGGCCATACCTCGGTGGCGGTGAACTGGGTCAGTAGTGTGTTCATGTGCCCGGTCCGCAGGGCCACGGCGAGCGCCACGATCACCAAGAACGGGCCCAGGACACGGGAGAACATCCGCGTCCGGGTCTGGGATTGCTGCAAGACAGTCATGAGAATCCTCCTCGAGAAGACTGCCGATCCGTTCTCTGTTCTGTTGTGATCATCGATTCGAGCACCCGCTCGCCCTCCGTCAGCAGAGTCCAAAGGCTCTGCCCGACGATCCACAAGTCGCCTGATCGAGCGCGGGCCGGCCTGCGACCTTCGGCCGCGCGACAGGCCAAGCGTGCGATCGCGTGCGAAGCCCGGGCCGGGGGCTACACCCGGATGTCGGGCTCAGAATTTCGGAGCGGCAGCGCTTCGCAGGATGTGCACCGGTCCGCAACGGCCGTCCGGGGCGACTGAGGGGCCGGTCGTCAGGCGGTGACGTCGGCGACGGCTGCCTCGAGGGTGGGGTGTACGGACATGATCTCCGTCAGCCCGATCAACCGCATGGGCCTGCTCGTCGCCGGGCCGTCGGCCACCACGACGAATCGGGTCGCCGAGCCACAGCGGTCGTGCGTCGCCACCAGAACTCCCATGCCGACCGAGGCGAGGAATTCGACACGGCTGAGATCGACGATCATCGCGGAGGGACTCTTCTTCATCGCACTGGCGATCTGGCGTTCGAGCTCGGGAACGGTCATCATGTCGAGTTCGCCGACACAACGAATGACCACCACAGAGTCACGCCACGAATCACTGATGATGCATTGGGAAGCGGCGCTGCTGGGTTCGGGGCTTGAGGACATCGTCAACTCCGAGGATCGAGATCGGTTGGCGCTGCGTCTCGTGGGCTGGAAGCTGAACCGGAAGGCATCTGCGCGGTAGGGCAACGTTCAGTGTAGCCCGCACCGGGGCAAAGCGCATAAAGATCATGAGCTTGCGCCCTCGCGCCGCGGATCGACCCCGGCGACAACCCCGATGACATAGGAAGCGTTCAGCTTCACGCAAGGCTTCGCTGAAGTTCCGCCGGTACACAGGGAGTTGCACCGCCTGGGATCAACCAGCGTCAGACCGATCGAGGAGGCAAACAATGAACGCACCGGAGCCGCGCTGCCCGTGCGGTGGCAGCACGTTCCCCGTCAGCCGCCCCTACTCGGCGGAGCTGGCGGTCTGCCGGCGGTGCGGACGCACCATGGACACCGCGTCGACACCGCTACCCCGCCGTCGTTTCTGTTCAGCCGTGTCTCCCGAACCGTCCCGAGGAAGAACGGGCCGCCTCACGGACCATCTCGGGTGAGCACGGGTCACGTCCGCCCGGCGGTCTAGCCACCTGAGAGGAATGAGTTCTACTATCTGCGTATGAATGCAGACAGTGGGCAATGCACGCGCCGCCTGCCCGATGATCAGGTGAACCTGGTTGTCGAAGTGTTTCGGATGCTGGCGGACGCCACCCGGGTGCAGATCCTGTGGGCGTTGGTGAGCCGGGAACTCTCGGTCAACGACCTCGCCGCGCAGGTGAACAAGCCCGCCCCCTCGGTGTCTCAGCACCTGGCGAAGCTCCGGATGGCGCGGTTGGTCCACACCCGCCGCGAGGGCACGACGGTGTTCTACCGGCTCGACAACGACCACATCAAGCAACTCGTCACCGATGCGGTGTTCAATGCCGAGCATGCCGGGCCCGGAGTTCCCGGACATCACCGCGATACGGCAGAGTTGACGAAACTGCACGCCGGGAACTCCGCACTGAGAGCGGCCTCCGGCAACGGGCGTGGGGCATGAGCCACGAACCCCGCGCCGTGGTCGACCACCACGGCGATGACCACGAGCACCACCACCACACCGGCGGTGGTGTCGTCGGGGCCTTCCGTGCGGCGGTTCTCGAGGTCTTCGCCCCGCACAGCCACGATGCCTCCGACAGCATCGACGACGCCCTGGAGTCGAGCGCAGCAGGAATACGAGCGGTCAAGATCAGCCTCCTGGTGCTCGTCGTCACCGCGGTCGCACAGATCGTCATCGTTGTGCTGTCGGGCTCCATCGCGCTGCTCGCCGACACCATCCACAACTTCTCCGACGCGTTGACGGCCATCCCGCTGTGGACCGCTTTCGCCCTGGGGACCAGGACGGCCACGCGGCGCTACACCTACGGCTTCGGCCGCGCCGAGGACATCGCGGGGCTGTTCGTGATCGCGATGATCACGCTGTCGGCGGTCATCGCCGGCGTCGAGTCGATCCGCCGCCTCGTCCACCCCGTCGCGATCGAACACGTCGGCTGGGTCGCCGCGGCCGGTCTCGTCGGCTTCATCGGCAACGAAGTGGTTGCCGTCTACCGGATCCGCATCGGCCGACGCATCGGCTCGGCCGCGCTCATCGCCGACGGATTGCACGCTCGCACAGACGGATTCACGTCACTGGCGGTACTTCTCGGCGCCGGCGGCGTCGCGATGGGGTTTCCCCCGGCCGACCCCGTCATCGGCCTGGTCATCACCGTCGCGATCCTGGCAGTGCTGCGCACCGCCATCCGCGACGTGTTCCGCCGGCTGATGGACGGGGTGGATCCCGCCTTCGTCGACGCGGCAGAGGCCGCTTTGGCGGCCGAACCGGGTGTGGTCGACGTGCGCAGCGTGCGGATGCGCTGGATCGGGCACCGCCTGCACGCCGAGGCCGAACTCGACATCGACGCCGCCGTGTCGCTCGCCGAGGCACACCACATCGCCCACAGCGCGGAGCACACGCTCACCCACGCGGTGCCCAGGCTGTCGACCGCGCTCGTCCACGCCTATCCAGCGGGCTCCCACCCCCGCTGATCGCGGCGGATCGCGGACTCCACCTCTTCGGCAGGAATCTTCTTGGTGCAGAAGAACCAGTCCTCGCATTCGACGCCGTGGTCCTGATTCTCCATTCGCTCCTTGGCGGTCCCGCAGGATCCGGCGGTCGGAACGATCACGGGTTCACCGGGACGCCAGTCCGCGGGGGTGGCCACCTCGAAGTGGTCGGCGGTCTGCAGTGCCTTGATCACGCGCAGCAGTTCGTCGAAGTTGCGGCCGAGCGACAGCGGGTAATAGATGACCGCCCGCACCACGCCCTCGGGGTCGATGACGAAGACCGCGCGGACCGCCTTGGTCGAGTCCTCGCCGGGCATGATCATCCCGTACCTGCGGGCGATGTCCATCGACACGTCTTCGATGAGCGGGAAGGTCACCTCGACGTCGCGCATCCCACGGAAGGCGATCTTGTCCTTGATGGTCCGCAACCACGCGATGTGGCTGTACAGGCCGTCGACAGAAAGGCCGACCAGCTCGGTGTTGTAGGCCGCGAATTCTTCCTGCATGGAGGCGAAGGTGATGAATTCGCTGGTGCACACCGGTGTGAAGTCGGCTGGATGGGAGAAGAAGATCACCCACTTCCCTGCATAGTCGGCGGGGAAGTTGATCTCGCCCTGGGTGGTGACAGCGGTGAACGACGGTGCCGGATCCCCGATGCGCGGCATCGTCGCTGCCGGCGCCGTGCTCTCGACAGTGCTGGTCATGTCAATGGTCCTTCCTACGAGGTGTCGCCTTCGGCAGACTATACCCCCTAGGGTATATCGCTGAGGCGGCCGGGGTCCGCTGCCCACGATGCGGAAGATCGCCCGGGCCCAACAGAGGCGAAGGCCCCCGGTCGCGGGGACGGAAGTAGCGAGTGTCCCGAGTCCGCTCAGCCGACCGAAAGGTGGATGCGCGGCCAGGAGTTGTTCGCGTATCCCTTCGGATTCCACAGCGCGGCCGCGGATTCCGGCTGCGTCGCAGCGGTGTCGTCGAACGCCCGGGCGGTCAGGCGCAGCGGTCCCGGCGCAGCCGTCATGGTCAGGCTCCAGTGCCGCCAGCTCCAGCGGCTGCGGGGCTGATCCAGTTCCGCCTGGTGCCAGCTCCGGCCGTCATCGAGCGAGACGTCGACGCGGGCCACGTCGCGCCCGTCGCCGGCGAGGGCGTAACCCGTCACGGTCAGCAGCCCGTCGGGCACCCGGTCGCCGTCTCGATGGCTGAGAAAATCGCAGGTGATGGGCAGCGTGGACAGCGGTATCCCCGCTCCGGGAGCGACGCTGCCGGCATCGTCTGCCGGCGGCAGAATGCGATAGGCGCTGGCCTGGAAGTAGTTGTCCGATGGCTGATCGGTCACCGTGACCGCGGTGACCCACTTGACGCTGCGCGCGCCGACGTAGCCCGGAACGATCACGCGGACCGGGCCGCCGTGAACCCGTGACAGAGGCTCGCAGTTCATACCCCATGCGAGAAGCACCTCAGGGGACAGTGCCTTGGCCAATGGGATGGAACCGCCGTAGACCTGGGGAGGATCGGCAAGAGCCGAGACGTCGGGCGCCTCGAAGCAGACGTGCGCGCCGTGCGTTCGGTCGGCACCGACCGCGTCGAGGACATCGGCCAGCCGGGCGCCTCGCCATTCCGCCGTCGAGACCGCCCCCGAACCCCACAGGTCCTCCCCCGGGATGTCCCGCACATCGGCCAGTTCGGCCCGCCGATTGCCGGCGCACTGCAGGGTCGCCGTGACGGCGTGCACACCGAACTCGGTGGAGATCTCATCGAAGGTGAACGTGCGCGGCGTCGCGACCAGACCGTCGACGCGCAGCCGCCACCGCGCGATCGGCAGCTCGGGGATGGGGCCGTGATTGCGGCTGTAGAACGCATCGACCGCAGTGATGTCGTCGGTGAGCGCGCCGAGAGGCGACTCGGCATTGAAGGGAGACCGCTCATGAATCCTCATGTCGCCTCGCTTGTTCCACATCGGATCAACCCTTTTCGTCAGCTTCCGACACTGCGTACCCCGGTGCGGAGTCGGTACACACCACACCGCCCGTCCGAGTCTAGATACCCCAGGGGGTAGCGCGACGGGGCTTTTCGAGCTACGGTCGAAGACGCGTTCACCGGAAAGTGCGCGGTCCCAGTCTGGCCGCGATGCCGGTGGGATGAACAGCGCCGCGGCGCGCGGGAGGCATGTCGCATCGGTGCGCGAATGCGAGTGTCCGACTGCGAGGCGCTGACAAACCGTTTCCGTCAGATGCCAGGGAGGGAGAGCAGCATGACCGCGATTGTGGCAGCACTCTTCGGCGCTCTGATCGGGGTGCTGCTGGGCCTGCTCGGCGGCGGTGGCTCCATCCTGGCCATCCCTGCCCTGGTCTACGCCGTAGGACTCGACATGCGGCAAGCCATCCCGATCTCGCTGATCGTCATCGGCATTGCGTCGGCAGCCGCGGCGTTGCCGAAAATCCGGGCGCGCCAGGTCGAGTGGCGACTGGCTGCGATCTTCGCCGGCTTCGGCATCCCGGCCACGTTCGCAGGATCGGCCATCGGGGCACACCTGCCGCAATCGGTTCTGTTGATCGCCTTCGCCGTCATCATGGTGGTGGCCGGAATCCGGATGCTCAGCGAGTCGGCGAGCACCGGAACCGCCTGCACGGTCGAGCAGGGCGGCATCAACTGGCGCCGGTGCGCACCACGCTCCATCCCGGCCGGACTCGGTGTCGGACTCCTCACGGGACTACTGGGCGTCGGCGGCGGGTTCCTGATCATTCCCGCGCTGGTGATCGCTCTCGGCGTGGAGATGGCGACCGCGGTGGGCACCTCCCTGGTGATCATCGTCGCCAACTCCTCTGCCGGCGTCGTCTCCCATCTGCAGGGGATGGACGTCGACTGGGCAATCACCGCCGCCTTCGCCGGGACCGCGACCGTCGCCTCGCTGATAGCGGGCCATCTCGGTTCGCGTCTGCACATGCACCGGCTGCAGCGGTGGTTTGCCTATCTGGTGTTGGCGGTCGCCGCGTTCGTGGTTGTCGACACCCTGTGGCTCAGATGAGCGCGGTGATGATTTCCGGCTCGAAACACTCTCGGACAAAGGAGAACTCATGAAGGTCACGATCATCGACACCTCCGGCCTGGGGGATCGCAGTTACCTGGTCAGCGACAGTGGAATCGCCGTCGTCATCGATCCGCAGCGCGACATCGACCGCGTACTCGACCTCGCCCGGGAACTGCAGGTGCGCATCACCCACGTGCTGGAAACCCACCTCCACAACGACTACGTCACCGGCGGCCTGGAGTTGGCGCGTACCACCGGCGCCGAGTACGTCGTCGCGTCCGGCGACGACCTCGGCTATGAGCGCCGCGCGGTGTCCGACGGCGACGTCGTCGATGTCGGTCCGTTCAGTTTGGCGGTGGTGCACACGCCCGGGCACACCTACACACATGTCAGCTACGTGCTGCGCGATGCCGCCGGGACCGCGGCCGGTGTCTTCACCGGAGGATCGATGCTGCACGGCACCACGGGCCGCACCGACCTGCTCGGCGAGGAGCACACCGACGCACTGACCCACGCTCAGTACCGTTCGGTCCGCCGGCTGGCCGAAGAACTCCCAGATGACGTGCAGGTGTACCCCACGCATGGCTTCGGCAGTTTCTGCTCGGCGACGCCGGCCGCGGGCGATGAGTCGACCGTCGCCGACGAACGCCGCACCAACCCGGCGTTGACCCAGAGCGAACAGGCCTTCGTCGACGAGCTCATCGCGGGTCTGGGGGCCTATCCCGCCTACTACGCGCACATGGGCGTCATCAACGCCGAGGGCCCCGCACCGGTCGATCTGTCGATGCCGGAACCGGTCGATCCCGCCGAGGTGCGGCGCCGCGCCGAGGCCGGCGAGTGGGTGGTCGATCTGCGCAACCGAAAAGCCTTCGCGGCAGCACATCTCGCCGGGACCCTGGGATTCGAGTTGTCGACACCGTTCGTGACCTACCTCGGTTGGCTCTACACCTGGGGCGCGCCGCTGACGTTGATCGGCGACGACAAGGAACAGATCCTGCAGGCTCGCCGGGAACTGGCGCGTATCGGCATCGACAGGCTGGCGGGGTCGGCCGTCGGCGCGATCAGCGCGCTGGCCGACGGCACCCCGTTGCGCGAGTACCGCGTCGCCGACTTCGGCGAGCTGGCCGGTGCCGTCGCTGACTCCGGCGTCGCGGTCCTCGACGTCCGGCAGCGCAACGAGTACGAGGACAGCCACATCTCCCACGCGATCAACATTCCGTTGCACGAGCTACTCGCGCGACGTGACGAGGTGCCCGCAGGGGAGGTGTGGGTGCACTGCGGGTCCGGTTACCGGGCCGCAATCGCGGCATCCCTCATCGAAAGGCCCGACCGCACAATCGTGTTGGTCGACGACGAATTCGCCAATGCACCCGAGGCTGAGCTCGTCGGCTGAACCTCGGCCAGCGATCCGCGTCACCGGCGACGGGCTGCAGAATCGTACTCCCGCTCGTGCTGCGTGACGTCCGTGAAATCGCGGTAGACCTGGCGGAACTTCCCGCTGCGAGGGTGTAGCGCGGGTGCGTCGTCGGACTTGGTGATTCTGACCGTCATGATTGCATGGTCCGCCAGGAAGCCCTGCAACCGCCGGTGCAGCTCCGCCCACACCACGGGTTCGCTGCTTCCGGGCCGGACACCGAGCCGCACATGGAGTTCCGAGGGTCCGCGCTGGATGAGCTGGCAGATGGCCACCCCGGGCGTCTCCTCGGCCACACTGGCGATCGCCAACGGCAGGATGCGGATTCCCCTCCCCTGCGCGCCGGCGAAGGTGAGGACATCGTCGGTGCGGCCGACGACCCGGATCCACGGGAAGGCACTGCCGCAGGGGCACGATTCGGGCTGGATCGCGACGCGGTCACCCATCTGGTAGCGGATGATCGGCTGGATTCTGTTGGCGAGGTTGGTCACGAGGACACCGTCGGAGAGTTGCCCCGCAGCCACCGGACGGTTGTCCTCGTCGACGGGTTCGAGGATGTGCCAGTCGCTGTTGACGTGCAGATTCTGCGCGCCGCATTCGTAGGTGAGGCCGATCGCCTCGGAGGATCCGTAGTAGTTCGTGACGTGGCAGTCGAAGGCAGCAGAAATCCGTTGCCGCACAGGGGGTGTGAGGGTCTCGCCGGCGGCGTTGACCACCACGGGATGGATGCGGAGTCGTCCCGCGCGCCGCTCACCGGCCAGCGCGTCCAGTGCGCTGGGATAGCCGCCCAGGACCGCGGGATCGAAGTCGTTGAGAGCGTCCACCAGCTCGTCGAGCGGTGTCAGTGCGGAGAACAGACGCTGGGTTGCGCTTCGCCAGGGTAGTTTCCGGAGCCTGCGGGCCATCATGGTGTTTCCCAGGAACGGTCCGCCGGTGACGAACACCGCGGCCAACCGAACGCGGGGCCGCAGCACAGCCCCGATGTGCCGTGTCGACGAGAGCGCCGGCGGAAGAGCGCGGACGTACCCCAGGACGTTGTAGACGAACAGCGCACGGTGGTCGTGCACAAGGATCGCCGGTACACCGGTGGCCCCCGAGGTGGTGCAGGCCACGTAGCGGCCCAGGAAGTCGACCCCGAGGTTGGCCGGATCGGCCAGGAACGTCTCGACGCGCGTCCGTGTGACGGACGGATCGGTCACCCAGCGGTCGAAATGGTCCATCAGGTCGGCTTTGGTGACGACGGGCAGTTGCTCGACGTCCGAGAAGTCTTGTGGCACTTCGCGGTAGAGGTCGCGGTAGTAGGACGAATGGGTTCGCGCGTAGGCGACGACGTCACGCAGTCGCCGGTTCTGCCGCCGGGCCACTCCCCCCGTGCCCTCGCGGCGTGTGCCGTACATGTCCCACACCACCGCGAGGTGAGCGAGCCGTCGACCTCTCATGCCCGCCGCCCGTTCAGCCGCTGTGGCCGCGGAGGCTCGACACTTCAGTGGGTGACGGACTCGGCGGCCCGGATGGGCGCACCGCCCTGTCCTTCCGCCGGGGACAGTCGCGGCTCCTGCTGCTGCTCCGGTGATTTGGCGATCCACCCGGCGTAGCCGAGTGCGGCGCTGATCGACGAGTACACGGCCGCTTCGGTCAACGCGTACCCGACCGGCCACTTCCTCCCCAGGAAGACCGGTTCGTTGAGCACCCCGTTGGTTACCGCGAGGGCGTACGCGACGTGGGCCCAGGCCATCGCCGCGAATGCGCCCGAGAAGAATTTGCAGGCCTCACGCTTCATGGTGACGTCCTTTCGCTATGGTCACCCACTGCGCGGGCGACGCGTGAGTTCAGTGTCGATTTCTCACCTCCACAGCCGCTAGGGACCGATGGCCCTAGGCGCGAGGAGTTCCGCCCCCGGGGACTTTGGCCACTAGCCGCACGCCCGGCGGGACGCTTGACTGGGGTCCGCTGAGTTTTCTCGGGAGGTAGGCGATGTCCACCGTGGGCACGGTGTCGGGGTGAACAGGTGTCGATGACACTCGATGGTTCCGTCGCCGGCCTAACCTCTGACCAGGCGGCCCGTCGCCTGGCCGCTGACGGGCCCAATGAACTGCCCACCGCCAAGCGGCGCCGTCTGATCCAGGAGGCGTGGGCCGTCGTCCGCCAGCCCATGCTGCTGTTGCTGCTCGCCGCGGGCCTGGTCAACTTCCTTCTCGCCGAACCGCTGGACGGCGCGCTGTTGATGGCGTTCGTCGTCGTCGTGATCGCGATCTCGATCTATCAGGAGCACAAGACCGAGAAGGCGCTGGCGGCACTGCGTGATCTGTCGTCGCCGCGGGCGCTGGTCGTCCGTGACGGTGCACAAGTGCGTATCGCGGGGCGAGACGTCGTGCGCGGCGATCTGCTGTTGCTTGCGGAGGGCGATCGCGTACCGGCCGATGCCGTTCTGGTCGACAGCGCCAACTTCTCGGTGGACGAATCGGCCCTGACCGGGGAATCGGTCCCGGTGCGCAAGGTGGCCGTCGAGCCGGCGGAGGTGTCCGCCGAGCTGGGGCGGCCCGGCGGTGATGCGACGCCGTGGATCTTCTCCGGCACGCTCGTGGTCAAGGGGCACGGAGCTGCCGTCGCCCGGGCGACCGGCGCGGTCACCGAATTGGGAAAGATCGGCGCCGCACTGCGCACCATCGAGCCTGAGCGCACGGCGCTGCAGCGCGAGATCGACAGGCTGGTCACGGTTTTGGCGTCTCTCGGCGCGGCGGCGGCCTTCGCTGTCGTCGTCGTCTACGGGCTGACCCGCGGTGACTGGCTCGCAGGAACACTCGCCGGCATCGCGACGGCGATGGCGTTGTTGCCGGAAGAATTCCCCGTGGTGCTGACGGTGTTCATGGCCGTCGGTGCGTGGCGCATGTCGAAACGGCACGTCCTGACGCGCCGCCCGCCGGTGGTGGAGACCCTCGGCTCGGCCACCGTGCTGTGCGTGGACAAAACGGGCACCCTGACGTTGAACCGGATGACGGTGCGCACGTTGATCGTCGACGACCGGACACACGTCTGCGACGATCAGCCGCTGCCCGAGGAGTTCCACGCCATCGCGGAATACTCGGTCCTCGCCTCACCGGTGGATCCGTTCGATCCCATGGACAAGGCGTTCAAGGAACTCGGCGACAGCTACCTTCGCGAAACACCGCACCTGCACGGCGATTGGCAGCTGGTTCGCGAATATCCGTTGTCCGAGAAGTTGTTGGCGCTCGCCCACGTGTGGCGCTCCCCCGACGGCAACCAGTACGTCGTCGCCGCCAAGGGCGCGCCCGAAGCGATCGCCGATCTGTGCCACTTCGACCGCACGCGGCTGGCCGCGCTGACCGAGGACGTCGAAGCCGCCACCGCCGACGGGCAGCGCGTGCTGGCCGTGGCGCGGGCACGATTCGATGCGGCATCCGCTCTGCCTGCTCAGCAGCACGACTTCGATTTCGAATTCCTGGGGTTGGCCGGCCTTTACGATCCGGTGCGGCCCGGCGTCGCCGACGCCGTTGCGGAATGCCGGCGCGCCGCGATCCGGACCATCATGATCACCGGGGATTACCCCGGTACCGCGCTGGCCATCGCCCGCGAGATCGGACTGGACCACACCGCGGGCTGTGTCACGGGCCGGCAACTGCAGGCGATGTCCGACGACGAGCTCGCCGACCGGGTGAGGTCGGTCAGTGTGTTCGCCCGGATGGTGCCGGAGCAGAAACTCCAGTTGGTGCGGGCGCTGCAGGCCGACGGCGAGGTGGTCGGTATGACCGGGGACGGGGTCAACGACGCACCGGCGTTGCGGGCGGCCGACATCGGTATCGCGATGGGAGCCCACGGCACCGACGTCGCCCGGGAATCGGCGGCCCTGGTGATCACCGACGACGACTTCACCTCGATCGTCGGCGGTGTCCGTCAGGGCCGCGGCATCTTCGACAACCTCCGCAAAGCGATGGCCTACGTCATCGCGGTCCACCTGCCCATCGTCGGCATGTCCCTCATCCCGCTGTTCGTCACCGACTGGCCCCTCGTCCTGCTGCCCGTGCAGATCGCCTTCCTGGAGCTCATCATCGACCCGGCCTGCTCGGTGGTGTTCGAGGCCGAACAGATCGATCCGAACATCATGGATGCGCCCCCTCGCTCGCGCGCCGAACCGATGTTCGGCGCGAGGGTACTGGGAATCGCCGCCCTGCAGGGTCTTTCGTTACTGGCCACCACCGCGGGGGTCTACATCTGGGCGGTACTCACCGACAGACCCGACAGCGTGGCACGGTCGGTGACCTTCACAGCGCTGGTCGTGGGCAATCTGGCACTGATCCTGGTGAACCGTTCCTGGCGACTGCCGGTCTGGCAGACGATTCGTCAACGCCGCAACTCGACACTGAAGTGGATCCTGGGCGGCGCCACTCTGCTCCTGATCGCCATGCTGACCCTCCCGGCGCTGCGCGCCGCGTTCGGTTTCGGGGCCCTCACGTGGGGCGAGTGCGGCGCCGCCGTCGCTGCAGGCGTGGTCGCGGTGGCGTGGTTCGAGATCTACAAAGCCGTGTCGGCGCGCGACCGATCGCGGGTCTCCGTGCGCGCCGACGACCGCACCGATGTCGATGCGGTGGCGCGGTGACAGACCAGACGCGGATCTCCGTCGGGCTGCAATTCGGGACGCAGCCACCGCTGAACACACTGCGCGCGTTCCTTCTCGGGGCGCGGGCGATGACGCTGGACTCGGTGATGGTCATCGATCACTTCCAGAACGTCTTCCCCACCAGCATCTGGGACCGGGACCTGACCTGGCTTGCGGCGCAACGCGACACACCTCATGAGTTCTTCGACTATCAAGTTCTGGCGGGCTACCTCGCATCTCGTGTCGGCCGCATGCGCCTCGGTGTCGGAGTCACTGAGGCGATCCGGCGCCATCCCGTGCTGATCGCGCAGGCCATGATGACTCTCTCCCACCTCACCGCACGCGCGCCGATCCTCGGCATCGGCGCGGGTGAGCGGATGAATCTCGACCCCTACGGCTTCGATGCCGCCGAACCGGTCTCCCGGCTGGAAGAGGCTCTTCAGATCATCCACCTGTGCTTCTCGACGCAAGGGCCGATCGACTTCTGCGGCAGACACTTCCAGCTCCACTCGGCGCCCATGGACTTGAAGCCCGCCCGTGGCCGGGTACCGGAGATCTGGGTCGCCGCGCACGGCCCCCGCATGCTCTCGCTGGCCGGGCGCTGGGGCGACGGCTGGTATCCCGCCACGGTGGTCTCTCCGCGCGAATATGCCGAGAAGCTGGCCGCCGTGCGCGCCGCCGCCGTTGCCGCCGGCCGGAACCCCGCGGCGATCACGCCGGCACTGCACCGCTTCATGGTGGTCGCACCCAGCGAACGCGAGGCCCGGGCGATGCTCGACACGAAGGTCGTCCGCGCGTTCGCCCTCATGGCCCCTCCCTCTCTGTGGCGGCAGGCCGGAGTCGACCACCCGTTCGGCGAGCGCTTCAATCCGCTCGTCGACTTCGTACCCGGTCGTTATGACCGCGAGACCATGAATGCGGCGATCGCCGCCGTACCCAGCGCCGTGGTGGCCGAAGGGCCTCTGCTGTGGGGCAGCCGGAACCAGGTCGTGGCCAGACTCCGGGCCTTCGGCGAGGCCGGCTTGCGCCATGTCGTTCTCGCGCCCGTGTCAGGGCTCGTCTCTCCACGCGCAGCCCTGTACAGTCTCTGGGCCACCGGGCGAATCGCGCGATCACTCCGCCGCACCTCGCCCGGCGACGGAACCTCCGCGCCATTGCTCTGCTGAAGAGGAGCCGCTGTGAGCCTGCAGCAGATCCAGCCATTTCTGGTGGCGCTGGCGATCGGGCTGCTGCTCGGCCTGGAACGCGAACGCAGCCACAGCCGCAAACTACCCGCGGGCTCCCGGTCCTTCGCCCTGCTGTCCTTGCTCGGCGCGGTGGCGGCAAGCGTCGACGAGTGGGTGGTCGTCGTCGGGCTCGTCAGTGTCGCCGCCCTGGTGGCGCTCGCGTACTTCCGGACCAGTGAGGACGACCCGGGAACCACCACCGCGATTGCCGCGCTGGGCGCCTATCTGCTCGGTGTGCTCGCCTATACGCGCCCGGCGGTGGCAGTGGCCCTCGCCGTGGTCGTCGCAGGCCTGCTCCTGTCGAAGTCCCGCATCCACCGCTTCGCCCGCGAGATCGTCAGCGAGGTCGAGGTGGAAGACGCCATCAAGTTCCTGGTCGTGGCCTTCGTGATCCTGCCGCTGTTCCCGGATCGGGCCCTGGGCCCGTACGGCGTGCTGAATCCGGCGAAAGTGTGGCTCCTCGTCGTCCTGCTCACCGGTATCGGCTGGATCGGCTACATCGGTGTCCGCGCCCTCGGTCCCCAACGCGGCCTGTTGATCACCGGGTTGGCCGGTGGATTCATCTCGGCGACCGCGACCACGGCGTCGATGGGCCGGCTCGGCCGGACCGCCAACAGCGTGAGCGCACCGCTCGCAAGCGCTCTGCTGGCCAGCCTGGCCACCTTCGTGCAGCTGCTCCTGGTGATCGGGGTCGTCGACGCCGACGTGCTGCGCCGTCTGTGGCCGCCGGTGGTTGCCGGCGCGGCGGTGCTCGTGGGTATCGCCGCCTTCGTCTATCGCAGAGCAGCGCCCGACGAGCAGAGTGAGCGTCAACAGCCGACACAGGGGAGCCGGCCGTTCGCCCTGCGGCCCGCGCTCATCCTGACCGCGGTGCTGACCTTCGCTCTGCTCATCGGCCGCTGGGGATCCGACGTACTCGGACCGCAGGGAACGGTGCTCGCCGCCTTCGCGGCCGGTCTCGCCGACGCGCACGCCGGGTCCATCGCCGCCACCAGCCTCGCGGCCCGAGGCGACATCACCGTCGACACCGCGCTCGTCGCGATCGCCGCCGCGTTGGGGTCCAACATGATCGTCAAGACCGTGCTGGCGTTCACCGCCGGCGGCCGTCGGTTCGGGCTGGGGTTCCTGGTCGGCATGGGCGCACCGACCGTGGTCTTCGGCGTCGCCATGTTCGCGGCGGTCAGCGCCGGATGAACCGCTAGCGTGCGTGTGCGCCGTCAGCCGCCCGCAGGCGCCGCGCTGACGACGACGTGGACGGTGTCGGCCGCGGCGCCGGATGCGATCACGAGTATCCGAGCGTCAGGCGCCGATACCACCTGTCCCCCCGAGACGGTCACCACATAACCGTCGGGGAAGGCGAGGTCGGGCACCGAGACGTATGTCCGCGCGCCCGGCTCGAATCTGCCACTGCCGTCGGCCCTTTCGGTGGAATAGGTGAGGTCGTAGGTCCCGTCGGCGAACGCGTAGGAGACCGGGGTCCCGGAGATCGTCTGAGCGTAGGGCTCGGCGAGGGTGGTGAGCGTGGCGGCGTTGACGTTGTCGCCGACCGGTGCAGCCGCGGGGTCGCGCACCAGCCACTCCACCTCCGGCGATCCGGTGACGTCGCCGACGCCGCTGTAGGCCCATTCCACCCAGCCCGCCCGGATCCGGTCACCGGCGCGCATTTCGGTGGTGATCACCGATGTGTCGTTGGTGGCGCCGAATTCGGTGAGGAACACCGGCATGTCGTGTCGGTTCGCGTATTGCCGGCTGGCACTGGCCAATCGGCCGACGATGAACCCGCCGATCACGGGGATCCCGCCGCTGTAGCCGTGATACGACAGCACCGTGTTGGGGTCGTCGATCGTGCCCAGTCGCACGGGCAGCCCCAGGACCGTCGGAATCTCGGAGATCGCCGGATTGCCCGGCTCTATCCACACCGGGGTGACCGAGTCGACGGACCTGATCGCGGCGATCACCTGGTTGTAGAACGGAGTCAGCTGCTGGTGACCGAAGAACCGGCTGCCGAGCACGTCTGCCGGCCATGACGAACCCGAGAACGGTTCGTTGATGACCTCGTAACCGATGATGTCGGTATTGCCGCTGAAGTAGGCGGCCACCTGCTGCCAGGTCTGCGTCACATGGTCCTGCAGGCCGAGACCGTCAGCCGCTGCGGCGTTGTCCCAGAAGACATCCCACGCGTGCTGCTCGGCCGGGTTGGTGAAGTAGTTGCCCGGGAAGCCGTTGGACGGGTTGGGTCGGCCGCCGCCGTCGGACGCCCACAGCGGCGCCCCCTCCCCCTGGAACTCCTCGCTGTAGTTGTCCTGGTGCATGTCGATGATCGTGTAGATGCCGTGCTCTGCCAGGGTCTGCACCGTCTGGTCGATCGAGGCGAGATAGGCGGTGTTGTAGACGCCGGGTTCGGGCTCTATGGCGCTCCAGATGATGCCCAGCCGCACCACAGTGAAACCGTTGGCCGCGAGGAACGCTGCATCGTCGGCGGCGAACCCACTGGCCGACGGTTCGTAAGGCGCGACCTTGTACACCTCGTTGAGCCCGTGCAGGATCACGACCTGTCCGTCGCTGTTGGTCAGCCAGGTGCCCGTGGTGGACACGGGCGACAGCGACCCAGCGGTTCCCGCGCTCGCAGGACCGTCGACGATGCGACCGGAGCGGCCGACGTCACCGTGGGTCCCCAGCGCACCCGCAGTTCCGCCGGCACCGCCGAGAGCGGGCAATCCTGTTGATGCGCCGCCTATTCCGCTCAGACCGGCGTCGCCTCCGTCGCCACCGCTGCCGAGGAACGCGGCGCCGTCACCCCCGTTGCCGCCCCGTCCTCCCTGCGCGCCGTCACCCCCGTCGCCGCCCCGGCCGCCGATGCCGAGCACGAGGGCTGCGGCGTCACCTCCTGCCCCGCCGTCGGCACCGGCCCCGCCACGGCCGCCCGCTCCCCCGATGCCCAGGAGTCTGCCGCCGGTGCCCCCGTCACCGCCCGCAGCGCCGACGCCGCCGGATCCGCCGGCCCCGCCGACGCCGAGGAGACCGGCCGCGCCGCCGTCGCCGCCGGCGTGGCCGTCTTCGGTGCTGTTCCAGCCGGCACCGCCGTCGCCCAGCAACCACCCCGCGGCACCACCGTCGGGGTCCTCGGCGGTCCCGGGACTGCCGTTGCCGATGACGTACGAACCGAACACCGCGTTGATCACGCCGTCGACGAGCCGCCCGAGATCACTGGTGATCCAGAACTGGACCGCGGCGTGGATCGGGGCGAACACGACGTCACGGAACAACGAGGGCAGGTCATACGACGACGGTCTTGACGACGGCGAAGCCGGCGCAATCAGCGCTGGAGGAGCAGCGCCCGCTGCCGCGGCGTCCGGCACCTCGGAGGCTCCGCGTTCGCGGCGGGCCGCGGCGGCCGTGAGCCACACCGCGGATGCGACCGCTGGCGTGGCGGGTGAGTCTCCTGGGACGGGAGTCGACCTGTGATTCCTATGTTGCGCTGCGAATTCCACCACCGCTGGTAACGGTCGCGCGGAGTGAGACGCCTGGGTCGGCCCTTCCTGGCTCAGAGTCACGCCGGGCGACGGCGGACCGGGTTCGTCAGGGAGTCGCGGGGCGGGTGCCGGTTCGGTCGCTGTCGCCACGGCGGGTGCGGGCTCGGCGGCCCGCACCCGCGGCCTGGTCCGCGCGCTTCGAGCGGGACCCGCGACCGGGTTCGCGGTGGTCGACGCACGGGACGAATCACGAACTCGACGATGAGTGGAGACCTCCGCCGACGCCTCGTCCGTTGCAACGTGCGACCGACCGGACTCGTCTCCATCAGCCGCAGCATCGGATGTCGGCGTCGAAAGGTGCTGTCGTGCGAGCTTTTTCGGCCCCGCCGCTGATCGGCCCCGCGGCGCGGGATTTCCGCTGGTCGCGTCGGCGGACCGAGTCGCCGATGTGTGGGTTGCAGAATGGCTGACCGTTCCCTCGTCGGCCCACGCGGTGCCTCCGCCGGCGACCACCGCCCCGCCGACGCCCAGCATCACCGCCAGCGTGCCGATGCGACCTACGTATGCGGATGCGTTCATCGGCTCCCCCTCACCGGTGTGCGCCGACGTGCTGCGGACGCCCGTAGAGGAATGTGCTCCGGCATCAGGAGATTGTCAACGATTCGACGCCTGACCAGGGCAGACATCCTCGCCTGAGAGCACATGGGGTTCGTGCGCGGTAACGCCCGGGGCCTCGCGGGCGATGAAACCCATGAGCAGTGAAGTGCGCGCCTGTCGATAGCTTACGGCGGCATCTTCCTATCCTCGTCCGTGTCGGCGAGAACGCTCTGGGTCACAGACGCAGAGCCAGAACGAACGACAAGGAGTGTTTCATGAAGTTCGCACGAACCGCCGCCAAGGCGGCAGTGATCGCGGCGCTGGGAGCCGGCGCGTGTGGCATCGGCGCGGGGATCGCGCAGGCCGATGATCACGGCTGGCAGCCGCCGTGGCCCGGCCCCGGCGTCAATGTGGGCTGGCCGGGCAATCCGCTGCCCCCTGGCCACGACGGCTTTCCTCCTCCGGGACACCGAGGTTGGCACTCGGAAGACAACGACGATCAGGGTGGGCACGGACGAGTCTGGGCCCCGCCGCCTCCGCCGTGGGCACCCTGGGCTCCGGTGATCTGGGACGGAAACTCCCAGCGCTGGGGCGTTGTGGTCGGAGGCGTCTTCGTCGGGATCTGAGCGGTCGACCTGTCGATCCGAAGGCGTGGTGTGAACGCTCGCAGACTCTTTGGCGGCGTCGCACCGCGCACTCGACACCAACCTGTTCGCTCGTTTCCATGATCAGGGAGGTCCGGCGCGAAGCCGGCGATGACGCGGTCGTCGCCGCGGGTCAGCATGCGGCGACCGCGTCATCGGCGACACGACGGAGTGTTTCCGGCATTTCGGCGCCATTTCGCTGGGTTTGGCGATCGCGGCATTTGGGCACCATTGTGGCCATGAAGCGATCGATGATGTTTTTGGCGTCTACCGCCGCGGCTGCGTCGGTGCTGTTGAGCGGCTGCTCCGGAGTCACGAACAAGGGTGGGGACACCACGTGCAAGGACTTCCAGGGGGCCGACGAGAAATCACAGAACGAGTCGATCACCAAGATGCTCAAAGACGAGGGGAAGAACGAACCCTCCAATGCCGAACTGACAGGCACCCGTCTGTCGATCACGACGTTCTGTCAGACCGCCGGCAAGCAGGACAGCACCATCAAGGAAGCGCCGCACCTGTAGTAGCGGTCACGGCCGCCGCGGCCCGGCGCTGTCGACACCCAATTCCCGCGCAGCCGCAGTGGCGACCTCACCGGCGAGCCGCAGCACCGGCGGGCTGCCCGGCGAGTGCACTGCGTTCGACAGCAGCACGACGTAGGTATCGGAGGCGGGGTCGATCCACAGCGCCGTCCCGGTGAAACCCGTGTGGCCGAAGCTTCCCACCGGGAAGATCGCGCCCCGCGGCATCGAGTATCCGGTGTCGATGTCCCAGCCCAAGCCGCGCAGGGCCTGCCCCCTGATCGCCGGATACCGGGGAGCGAGCAGGCGAGTCCGCGAATCCCCCGCTTGCACAAGGATTTCCCGGTAAGCCTGGTTCGCGGTGCCGACTTGCTGGTCGGTGTGTCCGGGCTGCTGGGGGGTCGTCATCGTCACGAGCGTCACCTGTTTCAGCGGAAACGCGCTGGGCCGGCCCGCCAAACGGTCGAGGAGCGCCTGGGCGAAGATGCTGACGTCTCGCGCGGTCGAGAACACGCCTGCATGTCCGGCCACTCCCCCCATGCGGCGCGCGGTCGGGTCGTCCACGGTGCCGCGCACCAGTTGACCGAAGTCGGGATTCTTCGCCGGGTCGCGTCCGCCTTCGCCGTCGTGCCGCGTCGGCGCGACGCGTGACAGCAGATCGCTGTTCCAGGTGTCCGCCGAGCACGTGGTGTTCCCCGTCGGCGCCCAGGCGATGGCCGCGCCGCGCACGATGTGCGGGCCGCACGCCTTGCCGACCGGCAGATAACGGGTGTCGTTCATGCCGAGCGGCTCGAAGACGTTCTGCTGCACATAGACGTCTTCCGGTGTGCCCGTGAGTCTTTCGATCAGAGCTCCGAGCACGAGGAAATTGATGTCGGCATAGTGGAAGTTCGCGCCGGGTTCCGACTGCAGCGGTGCCGTCAGCGCGCGCCGAATCCCTTCGCGCTTGTCGGCGTTGCCGAGCCCCCACGGGTCGTCGAGGTTGACGTCTTCGGGCAGACCCGACGTGTGCGTGAGCAGCATGCGCACGGTCACCCGGGTGCGTTGCGGGTCGTTGGCGGTGTTGAACTCAGGCAGGTAGGTCTGCACCGGACGGTCGAGCTGAACCCTGCCCTGTTCGTACAGCTGCATCACCGCGGTTGCGGTCGCGAGGACTTTCGTCATCGACGCCATGTCGAAGATCGTGTTCTCGCTCATCGGCTCGGCGGGCGACGGTGAACCGCTCAGTCCCGGCTCGCCCGCCAGCTTGCGCGAGCCGTATGCCCGGTGGAACGCGACCTTGCCGGCGTGTCCGACCACCACCACCGCCCCGGGGAGCCGATGGGCAGCGACCGCGTCGTCGATGAGCGCCGAGACGGCCGCGATGTCGGGAGTCGGAGGCAGGTCCGGCGCCGGTGGCGGCGGGGTCGTGTGCGCGCGGGCGGCCGTCGCATGCGGGGCCGGAATCACCGCGGCGCGGGCTTCGACCCCTCGCGGGCAGGGCGCCGCGAACGTCACGACGACGGTGCCCAGCACCATTCCCAGACGCGCCCACCGCCTGGCGGTGGTGGCGTGCGGAGTGCTGATCGAGCCGCAGTGCATCGGAACCAGGGTGCCAAGACAGACGCGGTCGGGCAAGCGCCGATCGCTACCGGGGCCCGGCACCTCTGTTGTTACCATCGTGCGGTGCACGACCCGTCCAGCGGACGTGGCGGACATCAGCAGGTTTCGCGACGTCAAGCCCTCCGATATGCCGTCGCAGCGCCGGTTCTGCTGAACGTCGCCACGGCGTTCGCGCCGAGCGCTTCGGCAGCCGGGCCCCGGCTGATCGACTTCACGGAGCGGCTGGTCCGGCCGGATCAGATCAAGTCGGCCGGATTCGCCGGAGCGCTCGTCTATGTGTCCGAGGTGCGGCCGGGCGCCGACTTCGATTTCAAGCCCGTCACCCGCGAGTACGCGGACGCGATGCGCGCGAACGGTCTGCACATCGTCAGCTGTTACCAGTACGGCAAGCCTGGTTGGCCGACCCCATCGGACTTCACCCGTGGATTCGACGGCGGAGTGGCGGATGCGCAGACTGCCCTGCGCCTTCATGATGCCGCCGGTGGACCGGACTCCGCGCCGATCTTCTTCAGCGTCGATGAGGACATCGACCTCCAGACCTGGAAAAGCCCTGCCGTCGAATGGCTTCGAGGGATCGGGTCCGTTCTGGGCGTCGAACGCACCGGCATCTACGGCCATTCGCGGGCGTGCGGATGGGCGATCGGCGACGGCGTCATCGGGCACTCGTCGAGCGCCGGCTACCGGTGGGCGTGGCAGACCAGCGCGTGGTCGCAGGGTGAACGTGAGCCCGCTGCGGTGCTGTATCAGAGCGCGGTCAACACCGCATCGACGCCCGGTCCGCTCATCGGCGGAATCCATGTCGACGTGGACGACGTTCTCGCCGCCGACTTCGGGCAGTGGGACTTGAAGCGCTGACGAGATAGGCGCCCGGCTCGTTCAGCCGTCGGCTCACTTTCGGCGAAACTCCGTCATCCGCAAAGGAATTCCTTTCTCAGCGGAGATGCCGCTCCGACGTTGACGAGGGCGATCACGCCGCCACCGCTTGAGCGGAGAGGTCGAAGGCGCGGGCCGCGTCGTCTCCTGCGCGCCTCCGAGAGGTCAGTCCCTGGCCATGCTGTGTTTGCTCCGCGCGCCTCACCGCCCGCCCCCCGACCACGCCTCTCCACCGAAGCGCCACCGGTGCAGCACGACCCGCGCGGTGCCCTGGCAAACACTCCGCACTGCCTGGCTGGGAGCCGGCTTGGAGTGTGCTGAAGCTTCGCGCCGAACTGCCGCCACGTGAGCGGTTATCTCGCTACTAGCAAATGATTTGGCAGCCACGACGATTACGTATGTCGAGATCGAGGTTGGGCCGTTCTGCGAGCTGGATCGGGTCACATTTCCTGCTTGAACAGTATTCTTTGTCGATTAGCCGACTCGCGGACCACAGGCATAAGGCGACATATCGGGCTATCCGGAGCTCATCTGTGCAAATCAAGCAATTTTATAACAGTTTGCTCAATTCGCGTCGATGAGAACATCTTTGATTTTGCTGTTCAAGACTCCCGGCGCCCCCTATGCTTTCGGCAATCGCCAGGCCTGGCGACCTCATCACTTCTTTTCCGACGGGGGAGATTTCCATGCGTATAACGTTGCGCAAAGCAGGGGTTGCTTGCGGCACTGTGTTTGCCTCGGCCGCGGTGGCCTTCTCGGCCGCCACGCCGGCGATGGCGGCCAGCACAGCTCTGGTCATCGGTGGTATCGGCGCGGGCACCATGAACGACCTGGAGATGGCGCCGCTCCTCGGCGGGGCATTGAAGAACGAGGCCCGGGTCAACGTCGGCTGGCCGGCGCAGGCCGGCCCGATGACCGGCACCGGCGATATGACGCTGGGCGCCTCCATCGGGATCGGCGTCACCAACCTGACGGCCGGCATCAACTCGGCGTTGGGCAATCTCGACCGGGACGCCGACGGCAACGTCGTCAACGGCGAGAAGGTCACGGTGGTCGGGCTGTCGGCGGGCTCCCTGGTGGTCGACGAGGTGCTGCGCCAGATGATGGCGCAAGGCACCATGCCGGACCCCAGTGAGCTGACCTTCATCCTCGTGGAGGACTCCAGCCGTCAGCAGCTGATCAAGGACTCGACGTACAACTCCAAGCTGGATTACACCTACCACACCCCGCCGGCCACGCCTTACGACGTCGTCGTCGTCACCGGGGAGTACGACGGCTTCGCGGACTTCCCCGATCGTCCATGGAATGCGCTGGCGGTCGCGAACGCCATGGCCGGGATCATCGTCGTCCACGTGCCGGTGATGTACTACGGCGACCTGTCGAAGGTCCCAGCAGAAGACGTCACGGTGACGGTCAACTCCCAGGGCGGCACGACGACTCACTACCTGATCCCGACGACGACTCTTCCGCTGGTGCAGTTGTTCCCCGCGTTGAAGCCGAAGGAGGCCGAGCTGAAGGCCAAGATCGACGCGGGCTACAGCCGCAACGATCCGGCGCCCGCCACCGCCACCGCCACCGCCACCGCCGCGAAGGCCGTCGCCGCCACAGCTGCGGCGGTGCCGACGGCGGCACCCGCAGTCGAGAAGGCACCGGCGGTGCCGACCACCGACACCACCTCCGCGCGCGCGGCCAGGGCGCAGGATCGGGCACAGGCCAAGGCCGACGCGGCCGCCGCGCGCCAAGCCCGCAAGGAAGCCAGAGCTGCCGCCAAGGCCGACGCCGCGGCGGCTCGCCAGGCCCGCAAGGAAGCCAGGGCCGCCGCCAAGGCGGACGCCGCAGGCTCCTCGCCCGAGAAATCCGGGGCGTCCGACTCCTCCGGCTCCTCGAAGTAACCCTCCGCGGACTCGAGGCCTGCATGAAGTCCTCGAAACACGACCCCGAAGCCCCGGCCCGAACGCCGGGGCTTCGTGGTATCCGGAGCAAGCAGCCCTGCATGCGTGCCGCCATAGCGGGTAGTAGGCAGGCATGGCGAAGATCGGGTACTTCCTGTCCTGCGAGCAGTTCGGCGCCAAAGAGACGTGCGGCCCGGACGCCGAGAGGCATGCGGCGCAGGTGCGTTCGTATCTCGACGCCGACATCGACGAGGTCTACGTCCAGCAGATCGGCCTGGACATGGACGGCTTGTTCGGCGCGTGGGCCCGCGACGTGCTGCCGCAGCTGCGCGGTTGAGGTCCGGCGGCGCGATAGCCGCGACCTGTGCGTGTGAGAATTGCAGTCGAGCGAACGAGAGGCGTGCGATGTCGCAGTCACCCTTGTCGGAATCAGCGAAAGAGATGCTGGCCAAGGCCAACCCGGCAGTGATCAGTACCGTCAGATCCGACGGCCAGCCGGTTTCGGCGGCGACGTGGTACCTCCTGCGAGGCGACCGCGTCCTGGTCAACATGGATCAAGGCCGGAAACGGTTGGAACACCTCAGGAACGACCCGCGGGTATCGCTGACCGTTCTCGACGAGGCGGATTGGTACACGCATGTGACGATCATCGGCCGGGTCGCGCAGATGTACGACGACGAAGACCTGGCGGACATCGACGCGCTGTCTCGCCACTACACCGGCCAGGAATATCCTCAGCGCGACCGGCCACGCATCAGCGCGTGGATCGAGGTCGACCGAGTGCACGGTTGGGGTTCGCAGAAGAACAACGACCAGCCGGACGGTCGGCAGTAGTCTCGCGCTCTTCGGCTGTCTTCGCGCTACGTTGTGTCGGTGATCATCCGATGACCGTCGACCTGGCTACCGCGGTGCGCATGATCGCCGCCGCGCACGCCGAAGCCGAGAAGCGATCGATTCTCGTGTCGGCCGCCGTGGTCGATGCCGGCGGGCATCTCGTCGCGTTCGGCAGAATGGACGGCGCAGAGATCGCGGGACCCGTTCTCGCCGTGGACAAGGCGTACACGTCCGTCGCGAACCGCATCGCCACCTCCGAACTGGCCACCCTGGCCGCACCCGGCGGGGATCTCTTCGGCTTGCACACCAGCGGCGGCGGGCGCTTCGTCATCTTCGGCGGCGGCGTCCCCGTCACGATCGACGGTGTCGTGGTCGGCGGAGTCGGCGTCAGCGGCGCGAGTGCCGCCGAAGACGAGGCCTGTGCCCTCGCGGCTCTGAGGTGTCTGGGCTAGGGGCGGTCGACCCGGCCGCGGGCCAGCGAGGCGATACCCGCCAGGACGGCCAAGGCGATCGAGACGCCGAACACGACGCCCAGCCCGTGGTGGAACGGACCGCTGATGAGATGCGGGAAGAATTCGCGACCGGTGATGGCATCGCGGTTGCCCGGTGGCAGCTGCGTGAGCACCCCGCTGGGTTCGAGCAGGTGTTCCAGCGGATTGACCCCGAGGACCGCGGCGAACAGCGTCGACACCGGCGGCAACGACGCGACCTGCTGCGCCACCGGCGGTGGCACCCCTTGTGCGGTGAGGCCGCTGGACAGCGAGCCGGGCAGACTGGCGGCCAGACCGACGATCATCAGCGAGAAGAACACGCCGATCGACAGTGCCGTTCCGCTGTTCTGAAATGTCGCGCGCATTCCCGATGCCACGCCACGTTCGCCGGGCAGCACGCTGCTCATGATGGCCGAGGTGTTGGGCGCCGAGAACATCCCGCTGCCGACGCCGTTGAGCGCGATCAAGACGGCGAACGCCCAGTAGGAGAAGTCGATCGGCAGCAGGAGCAGCCCGACGAAACTCAGACCGAACAGTGCCATCCCCGCCGAGGCGATACCGCGGGCCCCGAATCGGTCGGACAACGAGCCTGCCGTCGGTCCGGCGACCAGGAAGCCGGCCGTCAACGGCAGCAGGAAAACGCCCGCCCACAGCGGAGTCTCGGCATAGTCGTAGCCGTGCAGCGGCAGCCAGATGCCCTGCAGCCAGATGATGAGCATGAACTGCAGGCCGCCCTGTGCCAGCGCGGCCGCCAGCGCGGCCGCGTTGCCTGCACTGAACGCGCGGATCTTGAACAGGCTCAGGCGGATCATCGGTTCGGCGACGCGGGACTCGATGACGACGAAGGCGATGAGCAACACCACGCCGGCGGTGAGCGTGCCGAGGACGAACGGGCTGTTCCAGCCGGTGGGCTGATCACCGTGGGGCTGGATACCGGAGGTGATCGCGATGAGCACGGCCGACAGTCCCACCGCGAACGTGATGTTCCCCCACCAGTCGATGCGGCCGCGGTGCCGCTCGCCGTTGTCGCGGAGCCGCCGGTATGCCCAGACGGTGCCGAAGATGCCGACGGGCACGTTGACCCAGAACACCGCGCGCCAGTCCCAGGCTGCGAGCAGGCCGCCCGCGACGAGCCCGATGAACTGGCCGCCGAGGGCGGCGACCTGGTTGAACCCGAGCGCGAAACCGCGCCGGTCGGGCGGGAACGCGTCGGTCAGGATGGCGGCCGAATTCGCGGTGAGCATCGACCCCCCGACGGCCTGCAGCAGCCGCCAGCCGATGAGCCACTGCGCCGCCGCGGCGCCGTGAAACGGATCGAACGACAACATGATCGACGCGAAGGTGAACACGGTGAAGCCGAAGTTGTACACGCGCACCCTGCCGAACATGTCACCGATGCGTCCGAGCGTGACGACGAGAACCGACTGCACCAGCCGGTACCCCATGATCATCCAGAGCAGGTATGCGATGTTGGCGGGGGCCAGCGGGTCCAGATCGATGCCGCGGAAGATGGCCGGCAGCGAGATGATGACGATGGAGCCGTCGAGCGCGGACATGAAGACCGCCGCGGTGGTGTTCGTCAGTGCCACCCAGCGGTAGTTGTCGCCGGTGCGGGCCTTCCGTTCGTCGACTGTCATCTAGAGGTGGTAGGCCAGTCGTTCGATCAGGGGCGCGGCGGCGGCGAGCTGCTCGAGTTCGGCGTCGGTGAAGTCCACGAGCCCGGCGGCGATCTGCTCTACCCGGGCACTGCGTCGGCGGGTGACCTCACGCTTGCCGGCAGCACTGATGGACAACAGGATTCGTCGTCCGTCGGTGGGATCCTGTTCACGTGTGATGAAGCCTCGGGCCTCGAGCTCGCCGAGCGTGGCGCCCATCGACTGCGGGCTGATCTGCTCCTGGCGGGCCAAGTCGGCCCCGGTCGCCGGTCCGCTGCGATCGAGCCGGCTCAGCGCCGCGATCTGAGGGAATGTCAGCACGTCGCCGGTGGGAGTCTGGCGAAGCCGCCGGCGCAGCAGACCCATGCAGAGGAACAGGGCTCGCGCCACTGCTTCGGGGTCGGGGCCTGGCCGCATGTCATCAGGCTAGGCTTATCAGTGCAGTCTGACAAATGTTGCGCGCACGCTATTGCGCGGTCACGTCGATATTCGGCAGCATGATTCGCGTGACCGGCGAGAGCGGTGAACTCTCCGTCGGTGACACCGAACCACAGGCGGCTGAGGGGTGTGTTGTGCAGACGACCAACGTGAAATGCGCCGAGTGCGGACAAGTCAACCGGGTACCCGCGGCCGCCAGCGGCACACCACGCTGCGCGAGCTGTCACCAGCCGCTCCCCTGGATCGCCGTCGCCGGTGACCGGGACTTCACCGACATCGTCGAGAAGTCGAAAGTGCCCGTGCTGGTCGATCTCTGGGCCACCTGGTGCGGCCCGTGCCGCATGGTCAGCCCCGCACTCGAGCAGCTCGCCAGGGAACGCGCCGGCCGGCTGAAGCTCGTCAAGGTCGACGTGGACGCGGCGCCGCAGATAGCGGCACGCTTCTCCGTCCAGGCAGTGCCGACTCTTCTGGTCACGAAGGGAGGCACGGTACTTGCCCGCCAGTCGGGCGCAGCGCCTGTCGCGGCACTGAGGACCTGGCTGGACCAGGCGCTCGCCGCCGACTCGAGCGCGCAAAGCCAGTCGTGACGAGGCCCCGCGACACCGTGCGACACTGACTGTCCCGAATGACCGAAGGGATCAACATGTCCGGCTGGACGAGGACCCACCTCATCGACGCTGTGAAAGCGGCGGGAGTGGCTTTCATTGCGGGCTGTGCGCTGGCGCTGAGCGCGGGTCCGGCAGTCGCGGAACCGGCTCCCGGGGACCCGGGAATCGTCGTCTCGGGGCCCGCCGCCGGCCAGGACCCGACACCGTTCACCGGCGTAGCGCCCTTCGGGCCGCCGAAGGTCCTCCCGGGCAACGGCGCGACGGTGGGCGTGGCCCAGCCGATCATCGTCAACTTCCCGGGCCTCGTGGACGACTCCGGCGCGGCCGAACGCGCTGTGCACGTCTCGTCGGTTCCGCCGGTTCCCGGCAAGTTCTACTGGATGACGCCCACCCAGCTGCGCTGGCGTCCGCTGAGCTTCTGGCCCGCTCACACCGCGGTGACCGTCGACGCGGGCGGCGCGGTGTCGAGCTTCCAGACCGGCGACAGCCTGGTCGCCACCGCCGACGACGCCACCCACCAACTGACCATCACCCGCAACGGGGCTGTCGAGAAGACCATTCCGATGTCGATGGGGATGAGCGCCGGCGGCCACCAGACCCCGAACGGCACCTACTACGTCCAGGAGAAGATGCCGTCTGTGGTGATGGATTCCTCGACGTACGGCGTTCCGGTCAACTCGACCTACGGCTACCGGACGACGGTCGAGCTCGCCGTCCGCTTCGACGACAGCGGCGACTTCGTGCACAGCGCCCCGTGGTCGGTGGGCGACCAGGGTAAGCGCGACGTCAGCCATGGCTGCATCAACATCAGCCCGAGCAACGCGAAGTGGTTCTTCGACAACTTCAACGCCGGCGATCCCATCGTGGTGAAGAACTCCAGCGGCGGCACCTACTCCAGGCACGACGGATCCAACGACTGGCAGCTCTGAAGCCTCCGGCGCTCCGGCCCTCACGATGGCTCAGATCCGCAGCGTCGGGTTCTCCAGCCCGGATACGCCGCCGTGCGCGAACGCAGCCCAATAGCCGCGCACTCTGCCGGCCAGGTCTGTATCGACGGGGTCGGGCCGCGAGCCGAGCATCGGCGCATCGGCCCAGCGCTGCGCGGAGAACAAGAGGGGCAACTCGATGCAGTGACATGCTCCCAGCGGCGCTCCCGGGGGTGACCAGTCGACGCGGAATGTCGCCGCGCGACCCCCGTGTGACGTCCACAGTTCGGCGAGGTCGCGGGCCGGCTGACCGAAGATCCGGTTCGTCATCCGGGCACCGGCCAGCCGGCCGAGACGCCGGCCAGGCAGGCCGAGACGTCGAAGGCGCCGTCCGCGCGGATCCATGGCGACGAACGGGGCAGCGTCGTCGCGGGTGTACCCCACGAGTATTTCGACCTGCCGCGCGACCTCGGCGAGGCGCCGGTTCGTGGTGGCACCGGGCGGTAGAGGGTCGAGTCCCTCGATCGGGGCGAACGGCAGGCCGCCGATGAGGCCGAATCGCTGTGCGGCGGCGACGGCAACGGTCTGAGCCTCCAGCAGCCGCTCCACGCCGGCCTCTTCGGGTTCGGCGTCGTCCAGCGCGTCGACGACCGCGGCGCGCATGGCGGCCGTCATCGCCTCTCTGCCCCGCCGTAAGCCGAGCGGGGCGCTCTGCAGGATTGCGCGGTGGAACAGACCGGTCGTCTCCTCACTGAGGACGAGCGAGAACACGGAGTCTCCGCCGGCCGACTGTCCGAAGATCGTGACCTGCGCGGGGTCGCCACCGAATGCGGCGATGTTCCGCTGAACCCAACGCAGCGCCTGAATTTGGTCCCGCAAGCCGAGATTCCCGTCCCCTCCGGCACAGGGGTTGAGATATCCGAAGATGCCGAGTCGGTAGGTGACGGAGACGACGACCACGCGGCCATCGGCGGCCACCGCGTCGGGGTCGTACTTGGGCGCCTCCCCGCCACCCGACATGTACGCCCCACCGTGAAACCACACCATCACCGGGAGTCCCTGCGCGTCGCACGGGGCGGTGACGCTGAGCACCTGGCATGCCTCGCTACGAGCGAGTCCGTCGACGACCGGACCCGTCACGAACTCCAAGCGGGACCGCAACTGCGGGCACGCCGGACCACGCCGTGTTGCATCGTGTACGTCGCTGTGTGTGGGAGCGGGAACGGGCGCGGTGAATCGTTCCGCAGTCGCATAGACGATTCCCCGCGCCGTGATCAGGGTGCCGTCGTCATGGACGAGAAGCGGACCACAACTCGCGTCTACGACTCTGTGCGCCACCGAGTAACGGTACAGCGCCGCACGAACTGCACGAGCGTTCGCAGTCCTTCATCCGGCTCTCGCCAAGACAGATTCCCCTCGGCGCGGCTACACCGGCTGCAGGCTGCGCAAGGTGCTCGTGACGAATTTCTTCAGCGCCACATCCCGTTCGGACCGGGATTCCCCGACGGTGGTGAGCAGGGCGTAAACACCGAGCAGGAAGAACGCCGCGCTGTGGTAGGCGTCGACATCGTCGTAGAGTTCGCCACGAATGCGCGCGCGTTCGATCTCGGCGGCAAGCAGAACGAAGATCGGGTGGTTGATCCACTGTTCGCGTTCGGGTCGGTTGGAGAAGAAGAGACGGATCACATCGTGGAACAGCGCTGAGCCCCAACGACTTTCGAGGTCCAAGACCAACTCGATGATCGTCGTCAGCACCGTCGGCAGATCGTGGCGGGTCTCGAGGAACCGGGCGAGCTCTTCGGCGAGGTGCTGCTCGTCTCGGCGGATCAGCTCGAGGAGGACGTGCTCCTTGGTCGGGAAGTGGAAGTAGAACGTGCTCCGTGCCACTCCGGCGGCCTTGACGATGGCGTTGATGTCCGCCGAGCCCGTGCCGGCACGCTGAAACTCCACGATCGCGGCGTCCAGCAGCCGCGCCCGGGTATTTCGGCGCTGCACTTCGCGCTGGGTGGCACTGTTCGGCACACCTCCATTGTGCAGCACACAAAGCTTTCGCTGACAGTTGTCGTCTGAATCTTAGGAAGTCGGCGAAAATTCACAGACGTTGCGCCGCATCGAATTGACTTGTATAGGCCCGTCAAGCAGAGAAACTGGACATGGTGGCGGCGCTGCACCCGTGCCACTTTTCCGACGATTCGTTGTCATCTGTCAGTCAACGTGCTAGACCTAGGACGGCACCGGCGCAGCCGCCGCACGACCGGCCGACCGCGGGCGGACGCATACAGGCAAGGAACAGCGATGACGACAACCACGCCGACGTCAACGGCGATGAACACGAGGGGCCAGCGCATCCTGTTGTGGACGGTGCCGCCGGCCGCGGCGCTGTTCGTGGTGGCCTACTTCCTGTTCCCGGTGTTCTCTCCCCCGCTGTCGCCGACGATGACACCCGAGCAGGTGGGGGCCTTCTTCACCGACAACGTCACCGGCATTCTCGGAGTCGCGATCCTGTGCAACCTCATTGCCTGCTCGCTGGTTCCGCTCTTCGCGGTGGCCGCCGTGCAGATGTCCCGCATCGGCACGTCGAGCAATGTGTTCACCTACGCCTACATCCTCTGTGTCGGAGTGGGATTGACCGCGTTCATCCTCGCCGACTACTGCTGGGGCATGGCGGCGTTTCGGCCCGAGCGGAACCCGCAGTTGATCAGCCTTCTCAATGACATGGCGTGGTTCTTCTTCATCGCGCCAGTCGGCCCGATCATCGTGGCGAACCTCTGCCTTGCCATCAGCATCTACCTCGACACCCGACCCGACCCGATCTTCCCGCGCTGGGTGGCGCACTTCAACATCGCCGTCGCCGTGCTGCTGGTTCCGAGTGCGTTTTCGCTTCTGCACAAGTCGGGGCCGCTGGCCTGGAATGGCGCACTGTCGTTCGATCTGCGCCTCATCGTTCTCGCCTGCTACATCGTGGTGATGTTCCTCGTGCTGCTCGGTGTGATCCATCGCCAAGGCGAGGAGCGGGAGGCGCTGATATGACCGTGATGGCTGGCTGGCGCAAGTCCAAGAAGCTGGACCAGTGGATCGCGTTCTGGTCGGTCCCGGTGTTCTTCAGCCTGTTCGGACTGGTCTTCGTACCCCTGAGCTGGATGATGCCGCCGCGCTCACCGAGCAGCCCGCAAGCCGAGATCGTCGCGTTCATGCAATCGCCGAACCTGCTCGTCGCCTGTGTCATCCTGACGCTGGCGTTCGGGCTGGCCCCGGTGTCGAACGCGTGCTACCTCAACCAGATCAGGCGAATGTCGGTCAGCCCGGTGCTGCGCTACTCGCTGATGGCAGGCGCGATGACCGGCACGATCGTCGGCATGCTCTTCCCGATGTTCTGCTTCGGGCTGGGCGCCTTCCGGCCCGGCTATGACCCGGCGATCCTGGCGATGCTCTACGACTTCGGCTACCTGGCCTTCATCGGCTCACTCGGCTGCTTCTGCATCATGTGGATGGCGTTCGGTCTGGCAATCATCCTCGACCAGAACCACATCCTGCCGAAATGGCTGGGCTACTACACCGTTTGGCAGTACGTGACGGAGTTGATGGCGGCGCCGGTCTGGATCGCGAAATCCGGCCCGTTCGCCTGGAACGGTGTGATGACGTTCTGGTTCGCGATGGCCCTGTACGTGCCGTGGCAGATGATCGTCTACCTCTGCATCTACCGGGCCATCAAAAACCAGCCCGACGACGAACTCGACAACGCGTTCCTCGAGTCCGACTTGGCCGCGACCCGGTCGAAGGCGAGCGCATGACCGACGCCACGACACAGCTGCGCACCGCCACTGGCGATGCGACCCGAAAAGCCACAGCGCGCGGGCGTGTTCCCGGCGAGTCGAGCATGTGGTTCTTCGTCATCGGAGACCTGATCATCTTCGGTGTCTACTTCGTCGTCTACATGTACTACCGCGGTCAGAACCACGACCTGTTCCTGGCGAGCCAGGCGAAGCTGAACACCGACATCGGGGCCGTCAACACCGTTGTGCTGCTGACCAGTTCGCTGTTCGTCGCGCTGGGAACCTCCGCGGCCCGCGACGGAAAGGGCACCGACGCCTACCGGCTGTTCTGGCTGGCGCTGGCCGCCGGCGCCGTCTTCCCGGTGCTCAAGGCGTTCGAGTACATCCCCGAGATCACCGCCGGTCTGACGCCGGGAACGAACGTGTTCTTCATGTTCTACTTCGTGATGACCGGTATGCACCTGTGCCACGTGTTCCTCGGGCTGGTGATCCTGTCCTTCGTCCTCCGCAACCTCCGCGGCCCGGCCGCGCCGCGAATCTCACTGACGGAAACCGGCGCGACCTACTGGCACATGGTCGACCTCTTGTGGATCATGTTGTTCGCGCTGCTCTACGTGATGAGGTGATGGTGTGACCACCTATCTGCGCCACCCGCTCACCCTGGTATGGGCAGTGCTCACCGCGGTGACCGTGGTCTCGTGGCTGACCGCACGCGACGGCGGAGCGGCCCACCACCTCAACGTCACGGTCACCGTCGTCGTGCTACTGATCGCGGCGGTCAAGACACAACTGGTGATCTGGCACTTCATGGAGGTCCGGACAGCGCCCCGCTGGCTCAAGCTCCTCACCAGCGGCTGGCTGGTCGCTGTCGTCGGCCTGCTGCTGGGTGTCTACTTCGGCGCACTCTGAAATTCGCCGCCGTGCCAGGTCGGCAGCGACGCCATCCGTGGATAGAGGACCGCTGGACCGAGCCAGCGGGCAACGAAGCAGCGCAGCGCCGTTTCATCGCGTGGGGGTAGCCCAGGATCGGTCAGCATGGATTGCAGAGTGCGGAGGGTCATCTCAGCGAGCTCACCGAGCGCGGTGTCGTCGAAACCGTGAAGCTTCCAATCGACATCGAGGCGGTGAAAGAACCCTAAGCAGAAAGTGATCGCTGTGTCGGAGGTCAGCGAGGTCACCGCCTCGCCGTCGGGTCGCCGGGTCAGGAGATTCTCCAATTGTGGGTCACCGGCGAGCTTTTCGACCGCGAACGACACGCATTCGACGACAGCAGGGACTGGGTCGTTGACGCCGCTGACGTGCTCGACGACCTGATCGATGAATCCGTTGACCGCCCGCATCCCGCTCGATATGAGTAGCGCGTCGGCATTGGGAAAGTAGCGGTACACCGTCTGGCGGGTGACCCCCAGCCTGCGGGCGACGTCGGCGAGGCGTATCGCTGGTCCGTGTTCGGCGACCACCTCGTCCACCGCGTCGAGGATCCTGGCGATTGCCTCCTCGTCCGAGGCCGGTGTCGCACCCGCCCACCCCCGGCTACGCATCCGCTGTCACAGTCTTTCGCTGGCGAACTCGATCGGAAGTGTGGTCGGCCCGGTCATCCCGAGCAGAGATTTCCACGGGGCCGGACCCACGAGGCGGGGTGCGGAAAGCCGGCGGGTAAGCACTACGAGGGCTTCCGCCAACTCGCGGCGTGCGAGGTTGGCGCCCAGGCAGTAGTGCGCACCCCCGCCGAAAGTCAGGATCGCAGGCGCGTCCTCGCGGGTGATGTCGAAGCGGTCGGCATCGTCATAGATCGCGGGGTCCCGGTTGGCGGCAAAGGTGTTCACGAGTATGAAGGTCCCTTCGGGGAACAGGTAGCCGCCGAACTCGACATCCTCGGTGGCGGCCCGCGGCACGATAGAGGCTGCCGGTGAGTGCCGCATGGTCTCCTCGACGGCCTGCATCGCAAGATCGGGGTGGTCGCGCAGTGTCTCCCATTGATCCGGATGCTCGCAGAGCACCTGCACCGAGGCGGCCAGCTGATTTCGCGTCGTATCCGTTCCCGCCATCAGGAAGCCGGCCGCCAGCATGCGGAGTTCGTCGAGGTTCAGCCGGTCACCGTCGCTTTCCGCGCGAATGAGCTCGGAGAGCAGATCGTCGGTCAGATTGTGTCGGCGTTCGGCCACCATGCCGTCGACGTAGTCATCGAGCTCGCCCCACGCCCGCATGATCGCGGACTCGTCGAAGTTGACGTCTGGCTGAAAGTTGAAGGCTTTGAAAATCTCTTCAGTCCAGGCGACGAACAGGGGCCAATCCTCGGGAGGCGCACCGAGCAGCGCACAGATGATCGGGGTGGGGTACGGACGCGCGATGTCGGGCACGACGTCGCACCGTCCGGCGTCCACCACGTGATCGATCAGCCCGTTCATGACCTCCCGGATCGTGTCTTGGAGGCGTGATGTCGCGCGGGGAGTGAATGCCTTGGAGACGAGTTTGCGTAACCGGATATGTGGTGCTCCGTTCAGGCCCAACAGGCTGCTCGTCAGCTTGTCGAACAACGGACCTGACGTGATGCCCTGCGCGGCCAGGGTGATGCCAGGTGGTAGGCGAAATCTATTGTCCCGCAGTAACTCCCGAGCCATGCTGTAGGAGAGGATTTCCGGGCCGAGGGGGCCGATGGCGATGGGCGCGCACGATTGCGCCGTCCGGAGATCGTCGAGGATGTCGTGCGGCGTCGCGGTGAGGCCGTACGTGAAAGTGGGGAGGCCGGCTTCGAAGACGTTGGGAGCGGTGCTGGTCAGGGTCATTGGGTCTCACCTTTCGCTGACGCTCAGAGTGGCCGCCGAACGGACACATCGACCTCAAGCGTATGACCACCACTTCTGGTCGTCAACATGACGGTTCCTGTTACTGGGCGATTCACTAGGGTCGCCGCTGTGGTCATACACTTTGCGAGTCGACGTCCGCACCCTGCAGTAGGCTGGTGAAGCCGACTCCACGCTTGCTGATAAGCCACCTTCGACGCCGCGTAGATTCGGCTCATGCCGCGCGCTGGCGCTGACGAGGCAGACCCTCTATCCACACCGCGGGCTCGCTGTCTGAAGTTCGCGGCGCGAGAACGCAGGTTCGCAGCTCGACCCCACTGACCCCCACTCAGCGGAACCTACACACGCATGCTGAAGCGGCGGCGATCACTTTGGCGTTGTGAGCGTAAGCCGATGTGATGCGGCTGAACACGCCTTCCATACCCACACCTTCGAAGGCGACACCGCCTTCCCGACCACATCCAGCTTCAGTGAGTGTGCAAGGTGACCGGCAGGTGGGTTGGGCCGCGCAACGAACTGTTGGTGGACCAAGTCGTGGACCCATCCACGGAGATCCGGGTGACGCGGCTGACCAGTTCGCGCAGCACCGCATGAGCTTCCATACGCGCCAACGGCGCTCCGAGACACATGTGGGCGCCGTAGCCGAAGGCGACGTGCATGCGGGGGTTGCGGTCAGCGCGGTAGGAGTTCGGTTCATCGAATGCCTGCGGGTCTCGGTTGGCGGCGCCGAAGGAGAGCAGGAGCCGGGATCCAGATGGAATGGTGACGTCACCGACCTGGTACGGCGCTCGGGTGTAGCGGTGAAGATTTTGGATTGGGCTGGTATAGCGCAGTTGTTCTTCGACAGCCATCGGAATCAGGTCGGGATCGGCGCGGATCTTGTCGTACTGCTCGGGGTTTCGGGCCAGGGTGTCGACCATGCCGCCGAGCAGGTTGGTGGTGGTCTCGTTGCCGGCGATCAGCAGCAGGATCGCGATGTAGAAGAGCTGGTCGTCGGTGAGGCTGCCGTCAGTGCTGTGCTCCAGCAGCCGCCCGAGCACGGTGTTCGAACCCTTGAGATCGCCGGCGGCGAGGTGCCTGAGGAAATATCGTCGCAGTGACACGGCCGCACGTAGGGCGCGCGTCGTGTTGACAACACCTTTGGCAGTGGGGGTGAAGTCGATCAGTCGCACGCTGTCTTCTGACCAGCGACGAAAGTCGGCGATGTCGGTGTCGGGAATGCCGAGGATCGCGGCGATGACGCGCAGCGGCATGGGGATTGCCAAATTCTGGACGGCGTCACCGCCCGGCTGGGTGATCATGGTGTCGACCAGTTCCACGGCGAGGTCGTCGATGATGGCGCGCCAGCTGTCGAGAGCCTTTCTCGTGAAGGCCGGTTGAACTTGCTTGCGCAGACGGCTGTGCTGCTCGCCGTCAGTGACGACGACGAGGTCGGCCGCCATACGAATCCGGGTGACGCCCTGGCTGCTGGTCACCTGGTCCGTGTCGCGTAGGGCAGCGCGTACGTCGTCGAGCCGGTGCAGTATCCACGTTTGACGGCGTGGGTTGTAGTGAACCCGGCCGCCGCGATGCAAAGCATCGTAAGCGGCGAATGGCTGCGCGGCCGTCGTCGGGTCGAGCGGGTCGTAGGCGGTGTTGACCGCTCCGCACCAGCCGCGGTACCCGAGCCGGCGGTGCTTGATCGCTGCAGCGAGGTTGAGCTGCACCGCCGAGGTCAGCGGTTTGAGCATCGAAGTGGCACTCTGCGCTGATTTCGTGAACATTGTCGATGTGGCCTTTCGCAGAACTGAGAGGGAAGCGAGCGTGCCGGCCTACCTCAGTCGCCGCGAAACACGTCGTTGAGGGCCAGGCATTGTCGCGCGAAGAACGCTTGCGCGACAGACGTTTTAGGCGCTACCGCATCGAAGCCGTGGAATGCTCCAGGGATCACCTCGAGCCGGCAGGCGACGCCGGCGGTGCGCAGTCGTTGCGCATAGGTGACGCTTTCGTAGTGGAACAGATCGAGCGACCCGACTCCGATCCACGCAGGTGCCAGGCCGGACAGGTCGTCGCGGCGGGCGGGTACCGCGACGGCGGGGTCGGCTGCGGCAAGGTAGGCCCGCCAGGAGTATCGGTTGGATGCCTGGTTCCAGAATCGGTATCGAGGCGCCAGAGGGTGGGCCGCCGCCGAGGACCGGTCGTCGAGCATAGGGTAGGCAAGTAGCTGCAGCGCAGGGACGAGGTCGCCGTGATCGCGCAGGCGAATGGCCAGGGCGGCAGCGAGTCCGGCGCCTGCGCTCAGTCCGCCGATCGCGATGCGATCAGGATCGACTCCGGGGATCTCGGCGACTCGATGCAGAGCGGCGTGGCAGTCGAGGAGCGCTGCAGGATAGGGATTTTCGGGTGCGAGACGATAATCGACCGAGGCCACCGTGATGCCCAGTGCGGCGGCAAAGGATCGGCAGAGTCGATCATCGAGGTGGGCGCGGCCCATCACATAGCCGCCGCCGTGGATCCACAGCAGGGCGGGCTCGCTCGAGGATCCGTGCGCCCCGTCGTAGATCCGGATGCTGGTGTCGGCACCTAACCGCTGGACGCGTATGCCGCTGGTCTGCGGTGGGCGCAGTGCACTCAGCCGACGCATGATCTTCATCGTCGCCGGGTTGGTGATCGTGGCGCGTGGCGCGATGCGCGCCAGTGCGCGCAGCTCGGGGTGAAACTCTTCGTCAATGGGGACTGACGTCATCGCGGCCTAGGTTTGCTTCCGGACGGGGGCGACCCCGGCGCGCGCCGTGCTGTGGCCCCCACGCCGGCCCGGCGGGGTTGCCGGACGTCACCATGAAACCAGGCTGACGGCCGGCGCCCGGCCCCGTCAATGAGTGGCCAGAAATGTGAGAACCGGATAGGGCACCTCCGCAGGGCGCCGATTTTCTTGGAGGTGGCGGGAACTCGCACTATGGTGCGAATCCATCGCGAAAAATTCTCATGACGAGAATCCGGATCTGACGGGGCGTCGTCGCGAAGGGAGAGAGTGTCGTGACTCGACAGGACTGGCTGGTGGGAGCGGACCGCCGCACCCAAGCGGTCGAACGCATTCATGCCGCAGCGGCGGAGCTGGTGTCCCGACACGGGTTCGAGGCGTTCACGATAGACGCGCTGGCGGCCAAGGTGCACTGCTCACCGGCGACCATCTATCGCAACGTCGGCGGCAAGGCGGCGATCATGGAGGGCGTGATGCATCAGATGTCGGTGCGCATCGTGGAGCATGTCAAGGAGGCCATCGCGGATCTCGAGGGACCCGACCGTGTGGTCACCGCCATCCTCGTCGCGCTCGACCACATTCGGGCTGAACCATTGGGACCGTTGATGATGGGTGCCATCCGTCCCGGTGACGACAGTGGATGGCTGACGTCCTCCCCCCTCGTCGCCACTCTTGCTGAGCAGATGATCGGCCGGTCCGATCCCCTGGCGGCGCAATGGCTCCTTCGCGCGACGCTGGCGTTGTGGTACTGGCCGGTCAAAAATCGCGACACCGAGCGCGAGATCGCTGCCCGATTCATCGGCCCCTGCTTCTCTGCATCCCGGTGACGAAGGAGCCACCGCCGCGGGCCACGACGCCCTCCCCAGATCCGCTTTTGCGTGGTGAGACATTTGGCGGAATTATTCTCATTCGTCGTCGCTGGTCGGGAAAGTGTGACTCCCGTCGCAGTCGTTCAGGTTCGGGATTGCGGTTGTCATCTTGTTCCTGTCGCGTTGACCGACTGCCTGTGGCAATTCCAAGCTGAGCCGGTGCGTTCGACTGTTGGATGCTTGGGTCATCAGGGTCGGAACTGAGCGTTGGCCGCGCACAAGGCATCCCGCACACCGGTGCAGATCCCTCCGGAGGCAGTCAAGCCGCTGGCAGGATTGCTCGCCGCCGTGGCATTCGCATTGGTCATCGCGCTGTGTGTGGGTTTGTTCCGTGGCGCGTTCACCGCCACCATCCCGGTGACGGTGCTGTCTCCCCGTGCCGGCCTGGTGATGGATCCCGACGCGAAGGTCAAATTGCTCGGGGTGGAAGTCGGGCGCGTCGCGTCGATCGAGGCCCGCGGCGACGGCCAAGCCGCGCTGCATCTGGCGATCGACCCGCACCAACTTGCGCTGATCCCCGACAATGTCGCTGTCGACATCTCGTCGACGACGGTGTTCGGCGCCAAATACGTTCAATTCGTCCTGCCCGCGACGCCGTCGTCGCAGCCACTCCGGTCCGGACAAACCCTGGCCGCCCGGCAGGTCACGGTCGAGATCAACACCTTGTTCCAGAAGCTGACCTCGCTGCTGTCGTCGATCGAACCCGGAAAACTGAACGCCACGCTGGCCGCGATCTCGACCGCGCTCAACGGCCGCGGTGAAAAGATCGGGCAGGCGTTCGTCGACCTCGATGCGTTCCTCGCCCGCCTCGAACCCAGCCTGCCCACCCTCGAGCACGAATTCACCGCGGCGCCTTCCGTCGTGAGTGCCTACGCCGACGCAGCCCCAGATCTGCTGACCACTGTCTCCAATACAACGCGGATCAGCAGGACTCTGGTCGACCGGCAGAGCGATCTGGACACAGCACTCATGTCGGCGATTGGTCTTGCCGACGTAGGCACCGACGTCGTCGGCGCCAATCGGCAGCCGTTGACCGATGTCCTGCATCTGCTGGTGCCGACGACGGATCTGACCAATCGCTACCACGAGGGGATCCAGTGCGGACTGGCAGGTTTCATCCCCGTCACCGAAAGCCCGCCATCGCCGGTGCCCGGTGTGGTGGCCAGCCTGGGGTTCTCTTTCGGTATGGAACGCTACCGCTACCCGACGAACTTGCCGAAGGTCGCTGCGACTGGCGGGCCACACTGCGCCGACATCGGTCTTCCGAACATGCCGTTCCAATACCGGCCCAAATTCGTTGTGGGTGACATCGGCGCGGACCCGACCCGCTATGGCAACCACAAGGGAATCATCTTGAATTCCGACGGCCTCAAACAACTCTGGTTCGGACCGCTCGACGGCCCACCGCGCAACACCGCCCAGATCGGGCAACCCGGATGACCCGATCGACGGGCACATTGCTCAAATTTTCGACCTTCGCCGCGATCATGCTGCTGCTGACCGCGGGGTTGTTCCTGATCTTCAGCGAGTTCCGCGGCGGCTCTACCAACACCTACTCGGCGGTGTTCACCGACTCATCCAGCATCAAAGAAGGCGACACCGTGCGCGTGTCCGGCATCCGCGTCGGCACGGTGAAGAAAATTGCGCTCCAGCCTGACAAGACCGTGATGATCAAATTCGACGCCGACCGCAAGGTGGTGCTCACCACGGCCACCAAGGTCGCAGTGCGCTACCTCAACCTCGTCGGCGACCGCTATCTGGAGCTGCTGGACTCGCCTGGGTCCACCCAACTGCTGCCTGCAGGATCGCTGATTCCGCGCGAACGCACCCAGCCCGCGCTGGATCTCGACCTGCTGCTCGGCGGCCTCAAACCGGTGATCCGCGGATTGAACCCGCAAGACGTCAACGCTTTGACCTCCTCGCTGATCCAGATCTTCCAGGGACAAGGCGGCACATTGGAGTCACTGCTGTCGAAAACCTCGTCGTTCTCCACCGCCATCGCCGACCGCCACGGCGCCGTCGAGCGCCTTATCGACAATCTCAACACCGTCGCCGCCACCCTGGCCGATGACGGTCCCCGCTTCTCCGCGACCATCGACAAACTGCGCAACCTCGTCGGCGGCCTGGCCGCCGACCGCGACCCTATTGCCACCGCCATCGACAAACTGGACACCGGCACCGCCTCGGTCGGCGACCTGCTCACCCAGGCCCGCCCACCCCTCAAGGGCACCGTCGACCAACTCAGCCGTCTGGCACCCCTCCTCGACAACGACAACGAGCTCATCGACACCGCCCTGCAGAAAGCACCCAACAACTACCGCAAGCTGGTCCGCCTTGGCGCCTACGGCAGCTTCATCAACTACTACATCTGCGCCGTCCAATTCCGCGCCAGCGACCTGCAAGGCCGCACCGTCGTCTTCCCATGGATCAAGCAGGACACAGGGAGGTGCGCAGAACCCTGATGCTGAAATACCGCGGCTCGCAACTTATTCGCGCAGGAATCATCGGAGTGGTCGTCGCAGTCTTGACGATCGTCGTCGGGCTCGACCCCGAACGCCTACTCACCTGGGCGACCAGCGTGCGCTACCAGGCGCAGTTCACCCATGCCGGCGGCCTGATTCCCGGCAACGACGTCAAGGTCTCTGGTGTGACCGTCGGCTCGGTCTCCGACATTGTGCTGCAGGCCGGCAAAGCGCTGGTGACGTTCACCGTGAAGGGAAATGTGCCGTTGGGTTCGGAGACCACCGCCCACATCCGCACCGGATCCCTACTAGGCCAACGGGTGATGACACTCGAGTCCAAGGGCACCTCGACGCTGCGTCCCAATTCGACGATCCCGGTGTCGCGCACCGGATCGCCGTACTCGCTGACCGACGCCATCGGTGAGCTCACCACCAACACCGCCGGTACCGACACCTCCGCCCTCAACCAGTCGCTGGACACGCTGTCGGCGACACTCGATCAGATCGCTCCGCAGCTCGGTCCGGCGTTCGACGCCGTGGCGCGGCTGTCCCGGTCGATCAACAGCCGCGACGAGACACTGGCCGATCTGCTGCGTCACACCAGCACGGTCACCGGTGTCCTGGCGAACCGCAGCCAAGCACTCAACGCGCTCATCCTCAACGCCAATGATCTCGTGGGCGTGCTGAGCGAACGCCGCCAGGCGATCGTCGATCTGCTGGCCAACACCTCCGCTGTCGCCCAAGAGGTCTCGGGACTTGTCGCCGACAACGAGAAAGAACTCGCCCCCACCTTGGAGAAGCTGAACTCGGTGACTGCCATGCTGGAGAAGAACCGCGACAACATCGCCAAGGCACTGCCTGGACTGGCGAAATACGAAGTCACTCAGGGCGAGACGGTCGCCAACGGCTGGTATTACAACGCCTACATTCCCAACCTCGCCCTGCCGGAGGTTCTGCAACCCTTCCTCGACTACGCGTTCGGTTTCCGGCGCGGGACCAATAAGGGGCAACCACCCGACAATACCGGGCCGCGAGCGGAGATCCCGTTCCCATACAACGGGATCCCCCAGCCCGGAGATCTGCCGCCACGATGACCCGACGCAGACTCCTCATCGTGGCCGTGCTCGCTCTGACCGTGGCCCTCGTGGGTGGCGTCGCTGTTGTGGTCCACAAGGCCTTCTTCGGCCCGCACACCCTCACCGCGTATTTCACCAAAGCGATCGCCATCTATCCCGGCGACAGCGTTCAGGTCGCCGGTGTCACGGTCGGGCACATCGACGCCATCGAGGCTGAAGGCACCCGCACCAAGATGACCCTGAACGTGGACCGCGACATCCCCATCCCGGCCAGCGCACAGGCCGTCATCGTCTCGCAGAACCTCGTCGCCGCCCGCTACGTCGAACTGACCCCGCCCTACACCCCTGGCGACGGCCCCCTCATGGCCGACGGCGGGCAGATCCCTCTTGAGCGCACCGCGGTGCCGGTGGAATGGGACCAGGTCAAAGACCAACTGATGCGTCTGGCCACCGACCTGGGACCGCGCCCTGACGCTCCGCCCTCGATCTCGCGATTCATCAACAGCGCCGCCACCGCACTCGACGCCAACGGCCCCAAGCTGCGCGAGGTCATCGCCCAACTTTCCGGTGTCGCAAGGGTTCTGGCCGAAGGCAGCGGCAACATTGTCGACATCATCGGCAGCCTGCAGACCTTCGTCACCGCGCTGCGCGACAGCAACACCCAGATCGTGCAGTTCCAGGACCGTTTCGCGACGCTGACCAGCGTCCTCGACGAGAGTCGCTCCGACCTCGACGCCGCCGTGACCAACCTGTCCTCAGCAGTCGTTGAGGTGCAACGCTTCATCGCCGGCAGTCGCAATCAAACCTCCGAACAGGTTCAGCGGCTGGCCAACGTTACCCAGAACCTCGTCAATCACCGCACCGACCTCGAGAACGTCCTCCACGTCGCACCCAACGCCATCGGCAACGCCTACAACATCTGGAACCCCGACTCCGGCGATGTCAACGGGTCCTTCGTGCTGACCAACTTCTCCAACCCCGTGCAATTCATCTGCGGAGCGATCGGCGCCGTGGAGAACGCGACCGCGTCAGAGACAGCGAAACTGTGCGCCCAGTACCTCGGACCGGGATTGGACCTGCTGAACTTCAACGGTCTGCCTTTCCCGATCAACCCGTTCCTGGCTCCGTCATATGCACCCGACAGGATGATCTACACCGAGCCCAAACTCGCCCCCGGCGGCACCGGACCCACCCCCACCGCCCCCGAGCAACCGCCTGCCTTGTCGGCATACCCGCCGGCCACAGCCACCTCGCTACCATCGTTGCTGCTTCCAAGCGGCCCACCACCGGGACCAGCACCCGCACCCCCTTCGTCACCCCAACCGCTGTTGCCTGCCGAAAGCCCAAGCAATGCAACGCCTCCGACCACTCCGGGGCAGCCCGGATGACCGCCTCGACCCGCCTCTGGCGCACGCTGTCCTTGGCCACCGTCACCCTGACCGCTGCTGGATGCGCCTTCGGTGGCGTGACGACCCTGCCGCTGCCTGGAACTCCCGGCCGAGGTCCCGGCGCCACGATCTATCACGTGCAGATCGGCAATGTCGGCACCCTGGAATCCAACGCGCCCGTGCTCGTCAATGACGTCGTGGTCGGCAGCGTCTCGACGATGACCGTCGACAACTGGCACGCCGATGTCGATGTCACGATCACACCCGGTGTTGTCGTGCCGGCCAACGCCGTCGCCACCGTCGGACAAACCAGTCTGCTGGGCTCGATGCACCTCGCCCTGGACCCACCCGCCGGCCAAACCCCCACCGGCAGGCTCGAACCCGGGTCCACCATCACCCTCAACCGGGCATCCACCTACCCGTCGACCGAGCAGACCCTGTCGGCGCTGTCGCTGCTGATCAACTCCGGCGGCGTCACGCAGATCGGCGACATCATCCACAACACCACTGCCGCCCTACACGGCCATGAGAACCAAATCCGAGACTTGCTCACCCGTCTCGACTCTTTCATCGGCGCGCTGGACCGCCAACGCGACAACATCACCGCCGCCATCGACAACCTCGACCGACTCACCGGCACCCTGGCCGGGCAGACCGACACCATCACCACCGCACTGCGCGACATCCCGCCGGCCCTCGATGTGCTCGACCGGGAGCGTCCGCGCCTGACCGAGGCCCTGACCAAACTGGGCACCTTCAGCGACGTCACCACTCGGCTCATCAACGACAGCCACAGCGATCTCGTCACCAACCTGCACAACCTGCAGCCGACTCTCAAAGCGCTCGCCGACGTCGGCCCCAAACTCGATGCCGCACTCGCGCTGGCACCGACATTCCCGTTCCCGCAGAACGTCATCGACCGGGGTGTGCGCGGGGACTACCTCAACCTCTACGCGGTCGTCGACCTCACCTACTCCCGACTCAAACGCACCATCTTCCGCGGCACCCGCTTCGGTGACATCAACGCCGACCTCATCCCCGCCCCCGGCGATCCCTACTATCTGCAATACACCTACGACCCCCTCCACGCACCGCTGACCAAAACCCTGCCGCCAGGCACTCCGAGCGCAGGTCAGGCCCCGCCACCCGCGGCGCCGCCAGCCCAGCCAGCGGGTGGTCGCTGATGTTGACCCGATTCGTCCGTATCCAGCTCGTGGTCTTCTCCTTGGCATCCGTCGTCGGTGTCACGGTGATGGTGCTCAACTACCTGCAACTACCCACTCTGCTCGGCATCGGACGTATGTCGGTCACCATCGAATTGCCCAACAGCGGTGGTCTTTACCGCTTCGCGAACGTCACCTACCGTGGCGTGCAGATCGGCAAGGTAAGCGACGTGCTTCTCGACCCCGGGCCTCCCACGCACACCAAAGCTGTGCTGTCGCTACAAGGTTCGGCGCGGATTCCCGCCGCGCTGACCGCCGAGGTGCACAGCATCTCCGCCGTCGGTGAACAGTATGTCGACTTGGTCCCCCATACCGACAGCGGCCCTTACCTGCGTGACGGTTCGATCGTCGCGATGACCGACACCACCGTTCCCCAACAAGTCGGGCCCGTCCTCGACCAGGCCAGCGCTCTGCTGAGCAGCATCCCGAAAGACAAACTCAACGCGCTGCTTGACGACACCTTCACCGGCCTGGGCGGGGCGGGCTTCGACCTCGGATCGCTCGCCGACTCCACGTCCCACCTCGCCCACGACCTCAACGATGTCGGCGATCGCACTCAGGCTCTCGTCGACGACAGCGCACCACTGCTCGACGGACAAGCCGCCGCCGCCGACTCACTCCGGACCTGGGCCCACAGCGTGGCCGGCGTCACCACCCAAGTCGTCGACAACGATCCCCAGATCCGCAAGCTCCTGGCCGCCGGCCCCGGCGCCGCCGACGAGGTCACGGCACTGCTGACCCAACTCAAACCCACACTTCCAGTGCTACTGGCCAACCTCACCACCATCGGACAGATCGGCGTGACCTATAACCCCTCACTCGAGCAGGTCCTCGTCCTTCTCCCGCCATTCGTCACGACCATCCAAGCCGCCATGCCCCGCAACAACGCCACCGGAATCCCCACCGGCGGTGAATTCGCCATCACCGCAGGCGATCCCAACCCCTGCACCGTCGGCTTCCTGCCACCTTCGCAATGGCGCTCTCCCGCCGACACCAGCGAAATCGACACCCCCGACGGGCTGTACTGCAAGCTACCTCAGGATTCGCCGAGCACCGTGCGCGGTGCGCGCAACTACCCGTGCATGGGCCATCCCGGAAAACGCGCGCCCACCGTAGAACTCTGCGACGATCCCCGCGGCTTCCAACCCCTGGCCGTACGTCCGCACATCCTGGGCCCCTCCCCCTTCGACCCCAACCTCATCGCCCAGGGCGTTCCTCCCGACACGCGCGTCTCCCGCGACAACAACATCTATGCACCCCCGGAGGGAACACTCCCCCCACCCGGGGCGACGCCGTCCGCGACACCGCCGAAAGCCATCCAGGCTCCAACCCCGCTCCCGGGACCACCGTCCGCCGCGCCCAGCGCGTTCCACTCGGGCGTGCTCCCATCCAGAGTAGCTGTCACTCAATACAATCCACGCACCGGCAACTACCTCGGCGGCGACGGAAAGCTCTATACGCAAGCGGATCTCGCCCACAAATCACCGCCCTCAGCGTGGACCGACCTCCTACCGCACTAGTACCACCGCGCGACAAGCCAACCCATCGCGCACCGAAGGAGACATCGTGAATATCGGCCAATTCGCCCTCGCAGCCGCGGTGCTCCTGTTCGTCAGTAGCGCCTCGGCCGCCGCTGAGCCTCCCGAACTGAAAGGATCTCTCAACGGCACGTTTCGCGCGCAATCCAACGGCGACTTCGCCAAGAGCAACGAAATGTTCTACGACGAACAAACGGTCATCGCCACGTGGACGATCACCTCCACCTGCTCGAACCCCACTGACTGCACCGGAACGGTCACCAGTGACCAAGGCTGGAGCGCACCGATCTACAAAATGTCTGGCCTGTGGAACATCAAACACCCCGTCCCCCGCTGGGAACCGTGTCCTGATGGAAGCGCCGCCGACGGGCTGCAGCACTACCGCTTCTACGCTGTCGACGCCCACACCGGCCAGGCCGACAACAGCCAGTCCGACCTCTTCGCCGGCCTCGACGAAACCCTCGGGCCCAGCGGCGCCTGCGGCGTCAGCAAACCACTGCTGATTTCGCTGCCATTCAAACTCACTCGAATCAGCTGAGAGCGGCGAAGTGCCTGTAGCGGGCCGCGAACCCGCCGTGACGGCGTGCTCATGAAAACGGCCCCCGGAGTCTCCTCCGGGGGCCGTTTCACTTAGTAGCGGGGACAGGATTCGAACCTGCGACCTCTGGGTTATGAGCCCAGCGAGCTACCGAGCTGCTCCACCCCGCGACGGGTGAACGCTAGGTTACCGGGGCGCCCGTCCACCCTCCAAATCGCCTGCTCAGGTGGGGTCCATGCCTGCATCTGACCTCAAGGGTGTGAGCCGGCGCAGGCTGGCGTCGACCCGCCGTAGAGCGCTGCTGCAGAGCTCCGACCGCGACATCCATGGCGTCGATGTCGGGCCGCCCGCCGAGCCGCGTCCATCAGGTCTCACCGTCGCATCCACCGCCGTCGCCAGCCGCGTGTATTACTGGTTGCCCACCGTCCGTGTCAGTCGGTCGACGAGCAGCCCGGCGAACTTCGCCGGATCCTCGAGCACTCCCCCTTCGGCGAGAAGTGCTGTGCCGTAGAGCAGTTCGGCAGTGTCAACCAGCGCGTCGTCGGCGCCGCGGCTCTTGTGCGCCTGCTGCAGACCGGTGACGAGGGGATGGTTCGGATTGAGCTCGAGGATCCGCTTCTCGACCGGAACCGGCTGCCCCGAAGCCCGGTACATGCGCGCCAGCGCAGGCGTGATGCCGAAGGTGTCGGTGATCAGACACGCAGGCGACTCAGTCAGGCGGGTCGACAACCGGACTTCTTTGACATGGTCGCTCAACGCGTCCTTCAGCCAGGCGATCAGATCGGCGAATTCCTGCTCCCGCTCCTGGCGTTGCGCCTCCTGCTCGGCCTTGTCGGCATCGGAGTCGAGGTCCACCTCGCCCTTGGCCACCGACTGCAGCGGCTTGCCGTCGAATTCGTGCACCGACTCCACCCACACTTCGTCCACGGGATCGGTGAGCAGCAGCACCTCGTAGCCTCTGGCCTTGAACGCCTCCAGATGTGGTGAGTGCAGCAGTTGCTGGCGCGTTTCGCCTGTCGCGTAGAAGATCTGACTCTGCCCTTCGGGCATGCGCTCGACGTACTCGGCGAGCGTGGTCGGTTCGTCGTCGCTATGCGTCGAGGCGAACGAAGACACGCGCAGCAGCGTCTGCTGGTTGTCCGTGTCGGACAGCAGCCCCTCCTTGAGGACCCTGCCGAACTGAGTCCAGAACGTGCGGTATTTCTCCGGCCGCTCGGTCTGCATCTCGGTGATCGTCGAGAGCACCTTCTTGGTGAGCCGGCGCCGGATCGCCCTGATCTGCCGGTTCTGCTGCAGTATTTCCCGGGAGACGTTGAGCGACATGTCCTGTGCGTCGACGACGCCCTTGACGAAGCGCAAGTAAGGCGGCATGAGCTGGTCGCAGTCACCCATGATGAAGACCCGCTTGACGTACAGCTGTACCCCGACCGCGGCGTTCTGGTTGAACAGGTCGAACGGCGCATGCGACGGAATGAACAGCAGCGCCTGGTATTCGAACGTGCCCTCCGCCTTCATCGCGATGACCTCGAGCGGCTCGTCCCAGGCATGGGCGACGTGCTTGTAGAACTCCGTGTACTCCTCGTCGGAGACCTCGTCGCGGGGCCGGGCCCAGAGTGCCTTCATCGAGTTGAGGGTCTGCGTCTCGACGGTGACGGACTCCTCGCCGCCCTCCTCGGGTGCCGGCGTCCGGCGCTCGACGTCCATCCGGATGGGCCAGGCGATGAAGTCCGAGTACTGCTTGACGAGCTCGCGGAGCTTCCACTCCGAGGTGTAATCGTGCAGCTCATCCTCGCGGTCTTCGGGCTTGAGATGCAACGTCACGGAGGTGCCCTGGGGTACCTCGCCAGCGGACTGGTCGACGGATTCGATGGTGTAGGTGCCCTCGCCGCTGGACTCCCACCGGGTCGCCTCGCTCTCGCCCGCCTTGCGCGTGAGCAGCTCGACGCGGTCGGCCACCATGAAACTCGCGTAGAAGCCGATCCCGAACTGGCCGATCAGCTCCTCGGATGCGTCCTTGTCTTTGGCCTCGCGCAATTGTTGACGCAGTTCGGCCGTGCCCGACTTCGCGAGCGTCCCGATCAGGCCCACCACCTCGTCGCGCGTCATGCCGATGCCGTTGTCGCGCACGGTCAGGGTGCGCGCCGACTTGTCCACCTCGATCTCGATGTGCAGATCGGAGGTGTCGACGTCGAGGTCCTTGTTCCGGAACGATTCGAGCCGCAGTTTGTCCAGAGCGTCGGAGGCGTTCGAGATCAGTTCCCGCAGAAACGAATCCTTGTTGCTGTATACGGAGTGGATCATCAGATCCAGCAGTTGACGGGCCTCGGCTTGGAACTCGAGCTGCTCGACGTGCGCAGTCATGTGCTTTCCCCTTCGACAAACGACCTCGGATGCCGGGAAAAATAGTAGCGAGCCCGCACGGGGCCGGGCCCGGCGACGGCAGGCTCGCCGGGCCCGGGGTCGGCTCGGCGTCGGCGAACGTGCGCGAACTCTCGTTTTTTGACGGCGTGGCGGCCGCAGACACGCACGCTCGCGGGGAAGAAGGAGGGGGAGCTCGCGGGGAAGAAGGACGGGTCAGCTAGCGCATGGTTCGGATCACCTGGCCGGTGGCCAGCACGCCGGCCGGGTCATAGCGATCGGCCAGCGCGGCCAGCCAGTGCAGGGTGTCCTCGGTGTAGACCCGCGCCGGTCGGGCCGGGTCATACGAGGGCGCGAAGTTGGGCATCTGTCCGCCCGTCGACCACGGCTGCAGCGCCTCGACGACCGCATCCGCGTGCTCGACGACCGTCGCCGCCGTCTCGGGCATCAGCACACCGATGGTCGCCAACGAGAACGCGGCGTTGCGGTGGCAGAACGCGCTGCGGTGCTGCGGCTCGCGGGCCAGCGCACCGCCGAGCATCCGCAGCTCGACGATCACCTGCGGCGAACCCGATTCCGGGCCCGCGACCGTCAGCAGGGCATCGACCGCCTCGGCCGGCAGCGCCGACAGCAGCGCCTGGTTCTCGTTGATGGGCATCGGGTCGACCGGATCGGCGTGCACTGCACCGATTGCCGCGTACGGCAGCACACCCACGGTGTCGATCAGCGGGGTCGCCGCGACCCGCATCGGTGCGAGCAGCCGTTCGGCCTCGGCGAAGTCCCCCACCGCGGTATAGCGGACCGCGACCGTCATCCGGCCGGCCAACGGCTCCGGTACCCCGGGCAGCGGCGGCAACTGCTGGATCGCGATCGACGTGTTCGCCGTCTCCGGCAGCTGCGAGCACCACGCCGTCCACGCATGCAGCACCGCAGCGGCGTCGGAGCCGTCGAAATAGACTGCCCCACCGTAGAACTCGGCGATCGGCAGCAGATCGATCTCGACGGAGGTGACGATACCCAGCGTGGCCTTGCCGCCGCGCAGCCCCCAGAACAGGTCGGCGTTCTCCTCCGGCGTCACCCGCAGCAACCGACCCTCACCGGTGACCACGTCGAAGGCCCGCACGTGGTCCGACGACAGCCCCACGGTGCGCACCAACGGCCCGATGCCACCGCCCGTGAGATATCCGACCACTCCCACACCGGGCGCCGAACCGCACATCGGCGCCAGCCCGTGCGGCGTCGCCGCGTCGAGGACGTCCTGCCAGCGCGCGCCCGCACCCACCCGGGCGGTGCGATTGAGTGCGTCCACCTCGCAGTGCTTCATCGCCGAGGTCTGCACCAGAATCGTGCCGTGCCCCACCCCCACCGCGCCGTGACCGGTGGCCTGCACCGTCACCGTGAAGCCATGCGCTGCAGCGAATCTCACCGTATCCGCCACGTCCTCCGCCGACGTCGCGAGCACCACGGCGGCAGGAGCCACCGTCGCCGCCAGATTCCAGGGCACGCAGCGCTCGTACCCGGGTTCGCCGGGCAGCGCCGCATGGGTGGCGACGTGCTGCCGCAGCCGCTGCAGTGCGTCGTCGCGGGTCAGGTCGGCCGGAATCGTCATGGAAGTCCCTTCTCACGAGGCTGATGCTCGCGAGAAGTATCACCGGTGGGACTTGGCGGCCGCTTGGCCTGCGCATTAAGAAAAATCCAAGCGGGCAGGCGCCGAACTGAGGTTCCCGGCCGTGATCCGCAGCAGATCAGCGACCGGGAACCTCAGTTCGGCGAATGAGACGGAGCGGTCAGGCCATCTCGGGGACCCGCAGGTGGGCGAGCACCAGATCGAACTCGCACTCGTCGATCACCTCGACGCCGGTGTCGCGGACCGTGGCGGCCTTGATCGCATCCGACGCCGCGCGGCTGCGCCGCATCGCGTCCAGGCTGTCGAAGGTGGCCGAGGCGACGCCGAATCCGGAGTCCCGGTCGACCAGCAGGCTGCAGCTGCAGAACCCGTCGAGTTCGGCCAGCGCGGGGATGGTGGCCAGCCGATAGCCGTCGACCGCGCGATCGACCTGTTCGGAATCGACCCGCGCCCACGTCACGCGCACACAGGCGCCGGGGGTCGAGTGGTGTTCGCGGTGCAGCGCGGCGATCTCCCACTCGTCGACGGTGGGACTGCCGCCCAGGATCTGTGCGGCGCGGTCGCGCATCGCGTCGGCCTCCCGGCGGCTGGCGATCATCGCCTCCTCGGACTGCCACGCCGTCGTCACGATGCACCGCCCGGACAGTCGGTCCACCAGCAGTGACAAGCCGATGTAGCCGTCCAGGCCGGTCAGTGCGGGCCACACGGTGTCGTGGATGTAGGCGATTCCGGCGTCTATCGCCGAGGACCGCGCGTGGATGTGGGAACTACGTGCGTGCATGGTCTGCCTCCACGGTCAGCGGCAGCGTCATGCCGGCGCCGCCGAACCCATCCATCGTCCTCCGTGGTGTCCCCGAGGGCAATGGCCCCGGCGAGTGCGCGGGCCGGCCCGGCGTGGTTGAACCATTTCCAGTCGACAACCGTGTCTCGGCCGAAGGCTGATACGAGAGGGGCGACGATGACAAAGCACGGGTTGTTCTGGGCCACCGCATGTCTCATTGCGGCGTTGGCCACGGCATGCGGTGCATCGAGCAACTCCGGCGAGAGCCGGTCAGGCATCGCGACCGCGTCGGCCGACGCGGCCACCCTGACGATTGCGGCCATGAACTACGGCGGACCCGTCACGGTGCCGCCCGGGGCTCAGATCGCCGTCACGAACGGCGACCCGGTCGAGCATTCGGTCACCTCCGACACCGCGGGCACGTTCTCCGTCGATGTGGAGAGCAAGGAGAAGAGCACGTTCACCGCGCCGTCCGCACCGGGCGAATATCCGTTCCACTGCAAGTACCACCCCTCCATGCACGGGATGTTGATCGTCAAGTAGCCGACGTCAGGCCAGTGCCTCTGCCGCACGGGCCACCCCGGCCATACCCAACGCCGCGGCGTCGCCGGCCACTCTGCGCGCGGCCGCGGCGCGCTCGGCCGCCGACTCGGTCAGCTGGCACTCCAGCAGCCGGCAGCGCAGCAGCGTCGGCACACCCCCGGTGCGTTCGGCGACCCCCCGCGCCATCGCCACATCCTCCAGGGCACGGCGCCGGTCCCCGCCGAGCGCGTGCAGCCGCGCCGTCGCCAGCGCGACCGGGCCGGCCAGACCGACCTGGCCGATCACCGCGATCCGGTCGCGGTACGGGGTCAGCTCGGCCAGCAGCGCTTCGGCGAATCCGACGAGTTCGTGTTCGGCGGCCAGATGCGCCAGCAGCGCCTGGTGGCCGAGCGTCGTCCAGATGTGCCCACGGTCGGTGGTCGCGGCCCAGGCCTGCAGAGTCTCGACGGCCTCGGCGCGTGCGGCGGGTCCGCTCTGCAGCGTCAGCAGCGCGGTGCGCACCACCCCGACCATCCCCTGCCCGCCGGTCTCCTCCCCGGCGCGCAACCCGCTCCAGCTCGGGTCGACGGGACCGCCTTTCTCCCGGAGCAGCGACGCTCTGGCCAGCAGCCCGCTGCCGGCTTCGTAGAGCTCGGTCTGCTCGTGCACATGAGCGGCGATGGCATGGTGGCGCTCGGCTTCCGCGAAGTCGCCGGTCCACATCGCGAGCACCGCCTCCATCCACCTCAATTGGGCTCGCAGCACCGGCAATCGGAGGTCTTCGCTGCCCGCGATGCCGGCCCGCAGATGCCGGCGCGTGCCGGCCACGTCCGCGAGGTTCATCGCCGCCATCGTCGCGACGGAGTGGGCGATGACGGCGTCTTCGCGGGATCGGTTGTGGTGCAGGGCTTCCAGTCGCTGCACCCAGGTCATCGTCTGCTCGCTGAGCGTGGCCACCCCGGAGTAGGTGATGAGCCGTCCGATCAGCACGTCGGCGAGTACGTCGGCGTCCCCCGTGTCCTCGGCCACCCGTTCGGCGCGGTCCAGCAGGTCCGCAGCGATGCCGGCGTCCGGGTGGTAGCAGTGTCCCACCGCCAGCGCCGGCAGCACCCGCGCCGCGGAGGCCGGATCCCTTTCCGCCACCGAAGCCGCCCGCGTCAGCAGCCCCAGCAGCTCCCCCGGATCGTGACCGGGTGCCAGCCAAGGCCATCCGCCGCTGGCGCGCAGCAGTGCGCTGGCGACCCGCCCGGCGGTGGCGGCACGCCCGTTGCGCAGCGCCTCACCCAGATAGCGCTGCACGCTGTCGAGGACCAGCTGCCCGCGGCCGGCACGCGAATGTGCTTCCAGCAGTTCGACGGTCAGTGCGTCGCGGTCCGCATCGTCACGCGCCGACACCGGCAGCCGGTCGTAGGCATCCAGCGCCGCCTGCCACCAGCGTGCCGCGATGTCGGAACTCCATTGTGCGGTGGCCTGTTCGGCGGCCAACCGGCACGCTTGGACCACCGGGGCGGGCTCGACCAGCTGTTGCGCGGCGATCAGGTGCTGCGCACGCCGAGTCGGTGCGTCGTGTGCGGTGGAGTCGCTCAGCACGTCGGCGACCGTGGCGTGCAGACGTTGTCGCCGCAGCGCGGGCATGCTCGCCAGCAGCTGGTCGCGCAACAGGCCGTGCGCGAACTCGTATCCGTCGCCGTCGTGGGCCGCGACGACGATGCGCTCGTCGGCGGCGGCGTCGAGGTGATCGGCGAGCGTGTCGATCTCCAGCCGGGTGGCCTGCGCCAGTACCGGCACCGCGGCCGCGTCGATCACATCGCCGATCACCGCAGCGGTGCGCAGGACCTGCACCACAGCGGGATCCAGTGCCGCCAGCCTGCGGTCCAGCACCGAGCGCACCGCGCGCGGGATCTCGTTGCCCGCCCTCTCGGCGCGCGGCAGCCGCGCGTACTCGGAGACGAAGAACGGGTTGCCGCCCGTCCGCGCGGCCAGTTCCGCGGCCTCGGCGGGCGACACCGCGTCCTCCGCCACCTCGTTGGCCAGGGTGGCGACGTCCGCCGAGGACAGCGCGGGCACCTCGATGTGCCGGTTCGCCTCACCGCGTGCCACCGTGCTCAGCAACCGTGCGATCTGCGGCGGGTGTTCGCCGTCGCGGACCGTGAGGATCACCACCACCGGCCTGTCCCGCAACGCGCCGGCGATGTAGGCAAGACAACTCGCCGATGTGGTGTCCGACCACTGCACGTCGTCCACGACCACCGCGAGCGTACCCGGTGCCGACTCCAGGAGTGACTGGATGCGTTCGTAGACAAGGAATCTCGCGGTGTCCGGGTCGGCGTGTTGCGGTATCTCGAGTACCGAGTCGGCGTCGGCGCCCAGCGCACGGACCAGCTGGCGCATCGGCCACCAGGGCGGGGTCGCTCTCTCGTCGGGACAGTTCACCCACACCACGTCCCCGCCGGCTGCGGCCACCCGGCCGGCGATCTCCTCGGCGAGCCGGGTCTTGCCGATCCCCGGCGGACCCGACAACACCAGCCAACTGCTCGTGCCGTTCGTGACCCGCGCGAGAAGCTCAGTGGCCGTGGACAGTTCGCGTTCCCGGCCCACCAGCGGCGCCCGCAGCGGAGCGGAGTCGGCGACCGTCGCCGCCACCGGCGCCGGTTCGGCCACCGGCATCGGGGCGGCGCCCGTCCATTCCGGGGACCGCGGCCAGCCGGCCAACTCGGGAGCCTGCCGCAGGACCGCCGTCTGCAGCTCCCGCAGCTCCGGTCCGGGCTCGAGGCCGAGTTCGTCGTCGAGCACACGCGCGTGCCGGGAGTAGACCTCCAGAGACTCGGCGGCGCGCCCCGCGCGGTAGAGCGCCATCATGTGCAACCGGGCCCCTCGGTCGGCGAGCGGCTCGAGCTCGCGCAGGCGCGACGCCTCCGCGAGCGCCGCACCGACCCTGCCCACCGCGAGCAGCGCCACGACCTTGTTGGCGACGCATTCGGTGAGCATCTCGGTGACGCGGGCGGTGTCGTCGCGTGCCCACGCCGCGTCGACCATGTCTTCCAGCAGCCCACCGCGCACCAGGTTCAGCGCACCGTCCGCATGGGTCAGCGCGTCCTGCCATCGCTCGGCCTCCACCGCGGCACCGGCGCGGGCACATTCGGCGGCGAACGCCGTGAGGTCGACGGTCTCGGGATCGACGTCGAGGTAGTACCCGGGAGGGCGCCGCACGATCGGAGAGGCCATGCGGGGTCCACCGGACCCGGCGCGCAGCGCACGGCGCAGATTCGAGATGTAGACCTGCAGGCTGGCCGTCGCGCTCGCCGGCGCGTCGTCACCCCATACCGCGTCGACGAGCCGGTCGGTCGACACCACCCGGCCCTGGGCGAGCAGCAGCACGGCCAGCACCGCCCGCTGCTTGGGCGGCCCGATGTCGACCGGGCCGTCCCCATCGACCACCTGCAGTGGCCCGAGCACCCGGTAGCGCATCGGCGGCAGTGACTATTGCGCCGACTGGTAGTTCTTCATGGCGTCGTCGAGGCGCTGCAGCGCTTCGCCGAACTGCGCGAAGTCACCGCCGCGCTGCGCCTCCCGCAGCGCATCGAGCGCGCTGTTGACGTTCTGCAGCGCAGCCGCTTTGGCCGCCGACAGCTGCGTGGGACCCGACGGCGGCACCGCCGCGGGCACCTCGGGTTGCGGCGCCCGACCCTGCCGCGGCGGCGGCGTTCCCGCGGGCTGTTGGTCGGCCGGAGGCCGCTGCTGGGCGGCCTGGCCCGCGGGCACGTCGGTGGGCGCCGGGCCCGTCGCGGTGGCGTCCGCCCCCGGACCGAACAGGTCGGTCAGCGCGTCGCGAACCGTTGGCCCGTAACCGATCTTGTCGTTGTACATCATCGCCACCCGGATCAGGCGGGGATACGACGACGCGGCGTCACTGGCGCCCGGCGACGCGTAGACCGGGGCGACGTAGAGCAGACCGCCCTGACCCATCGGCAGCGTCAACAGGTTGCCCCACCGGATCCGGTTCTGGTTGTCGCGGCCGATGACGCCGAGGTCCTGGCTGACCGCGGTGTCGGTGCTGATCGCGTTGAACGCCAACTTCGGGCCGTTGACCTGACCGGGAATGGTCAGCACCGTGATCCTGCCGTAGGTGTCCGGATCGGAACTGGCACTGATGTAGGCCGCGAGGAAGTCGCGCCGGAAGCGGTTCATCGCGGTGGTCAGCTGGAACGACGTCGAATTGTTGTTCTCGGCAAGGTTTTTCGCGACGATGTAGTACGGCGGCTGGTAGCTGCTGGCCGTCGGGTTGGGGTCGAGCGGAACGTCCCAGAAGTCCGATGTGGAGAAGAACGTCACCGGGTCGTCGACGTGGTACTTCGCGAGCAGGGCGCGCTGCACCTTGAACAGGTCCTCGGGGTACCGCAGATGCTCCTGCAGCTCGGGGCTGATGTCGCTCTTGGGCTTCACGGTGCCCGGGAACACCTTCTCCCACGCCTGCAGAACGGGATCGGACTCGTCCTGCGCATACAGCGTCACCGTGCCGTCGTACGCGTCGACGGTGGCCTTCACCGAGTTGCGGATGTAGGAGACCTGCTTGTCGGGCAGCAGCCGGTTCATCGCCACCTCGTTGGAGTCGGTGGTGGCCGACGACAGCGACATCGATTGCGAATACGGGTAGTTGTCCAGCGTGGTGTAGCCGTCGACGATCCACACCATGCGCTTGTTCACGATCGCCGGGTACACGCCGGTGTCGGTGGTCAGCCACGGCGCCACGGCCTTGACCCGTTCGGCCGGATCGCGCTTGAACAGGATCTTGCTGTTGTTGCCGATCACGCTGGAGAACAGGAAGTTCCGCTCGGCGAACTTCGCGGCGAACACGCTGCGGGTGAACCAGTTGCCGATGGGCACGCCGCCCGCGCCGGTGTAAGTGTAGTTCTTGGTCTCGACGTTGTTCTCGTAGTCGTATTCGCGGTCGGGGCCGTTCTTGCCGACGATCGCGTAGTCGGCCGCGGCGCTGGCGATGACCGGCCCGAAGTAGATGCGGGGCTGATCCAGCGGCGCCGGGCCGGGCGAGATGACGCTGCCGTTGGCGCCCACCACGCTGGCGAGGAACTCCGGGTAGCCGCCGTTCTGATTCGGGTCGTTGGCGACACCGCGCACCGTGTTGGCCGGCGAGGCGATGAAGCCGTTGCCGTGGGTGTAGACGGTGTGGCGGTTGATCCAGTCCCGCTGGTTGTCGATCAAGCGGTCCGGGTTGAGCTCACGGGCGGCCACCACATAGTCACGCAGACTGCCGTCGGCGTCGGGGTAGCGATCCATGTTGAGCTGGTCGGAGAAGTAGTAGAAGTTCTTGCCCTGCTGGAACTGGGTGAACGCGGGGCTCACGATGTTGGGGTCGAGCACCCGGATGTTCGACGTCGTCGCGCGGTCGGCGGCCACCTGCTGCGCGGAGGCGGGAGCATTGCCGGCGTAGTCGCGGTAGCTGACCTCTTTCTCGGTCAGCCCGTAGGCCTGCCGGGTTGCGGCGATACTGCGGCTGATGTACTCGCTTTCCTTCTGCGCGGCGTTGGGCCGCACGCTGATCTGCTCGACCACCAGCGGCCAGCCGGCGCCGACCACGAGCGAGGACAGCAGCAGCAGCACCACGCCGATCGCCGGAATCCTCAAGTCGCGCAGGAAGATCGCCGAGAACACCGCCGCCGCGCAGATGACCGCGATCGCCAGCATGATCAGCTTGGCCGGCAGTACGGCGTTGATGTCGGTGTAGCCGGCACCGGTGAACGGCTTGCCCCCGCGGGTGTGGCTGAGCAGTTCGTAGCGGTCCAGCCAGTAGGCCACCGCCTTGAGCAGCATCAGGATCCCGACCAGCGAGATCAGCTGGATGCGGGCCGACCGGCTCAGCGCACCGGTGCGCCCGGACAACCGGATCCCACCGAACAGGTAGTGGCTCACCAGGTTTGCGATGAACGCCAGGAAGGTCGCGACGAACAGATAGGACAGCACCAGCCGGTAGAACGGCAGGTCGAAGGCGTAGAAACCCAGGTCGATACCGAACTGCGGATCGCTGACGCCGAAGCTGCCGCCGTGCAGGAACAGCTGCACACGCTCCCAGTAGCTCTGCGCCACGAAGCCGGCCAGCACGCCGATGAACGCCGGCACCCCGATGCCGATCAGGCGCAGCCGGGTCATCACCGCGGTGCGGTACCGCGCGATCGGATCGTTGGGGCCCGCGGTCGGCACGAAGACCGGCCGGGTGCGGTAGGCCAGTGCCAGCGCGGCGAACACGATGCCACCCATGACGAGTGCGACGACGAGGAAGACGACGAGGCGCGTCACCACCTGTGTGGTGAACACCGACCGGTAGCCGAGTTCGCCGAACCACAGCCAGTCCACATAGGTGTCGACGAGGCGGGGACCGATCAGCAACAGCAGCACCACAGCCAGCGCGATGGCGATCAGGATCCGGCTTCGTCGCGTCAGCTTCGGCATTCTCGCCGCGGGCCGCATACCCACTCGATGTACTCCAGTCTCCAAGGTTCCCAGCAGGTTTTCAGGGTGACGCCCGTAACTCTACGCATCGGCGTTGAATCCGCGTCTCAGCAGCGAGGAGGTTCGCCACCAGCGGAAAGCGTCCGCAACGAGTCGATCGCCTGCGACAGGGTGTCCACCTTGAGCAGCTCGATGCCCTTCTCGTCGGCGGTCTTGGCCTCATCGCAGTTGTCGGTCGGCACCAGGAAGACGGTCGCCCCGGCGTCCTTGGCGGCGACGATCTTGTGGGTGATGCCCCCGATGGAGCCGACCTTGCCGTCACCGCGGATGGTGCCGGTGCCGGCCACGAACTTCGACCCGTTGAGGTCGCCGGTGGTCAACTTGTCGACCACGGCCAGGCTGAACATCAGCCCGGCCGACGGTCCGCCCACGTTGGCGAGGTTGAAGTCCACCGTGAACGGCGCCCACGGCGCGTCGAGGACGCTGACGCCCAGGAATCCCTGGGTCCGCCCGGGATGCGAGCCCAAGGTGATGTCGACCGTGCCGGCCGGGGCGTTCTTGCGGCGGTAGTCGATGACGATGGCGTCGCCGGGCTTGGTGTTCTTCAGCGCGTCCTGGAACTGGTCGAGGTTGGCGATCGGCTTGTTGTTCACCCCGTCGATCGCGTCGCCTGCCTGCAGCTTTCCTTTCGACGGCCCCTTGTCGTCGACCTGCTGGACGGTGACCGCCATCGGGTACTTCAGGTAGTCGAGCGCGGCGTACTCGGCGCTGTCCTCGGACTGGCGGAAGTCCTTGGTGTTGGCGTCGTCGACCTCTTGCTTGCTCTTGTCCGGCGGATACACCAGATCGCGCGGGATCAGCTGGTCCTGCCCGGACGCCCAGAAGATCAGCGCCTGGCCCAGCGTCATACCGTCCATCTGCGACACCGTCGTCATGTTCAGGTGTCCGGTCACCGGATGCAGCTCTGTGCCCTTGATGTCGACGACCTGTTTGCCGTCCACCTCGCCGAGGGTGTTGAACGTCGGGCCGGGCCCCAGCGCGACGTAGGGCACCGTCACCGTGGTCGCCAGCACGCCGAAGATCAGGATCGGCACCAGCGCGACGATCAGCGTCCAAATCCGCCTGTTCACGCCGCCCACAGTAAAGGTTCGTCGCCGGGGATCGGCCGCGGCGAACCCGACGACGCGCCTGCGTGCGGCCCGGTTCACTGACAGCGTGACCCGCGGCGGCGCGCGACGCCCACACCGTGAGTACCGTTGAGGCATGGCTGACCTGCCTTTCGGCTTCTCCGCCGGGGACGACCCCGAGCGCGACAAACGCAAGAAGGACCCCGATTCCGGGTCGGGCGGTGACCCGTTCGGCGCGGGCTTCGGAGGCGGTGAGTTCGACATGTCGCAGCTCGGCCAGATCTTTTCCAAGCTCGGCGAGATGTTCAGCGGTGCAGGCGCCGGCATGGCCGGCGGCACGAGCGCGGGGCCGGTCAACTACGACCTCGCCCGCCAGCTCGCGTCGAGCTCCATCGGTTTCGTCGCTCCGGTCCCCGAGCAGACCGCCGCCGCCATCGCCGATGCGGTGCGGCTGGCCGAGACGTGGCTCGACGGGGTGACCCCGCTGCCGGCGGGCACCACCAGGACCGCGGCGTGGACCCCGACCGAGTGGATCGACAACACCCTCGACACCTGGAAGCGGCTGTGTGATCCGGTCGCCGAACAGATCTCCACGGTGTGGGCCTCGGCGCTGCCGGAAGAGGCCAAGGCGATGGCCGGGCCGCTGCTGGCGATGATGTCGCAGATGGGCGGCATGGCGTTCGGCTCTCAGCTGGGCCAGGCGCTGGGCAAGCTGTCGCGAGAAGTGCTGACCTCCACCGACATCGGCCTTCCGCTGGGGCCCAAGGGCGTTGCGGCGCTGATGCCCGAGGCGATCGAGTCCCTCGCCGAGGGTCTCGAGCAGCCGCGCAGTGAGATCGTCACGTTCCTGGCCGCCCGCGAGGCGGCGCACCATCGCCTGTTCAGCCATGTGCCGTGGCTGTCGACCCAGCTGCTCAACGCGGTCGAGGCCTTCGCCAAGGGCACGAAGATCGACATGAGCGGGATCGAGGAATTCGCCCGCGGCTTCAACCCGGCGTCGCTGACCGATCCGTCGGAGATGGAGCAGCTGCTCAACCAGGGCATCTTCGAGCCGAAGGCCACCCCCGAGCAGACCGCGGCCCTGGAACGGCTCGAGACGCTGCTGGCGCTGATCGAGGGCTGGGTGCAGACGGTCGTCTCCGAAGCCCTCGGCGATCGCATCCCCGGCACGTCGGCGCTCTCCGAGATGCTGCGCAGACGGCGCGCCACCGGCGGGCCCGCCGAGCAGACGTTCGCGACGCTGGTCGGCCTCGAACTGCGGCCGCGCAAGATGCGCGAGGCCGCCGCGCTGTGGGACAAGCTGACCGAGGCCGTCGGCGCGGATGCGCGCGACGGCGTCTGGCAACACCCCGACCTGCTGCCCAGCAGCGAGGACCTCGACGAGCCCGCCGGCTTCATCGACCGGATGATCGGCGGCGACACCAGCGGCATCGACAGCGCCATCGAGCAGGCGCTCAACCAGGCCGAGGACCAGGCGCGGAACGAGGGCGGGCGCAAGGACCAGGGCGAGGACGGGCCGGACGCTCCCAAGGAGTAGCCCGGCGCCTGTGGATAACCCGTCTGGGCGTCGGCGCCGCGTGCCAGGGTCGTCCCATGACGCGGTATGCGCTCAGCACGACGACGCCGGTGCTGTCCCGGCCCGACGGCACCGTGCAGGTGGGGTGGGACCCGCGCCGCGCCGTCGTGGTGCAGCCGCCGCCGGGGTTGCCGGCCACCGTTCTGACTGAGCTGTTGCGTGCGCTGCAGGTCACCGCGTCCGTCGCCGAGTTGCAGGCACACGCCGCCGGCCGCGGTGTGGCGGCGGAACTGGTCGCCGGCCTGGTCACGCACCTGGTCGACCGCGGCGTCGTCACCGCCGCCGCGCACGGCGAAGTCACGTCGGTGTCGATCCGGATTCACGGTGACGGGCCGCTGGCGGACCTGCTGTGCACCGCGCTGCGCTGCTCGAACGTGCGGGTCAGCCGGAGCATCAGGCCCACCGCCGGCACCGCCGGCACCGACCTCGCGGTGCTGACGGACTATCTGGTCGCCGATCCGCGGGTGGTGCGCGACCTGCACGATGCCGGCGTGCCGCATCTGCCGGTGCGCGTGCGTGACGGCACCGGTCTGGTCGGCCCGCTGGTGGTCCCCGGCGTGACGAGTTGCCTGCGCTGCGCCGATCTGCACCGCAGCGACCGGGATGCCGCCTGGCCCGCGGTCGCCGCGCAGCTGTGCCGCACCGTGGGCACCGCGGACCGGGCGACCGTGCTGGCCACCGCGGGGCTGGCGCTCAAGGAGATCGACCAGGTGATCCGCGCCCTGCGCGCCGACGGCTCCACCGCGGCTTCGGCACCGGCGACGCTGGACACCACCTTGGAATTCGACGTCGCCGCGGGCGCCGTCGCTGCCCGCAAATGGTCGCGCCACCCGCAGTGCGCGTGCTGACGGGGGTCGTCCGGTGGTCCTCGCCAAGTCGTTGAATCGTCCTCAGCAGCGTCGTGGATGATGGACTCGTGAGTGACATCAAGCGGGGACGTGCCGCGCGCAACGCAAAGCTCGCGTCGCTGCCCGTCGGCATGGCCGGGCGTGCCGCGCTCGGCTTCGGCAAACGTCTGACCGGCAAGTCGAAGGACGAGGTCAACGCCGAGCTGATGGACAAGGCCGCGCAGCAGCTGTTCACGGTTCTGGGGGAGCTCAAGGGCGGGGCGATGAAGGTCGGCCAGGCCTTGTCGGTCATGGAAGCCGCCATTCCCGAGCAGTACGGCAAGCCGTACCGGGAGGCGCTGACCAAGCTGCAGCGGGAGGCACCGCCGCTGCCCGCGGCCAAGGTGCACCGCGTGCTCGACGCCCAGCTGGGCACGAAGTGGCGGGAGCGTTTCCAGTCGTTCGACGACAAGTCGGTGGCCTCGGCCAGCATCGGCCAGGTGCACAAGGCCGTGTGGTCGGACGGTCGCGTGGTCGCCGTCAAGATCCAGTACCCCGGCGCCGACGAGGCGCTGCGCGCCGACCTGAAGACGATGCAGCGCATGGTCGGCGTGCTCAAGCAGCTCTCCCCCGGCGCCGACGTCCAGGGAGTGGTCGACGAGCTGATCGAACGCACCGAGATGGAACTGGATTACCGGCTCGAAGCCGACAACCAGCGCGCCTTCGCCAGGGCCTACGAGGGCGATCCGCATTTCGTCGTGCCGCGGGTGGTGGCCAGCGCCCCGAAAGTCGTCATCCAGGAATGGATCGACGGCATCCCGCTGTCGCAGATCATCCGGGAAGGCACCCAGGAGCAGCGCGACCTGATGGCCACCCGGCTGTTCGAGTTCTGCGACGACGCGCCGCGCCGGCTCGAGATGGTGCACGGCGACGCCCATCCCGGCAACTTCATGCTGATGGACGGCGACAGGATGGGCGTGATCGATTTCGGCGCCGTGGCCCCCATGCCGGGCGGCTGGCCCGTCGAGCTGGGCCAGATCCTGCGCTACGCGGTCGATAAGAACTACGACAAGCTGCTGCCCACCATGGAGAAGGCCGGCTTCATCCAGAAGGGGCAGCGGGTGTCCACCCGCGAGATCGACGACATGCTCAAGCAGTACGTCGAACCGCTGGAGGTGCCCGTCTTCCACTACAGCCGCAAGTGGCTGCAGAGGATGACGACCCTGGAGCTCGACAAAGCCGCCGGCCAGATCAAGGCGGCCCGCCAGATGGACATCCCACCGAAGTTGGCGATCCCGATGCGGGTGATCGCATCGATCGTCGCGATCTCCTGCCAGCTCGACGCCCACGTCGACACGCGGCGCATCGCCGAGGAGTTCGTGCCGGGTTTCGCCAACCCCGATGAGGTCTAGCCCCTGTCGTGGAGCCTGAAAGTCAGGCGGCGACAGGGTCTTTCGCGTCCTTACGCGGCCGCCCGCGCGGCCTCTTGCGTGCGATGATCGTGCCGCGGTCGAGGATCTCACCGCCCCAGACGCCCCACGGCTCCTGACGCTCGAGCGCGGCGTTGAGGCACTCCCGCCGAATCGGGCACTCCGAGCACAAGGCCTTGGCGCGTTCGAGATCGCGCGGGTCCTCGGCGAACCACAGATCGGCGTCCTCGACATGACACGGCACCGCCAGCTTCGATCTCTCACATGTCAGGGCAGACATGTCCGGTCCTCTGCTTCCTGGTCGTTGTAACTCGTCGAACTACTTGTCTGAACTCTTCTCGGTGGATCGGCGACCAGATGTCTGCGGAAAAGACAAAGGCCACGGATCCGGGTGATTGCGGGTCCGTGGCCTCAGGTGGCGGGTGGGGTGCTGGCTAGATGAAACCCCTCACGGACGCGGCAACCGTGCCGGCGGCGGCGCGACGCTTACGCGGCGCCGCAATGGCGGCGGCAATGGCGGGACGCGCGGGATGCGCCGCGACGGCGGCACCGAAGGTCGCCGAGCTGCACAGCATGCCGGCTGCGCGTACGCCGTAGAACGCGTGATTGCTTGCCATGATCGCGGCACCCTCCTCTCGCACGTGAGCCCTCGTCGTGTCACTGTCGAGGCTAATCGCTAGCAGCAAAACCCGACAAGTGATTTTTCGACCAGCGCTTTTGGCACGATCTTCACGATTTTTGGCGGCCTTTGACCAGTGCGAGGACATCCGGGCCGAACTGCTCGAGCTTGCGGGCACCGATGCCGGGAATGGCGACCAGTGCGGCGTCGTCGGTCGGCAGGGTCTCGGCGATCGCGATCAGCGTGTTGTCGGTGAACACCACATAGGCCGGCACGCTCATCTCCTTGGAAATGCGCAGTCGCCAGTCCTTGAGATCGGCGAGCAACTGCTCGTCGATGTCGGACGGACACGTTTCGCAGCGGCGCAGCATGATCGCCGGCGACGACGTGAGCGCGGCGTTGCACACCCGGCAGCGCGGTGCGGGGCCGCGAGGTTTGCGTGGCCGGTTCGGGCCGTCGTCACGCTGCGACTGCGGCGCGATGCCGTTGAGGAACCGCGACGGCCGGCGCCCCTGGCGACCGCCCGGGTTGCGCGCCAACGCCCAGCTGAGCGCCAAATGAACACGTGCTCTTGTGATTCCGACGTAGAAGAGACGCCGCTCCTCCTCCACCGGCTCGCTGTCGGGACCGTGGGAGAGCGCATGGGAGATCGGCAGCGTGCCGTCGGCCAGCCCGACGAGGAACACCGCGTCCCACTCCAGCCCCTTGGCCGCGTGCAGGGACGCCAGCGTGACTCCCTGCACCACCGGAGGATGACGGGCGTCGGCGCGCTGTCGCAGCTCGCTCAGAAGCCCGCGCAGGTCGAGCTGGGGCCGCTGCGCGACCTCGTCGTCGACGAGTTCGGCCAGCGAGACCAGCGCCTCCCACCGGTCGCGCGCCCGGGTGCCCGCCGGCGGCTCGGCCGTCAGCCCGAGCGGCTCGAGCACCGCCCGCACGACCTCCGGCAGCGGGCCCGTGGTGCCGTCCTGCCCCCGGTCGCCCACCCGCTGCAGCGCCAGCAGCGCCTGCCGGATCTCCTGCCTGCTGAAGAACCCTTCGCCTCCGCGCACCTGGAACGGGACGCCCACCTCGGTCAGCGCCTCCTCGTACACCTCGGATTGCGCGTTGATGCGGTAGAGCACGGCGACTTCTGCTGCGCTGGTGCCGGATTCGATCAGCTTCTTGACGCTGCGGGCCACCGCGGCGGCCTCGGCGACCTCGTCGGGGTACTCGTGGAACGTCGGATTGGGGCCGGGCGGCCGCTGCCCGACCAGATGCAGCTTGCTGCCCGCCATCCGTCCGCGCGCCGCGGCGATGACCCTGTTGGCCAGCGAGACCACCTGCGGGGTGGATCGGTAGTCGCGTTCCAGCCGGACCACCGCCGCGTCGGGGAAGCGCCGGGAGAAGTCGAGCAGGTAGCGCGGCGATGCGCCGGTGAACGAGTAGATGGTCTGGTTCGCGTCGCCGACCACGGTGAGATCGTCCCGGGTGCCGAGCCACGCGTCGAGGACCCGCTGCTGCAGCGGGGTGACGTCCTGGTACTCGTCGACCACGAAGCAGCGGTACCGGTCCCGGAATTCCTGGGCCACCGCGGCGTCGTTCTCGATCGCGGCGGCGGTGTGCAGCAGCAGGTCGTCGAAGTCGAGGAGCACGAGATCGTTGCCGCGGGTCTTGAGCGTCTCGTAGCCGATGTAGACCGCGGCGACCTTCGCCGCGTCGAACGGGATGTCGCGGCCGCGCTCGGCGACCGCGCCCGGATAGTCCTCAGGACTGATCAACGAGGCCTTCGCCCACTCGATCTCACCGGCGAGGTCACGGACGTTGTCGGTGCCGGTGGGCAGCCCGGCGCGGTTGGCGGCCTGGGCGACGATCGCGAACTTGGTGTCGAGCAGCTGCCAGTCGGTGGCGCCGACCACGCGGGGCCAGAAATACGACAGCTGCCGCCGCGCGGCGGCGTGGAACGTCACGGCCTGCACGCCACCCGTCCCGGCGCCGTCGTCCAGGGCGCGCAGCCGGCCCCGCATCTCCCCCGCGGCGCGCTGGGTGAACGTCACCGCGAGCACCTGACCGGGCGCCACGTGCCCGGCGCTCACCAGGTGCGCGATGCGCCGGGTGATGGTGCGGGTCTTTCCGGTGCCCGCACCGGCCAGCACGCACACCGGACCGCGGGGCGCGAGCACCGCCTCGCGCTGCTCCTCGTCGAGGTCGCCCAGCAGCCGGTCGCGCGACGCTGTGGGGGACATGGCGACCATCATGTCAGCGCAGCCCGACAACCGCGGGTCAGGCCGGGGCATGTTGGCGGGGTCAGCTACGTTGAAAGCCTTATGAGTGCTGATCAATCCGCTGCGGTGACCATGTACACCACGTCGTGGTGCGGCTACTGCGTCCGTCTGAAGAAAGCCCTGAAGAACGAGGGCATCGCCTTCACCGAGGTCAACATCGAAGAAGACCCGGCTGCCGCGGAGTTCGTCGGATCGGTCAACGGGGGCAATCACGTCGTGCCGACGATCAAGTTCCCCGACGGCTCCACCCTGACGAACCCCAGCGGCAAGCAGGTCAAAGCCAAGCTCGCGAGCTGAGGGCGCTCAATCCAGCGCGGCCCAGGACTCGATGATCTCGCGGGCGATGGAGATCGATCCGGGCAGCAGCAACCGCGAGTTCGCGCTCGAGTTCCAGTCGCCGTGCGCGAGCGCGTCCCGGATCTCTGCTCGGGTGAACCAGGCGGCCTCGGCGATCTCGCCGTCGTTGAACGCGAACGGCTGCTCGGGATCGCCGAGTGCGTGGAACCCGACCATGAGCGAGCGGGGAAACGGCCACGGCTGAGATCCCAGGTACTGCACGTCGGTGACGGTCAGCCCGACCTCCTCGGCGATCTCGCGCACGACACAGGCCTCGAACGACTCCCCCGCCTCGACGAACCCGGCGAGGATCGAGAACAGCCGCTGCGGCCACACCGTCTGGCGGGCCAGCACGGCGCGGTCGTGGCCGTCGTGGACCAGGCAGATCACCGCGGGGTCGATCCGCGGGAACTCTTCGCGTCCCGTGCGGGGGTCCACGCGCGACCACCCCGACTTGACCGGCGTGGTCGGCGCACCGTCGACAGGTGAGTACCGCGCGTTGTCGTGCCAGTTGAGCAGGGCGGTGGCGGTCGCGACGAGCTGAGCGCTGACGTCGTCGAAGACGTCTCCGGTGCGGCGCAGATCGAGCACCTCGGTGGGCGCGCCGGGATCGTCGGGAGGCTCGAGTTCGGAGCGGAGCGCCCAGACGTGGCGGCCGTCGTCGAGCCGGCCGAGGAACACGGCGTGCTCGGGCGGGGCGTCGCCGGCATTGGTGGCCGGGTGGAGCACGGCGCGGCCCTCGGAGATCAGCACCTGGTTGCGGCGGTCCACCCGCAGCAGCAGCGCCTCGGGCCATCCGGCGACGGCGGCGTCGACGTCGGTGCGCAGCGTGTCGGCCCGGTCCGCGCCGACCCGCGACAGCAGCGGGATGTTGCGCAGCGTGAAGGCGCTCATCGCTCCTCGTCCGCGGATCGGATGTAGAGCAACCGGTCCCCCAGCTCGAGCGCGTCGACTTCCGGCTCGTCGACACGGATCAGCTTGTTGTCGCGGACCACGCCCAGCACGATGTCGGTCTGGTGCCGAGGGGAACCACCCGCCTCCTTGGGAGTGACCTCCCGCTCGGAGATCGCGAAACCCCGATCCGGGGTGAGCAGGTCCTCCATGATCTCGACCACGCTCGGAGTCTGCACCGCGATACCGAGCAGGCGCCCGGCGGTCTCCGACGTCACGACGGTGGAATCGGCGCCGGACTGCTCGAGCAGATGCTGGTTCTCCGCCTCGCGGACGGCGGCGATGATCTTCGCGTTGGGCGCCAGTTCACGCGCGGTGAGGGTGACGAGCACGGCGGTGTCGTCCCGGTTGGTGGCGACGATGATCGATTTGGCGTGCTGGGCGCCGGCCAGCCGGAGCACCTCGGAGTCGGTGGCGCTGCCCCGGACGGTGACCAGACCGGCGCTCTTGGCGCGCTCGAGGGCGGTCGGGTCCTCGTCCACCACCACGATGTCGGCGGGGGCGACCTCGTCACCGACCATCGCCGCGGCGGCGGTGCGGCCCTTGGTGCCGTAGCCGACGATGATGATGTGGTTGCGCACTCTGCTCCTCCAGCGCTGGATTTGGTAGACCTGCCGCGACTGCGTGGTCAGCGTCTCGACCGTGGTGCCGATCAGGACGATGAGGAACGCGATCCGCAGCGGGGTGATGACCAAGACGTTCACCAGCCGCGCTGACGCGGTGACCGGCGTGATGTCGCCGTAGCCGGTGGTCGACAGCGACACCGTCGCGTAGTACAGGCAGTCGAGGAACGTCAGCGGATTGTTCGGGTCGGGCGCGCTCTCGACGTCGCGGTAGCCGTTGCGGTCCAGGTAGACGATCAGGACGGCGGCGAACAACGCGGCCAGCGCGTAGATGACGCGGACGGTGATGCGCCGCGCCGGGCTGACGAGCGTGGTCGGGATCTGGACGCGGTCGGTGATCGCGTGGACCGGCTGATCGGCCAACGACTGATCGAACCGACGAAGACGTCGGCGCAAACTGCCCTTAGCCACGAGGGTCAGTCACGCTGGGAGGCTGCCGCACCCGCACAATGTAATCATGACCTCCCCCCGGGCAGCAGTGCAGCAGATCGCAAAGACCTCGCGCGGCGTGAAGATGGGTGTCTGGCTGATCGGGATGGGAGCGCTGCACTTCGCCGCTCCGAAGCCGTTCGACGGCATCGTCCCGGTCGAGCTGCCCGGAAGTCAGCGGTTCTACACCTACGCATCGGGTGTCGCAGAGGTCGGCACCGGCGCGCTGCTGATGGCGCGGGGCACGCGCCGCCTGGGCGCGCTGGCGGCGATCGCGTTGTTCATCGGGGTGTTCCCCGGCAACGTGAACATGGTCCGGTTGTGGTTCAAGGATTCCGCCAAGTCCCTGCCGATGAAGGCGATCGCCGTCGCCCGGCTGCCGCTGCAGATTCCGATGATCACCCAGGCTTTCAAGGTGTATCGGGAGAGCTGATCGACGGGCGCGCTCACGCCACCTCGGTGTCGGGCGAATCGGCCAGCAGTGCAGCCAGGTCGGCGACATCGGGGAGCTCTTCGGGCACGAGCGTGCGCCCCGACCGGACGTAATGGAACGCGGCCCGCACCGACTCCAGCGGGCAGCCGTGCAGCCGGGCCCACGCCATCCGGTAGACCGCTAGCTGAATGCTGTTGTGCCGCAAGTCATCCGCGGTCGACGGCGGTTCACCGGTCTTCCAGTCCACGACGGTGACGCCGCCGTCGTCGTCGGCGAAGATCGCATCGATGCGTCCGCGTACCACGCGTCCGCCGATCACCATGTCGAACGGCACCTCCACGTCGAGGGGGGTGCGCGCCGCCCACGGCGACACAGCGAAGGCCGTCTGCAGTTCTTCGAGCTCTCCCCTGTCCTGGCGATCGGCATCCACCGCGCCCGGCAGATCATCGAGGTCGAACAACTTCTCGGCCGAGAAATACCGCTGTACCCACTCGTGAAATGCGCTGCCCAGCAACGCGTGTGCGTCGGGCCGTCGCGGGAGCCGGCGCTGGAGACGCCGGGCGACCGCGGCCGGATCACGGTCGAGTTCGACCATCGCGCTGACCGACAGCTGCGCCGGCAGCGGCGGGGTGGGCCGTGACACGACAGCGTCACGCTCGGCGAGCAGCGCGTCGACGTCGGTTGCCCAGCCGTGCACGTCGGGCGCGGGTCTGTCGGCGGGATCGGCCGACATCGCCCCCGTCACCAGTTCGGCTCCGCGGTCGGTGTTCTCGCGACGGCCCGCCACCGGATCGACCGGCCACACCGCCGACACGACGCGGTCGCGCAGCGGGTTCGGCTCGCCGTCGGGGGGTGCGTCGGCCCAGATGTCGACGACGCCGCAGGGGGTGCCCGCCGCATCGGCCGCGTCGATGACCTCTTTGAGCTCGCAGAGGAACGCCGACGGCCCCCGCGGCTTGGACTCGGTCGCGCCCCAGTGATGGCCCGACACCAGCAGCATGCGCTCGGCCCGGGTGATCGCCACGTACAGCAGGCGCCGCTCTTCGTCGGTGCGCCGCTGATCCAGACTGCGCTTGTGGTCGGAGATGGCGTCGGACAGACCTTTTCGATCACTGACGCGCGAAGTGTCGAGCACCGGGACGCCGTGATCGGACACGGTCGCACAGTCGCCGCGCAGCAGCGGGGGCAGATCGGCGGCGTCGGTCAGCCAGGTGCGCGGCGACGCGGTCGACGGGAACACCCGCCCGCTCAGGTGCGGTACCGCGACGATCTGCCATTCCAGACCTTTCGCCGCGTGCACCGTCAGGATCTGCACCCGGTCCTGCGACACCGCGATCTCGGCGGGCGCCAGCCCGTTCTCGACGTCCTCCGCGGTGTCGAGGAACGCGAGCAGGCCTGTCGCGGTGGCACCCGGCCGACTCGCGAAGTCGGCCACGACATCTCCGAAGGCGTCCAGGTGTTCGGTTCCCGACCACCCCGCCGACACCGGTCGCGCCGCCCGGACCTCGGCGTCGATGCCGAGGATCCGGCGAACCTCGGCCACCAGGTCGGGCAGCGGGCTGTCGAGATGGCCGCGCAGGCCCGTCAACTCGCGCCCGAGCGACACGATCCGGGCGTACCCCTCCGGTGAGTAGCTCTCGGGGGCGCCGGGATCGCAGATCGCGTCGGCCAGGCACGCCTCGTCGGCGTCCGGACCGATCTGCGCGGCCACGCCGGCCGCCGTCGCGGAGCCCGAGCCCGTGCCGTCGAGCGTGACGGCGCGGCGCCACAGCGCGGCGACGTCGCGCGCGCCGAGGCGCCAGCGCGGCCCGGTCAGCACCCGCACCGCGGCGGGGCCGGCCGTGGGGTCGACGGCCAGGCGCAGCATCGCGACCACGTCGGCCACCTCGGGCACGGCCAGCAGACCGGCCAGTCCGACCACCTCGACGGGTACGCCGCGCCGGCTCAGCGCTTCCGCCATGGGTGCGGCGTCGGCGTTGCGGCGCACCAGCACCGCCGCGGTCGGGGCGGCCCCGGACGCATCGGCGCCGGCGCGGTAGTGCCGCGCGACTTCCTCGGCCACCCATTCGCGTTCGGCCTCGACATCCGGGAGCAGCGCGGCCCGCACGCTGCCCGGCTCGGCGTCGGGCCGGGGCTGCAGTGCGCGCACCGCGACCGAGCGGCGCCGCGCATCCAGGGACACCTCGTTGGCCAGGTGCAGCACCTCCGGCGGGTTGCGCCAGCTGGTCCGCAGTTCGAGGGTCGGCGCCGGGGAGCCGTCGGAGAGCGGGAAGTCGGTGGTGAACCGCGGGAGGTTCGTCGCCGAGGCGCCGCGCCATCCGTAGATCGACTGGATCGGGTCCCCGACCGCGGTGAGCGCGAGGCCGTCGTCGACGCCGCCGCCGAACAGCGACGACAGCGCGACCCTCTGCGCGTGGCCGGTGTCCTGGTACTCGTCGAGCAGCACCACCCGGAACCGCCGGCGCAGCTGCTCCCCGACCTGCGGGCACTGCGACGCGAGGCGGGCCGCCAGAGCCATCTGCATGCCGAAGTCGATGACCCGCTCCTCCCGCATGCGCCGGTGCAGTGCGTCGATCAGCGGCACGAGCGCGGTGCGCTCGGTCTGAGTGGCCAGCATCCGCAACAGCCATTGGCTGGGCCCGCGGTCGCGTTGGTACCGGCCTGCGGGCAGCGCGTGCACCAGGCGTTCGAGCTCGACGTGGGTGTCGCGCAGTTGGGTGGTGTCCACCAGATGCTCGGAGAGCTGACCGGCCAGTTTGAGCACCATCGCGGTGATCGAGGCCGGCGATTTGTCGGTGTCCAGGCTGCCGGGATACTCGCACACGACGCGGAAAGCCAACTGCCACAACTCCGTCTCCCCGAGCAGCCGGACGTCCGGCTCGACCGGCAGGAGCAGGCCGTACTCGCTGAGCAGGTTGCCGGCGAACGCGTGATAGGTGCTGACGGTCACGGGGTCGTCACCCAGATCGACCCCTGACCGGTCCGCCATCGTCAGGCCCGCCCCCGCGAGGCGTGCCAGGCGTGCACGGACCCGGCGCAACAGTTGTCCGGCGGCCTTGCGCGTGAAGGTCAGGCCCAGCACCTCGCCCGGACTGGCGTATCCGTTGGCGACCAGCCACACCACCCTGGCGGCCATCGTCTCGGTCTTGCCCGCGCCGGCGCCGGCGATCACCACCAGCGGTCCGGGCGGGGCGGCGATGACGGCCGCCTGCTCCTCGGTCGGTGCGAACAAGCCGAGCGCGGCAGCCAGCTCCGCGGGGCTGTACTGCGGTGTCAGCGAGGTCATCGTGCGTCACTCCCCGCATTCTGCGTCGGGCACATCCCCCGGACCGGGCAGTGCGCGCAGCCGTCGTGGACTTGGGCCAGGAACTGCGGTCCCCGGGTCGCCGCGGCGGCCTGCTGCACCTGTGCCTGCCATTCGGCGCCGCGCTGCGGGGTCAACGCATCCTGCGTGCGTTCCGTCGCGCCGCCGCCGCTGGTCTTGCCCAGGTAGACGAGCCGCCCGCCCCCGGGCTCGTCCCCGGCGTCGAGCAGGCCGGCGGCCACGGCGAGCTGGTACATCGCCAGCTGGGCGTGATTCTGCGCCTCGTCCTTGGTGACCGGACTCTTACCGGTCTTGAGGTCGACGACGACGAGCCGGCCCTCGTTGTCGCGTTCGAGGCGGTCCAGCCGCCCCCGCACCCGGACGGCCGGCACGCCCTCATCGACGTCATCAAGCCGGCCGTCCACCTCGATCTCCGTGCCGACTTCGGTGAGCTCGTGGCGGGTGGCCGCGCGCCAGCGCAGGAAGGTGTTCAGCATCTCCAGGTGCCGGGCGAGCTCGTTGTCGGCGTGCCACTGCGCATCGAAAGGCAGGTCGTCCCAGACGTTTTCCAGTGCGTTGACGAGCTGGGACTCCGTCGTACCGGGTTCGGACACCAGCGCGTGCACCAGCGAGCCGAGAGCGGAGCGCACGTCGCGACCGCGGGATCCGCCGTGGCGTTCGAGCAGCCACCGCAGCGGGCAGTCCGAGAGCATCTGCAGGGTGGACGGCGACAGCGTCACCACATGGTCCGCCGCGTCCCACAGCGGTTCGTCGGTGGACAACGCTCGCATGCCGTACCACGACGCAGGGTCCGCACCGTGCACACCGGCTTCGGCCAGGCGCGCTAATTGTGCTGCGGCACAGGCACGTTCTAGGTCCTCCACAGCGCCGGGCGCCGAGCAGACCACCGAACGCAGCCGGCCCACCAGTGCCGCGGGTGCCAGCACCCGGGGCGCCCGCACCGGGAGGTCGGCGACCGGCTCCGGTTCGGTGGCCAGTGCTGCGAGCTCATGACAGAACGACGACGGCAGCATCGCCTCATCGCCGGTGTCGCTGTCGACGGCGGTCACCAGCAACCGCGAGCGCGCGCGACCCATCGCGGCGATCAGCAGCCTGCGTTCCTCGGCGAGCAGCGGCGCGCGGCTCGACAGGCCGCGCTCCCCAGCGTCGGCGACTCCGTCGATGACGTCGACGAGCTGCTGGGTGGCCAGCACACCACCGCGCGGAGAGACGTTGGGCCACAAGCCCTCCTGCAGCCCGGCGATCACCACGACTTCCCACTCCCGGTTCAGCGCCGCATGTGCGCTCACCACCGACACGGCGTCGGGGGCCGCCCTGTCGTCGGGGCGCACCGGCGGGAGTGCCATCGACGTGACGTGGTCGATCAGGCCGCGCAGCGACGCACCGGCGGTGCGCGCCACGTACTGCTCGGTGACGTCGAACATCGCCGTGACGGCGTCGAGGTCGCGGTCGGCCTGAGCGGCCGCGGGGCCGCCGCGCTCGCTGGCGGCCAACCAGCGCCGCTGCAGCCCGGAGCGGTGCCACGCCTGCCACAGGGTATGACGCGGGTCGCTGCCCTCGTCGGCGCTGCGCCGCGCCGCCGTCAGCACGGTGCGCACCCGGCGCAGCGCCCGCGCCTGATCGTCCGGCAACCCACCGGCACCGTGCTCCACGGCGTGGGCGAGCAATTCACCGACGCCGCTTACCGATTCGGGCGCAGACCGGCGCAACGAGCGCCGCAACTGCCGCAGCGAGACCGGGTCGACCCGGCCGATCGGCCCGGTCACCAGCGCCAGCGCGCGCTCACCGTCCAGGCCGTCGGTGACGGCCTCCAGCACGGTCAGCAGCGCCCGTACCGCGGGCTGATCCGCCAGCGCCGCATCGGCGGGCGGGAGATCCACCGGCACCCCGGCGGCGGTCAGCGCGCGGCCCAGCGCCGCGCCCATGCGCGGCACCGACCGCAGGACCACCGCCATCTGCGCCCACGGGACCCCGTCGACGAGATGGGCACGCCGCAGCGCATCGGCGATCAGCGCCGACTCCGCATGCGACGACGCGGCGATGCGTACCGCCACCGACCCCGCCGCGCCGGTTCCCGTCACGCCGCGCACCGCGTCGGTACCGGGAAGCCGGCGCGCGACGGCGCTGATGGCGTCGGCCACGGGAGCCGCGCACCGGTGCGACCGAGTCAACGTCAGCTCACGGCCGGCCCCGCGCAGCAGCGCGGGATCGGCGCCCCGGTAACCGAAGACAGTCTGCAGCGGATCGCCGGCGATCACGGTGAGCTCCGCGCCGGAAGCCAGCACCTGGACCAGCCGTGCGGCCTGGGGATCGAGATGCTGAGCGTCGTCGACCAGCAGCAGCTTGACGCGAGCGCGTTCGGCGGCCAGCAGCTCGGCATCGGTGGCGAACGCCTCGAGTGCCGCACCCACCAGTTCGGCGGCGCCCAGCGCGGGCACCGTGGCCTGCGGCGCGGCCATGCCGACCGCCGAGCGCAACAGCATGATCTGCTCGTACGCCTGCGCGAAGCGCCCCGCCGCCTGCCACTCCGGCCGGCCGGACCGACGGCCGATGTGTTGCAGCGCAACGGGATCGACGCCACGCTCACTGCAGCGGGCCATCAGGTCGCGCAGCTCGGTCGCGAACCCGACGGTGCTCAGCGCGGGCCGCAGACGCTGCGGCCAGCGGACGGGTGAGGCGTCACCGTCCTCGACGTCACCGGCCAGCAGTTCGCGGATGATGCCGTCCTGCTCGGCGCTGGTGATCAGGCGGGGCGGCGGACTGCCGTTGCGCTGGGCGGCCAGCCGCAGCACCGCGAAAGCGTAGGAGTGCACGGTGCGCACGAGCGGTTCGCGTACCGCGGTGCGCTCACCGGCGCCGAGCAGTGCCGTCGTGATGGCCGCCCTCGCCTGTGCGCCGAGCCGCGCTGAACCTGTCAGCAGCAGAACTGATTCCGGGTCGCGACCCGCCGCGATGTGAGCCACCGCCGTGTCGACGAGCAGGCTGCTCTTCCCCGTCCCGGGGCCGCCCAGGACCCGGACGACGCCCTTCACGTCGTGGCGACCCAGGGCGGCAGGCGTCAGTTCGATGTGCGGCGCGGACATGAGTGCATGACACCACGGGGGTCCGACATCTCGGCCGCCGTCGTTGCCTGGCAGCATCGTCAGACATGACCGACCTGCTGAAGACCTACCGATTCGGCCCGTCCGGGCCGGCCCGGGTGCTGGCCGTCCACGGGCTGACCGGGCACGGCCGGCGCTGGCAGTCGTTGTTCACCGACTACCTGCCCGATGTGGCGGCTCTCGCGCCGGATCTCCTGGGCCACGGCCGGTCGTCCTGGGACGCTCCGTGGACGATCGACGCCAACGTCGCGGCGCTGGGCGCCCTCCTCGACGCCGAAACCGACGGCCCCGTCGTGGTCGTCGGTCACTCGTTCGGCGGCGCGCTCGCGCTGAACCTCGCCGCGGCCCGGCCCGACCTGATCGCCGGGCTGGTGCTGCTCGATCCCGCGGTGGCCCTCGACGGCGCCCGGATGCGCGAGATCGCCGACGACATGTACCGCTCGCCCGACTACACCGACCGCGCCGAGGCTCGCCGGGAGAAGGTCGACGGCTCCTGGGGCGAGGTCGCCGAGGCCGAGCTCGAGCGCGAACTCGACGAGCACCTCGTCGCGTTGCCGAACGGCCGGGTGGGCTGGCGGATCAGCATCCCGGCGATGCTCTGCTACTGGAGCGAACTCACCCGGCCGGTGCCGCTGCCCCGCGACGGCACCCCGACCACGCTGGTCCGCGCCACCCGCACCGACCCGCCGTATGCGACCGATGAGCTGGTCGCCTCGCTCGACGCCGCTCAGGGGCCGAATTTCACGCTGCTCGAATGGGATTGCGACCACATGGTGCCGCTGGCCAAACCGGCCGAGACCGCAGCGCTGATCCGCGACCGGCTGCCCTGATGGCGCCGATCACCGACGAGCATGTCGAGACCGTACGCGGCCTCGTGGCGGCCATCCCCGCGGGCAAGGTCGCCACCTACGGCGACATCGCCGACGCCGCGGGACTCTCCAGCCCGCGCATCGTCGCGTGGATCATGCGCACCGACTCCTCAGACCTGCCGTGGCATCGGGTGATCAGAGCGTCGGGCAGGCCCGCGCCTCATCTGGCGAGCGCGCAACTCGAACGGCTGCGCGCCGAAGGAGTGCTGGCGACCGACGGACGCGTGCCGCTGAGCGGGTGCCGGCACCGGTTCTGACCGCCGACGGTCACAGCGCCAGGCGCACCAGCGCCGCGGTGCGGGCCAGCCCGGGGAACGCCGCTGCCGTCGACCGCGGATGCAGCGCATGCACCGCGAGCCGGAACATCAACGCGCGCAACAACATCTGCGGCCACTCGGGCAGGGTGTCCCACCGCTCGATGAGCGCATCGTCGGCCTCGCCCCACGACAGCGCGTCGACGACCACGACCCCGGCCGCCCAGGCCGGCGGCCGCCAGTACGGGGTGATGTCGGTGATGCCGGGCGCGGCGGTACCGGCGAAAAGCACTGTGCCGTAGAGGTCTCCGTGCACCAGCTGGCTGGGGCTCTTGGTGGGGCGCCGCAGCGAGGCAAGCTGATTGATCAACTCGATGGACTTCTGCCCGTCCGATGTGCCCGGCGACACCCGCGCGCCGGGCGGCAGCGAGTGCAGCGGCCGTTCCTCCCACGCCGCGCGGTCGGCGGCGATGAAGACGTCGACGTCGGCCCACGGCGCGATCGGCGGCTGCGTCAGGAAGCGGGGCCGCTCCAGCTTTGCGGTGGCCTCGTGCAGCCGCACCGCGGCCGACACGACCTCGTCGTGGCGCGGCTCGGGCGTCCCCGCGACGTAGGTGTCGGCCCGCCAACCCGCGACGACGTAGCGACCGTCGGTCGAACGCACCGGCCGCGCCAGCCGGACCCCGTCGACGAACAGCGTCTCGCGGACCTTGGCCGACCAGGCGGCGCGGGCATGGTCGGCGACCATGGACAGCACGACCTCACCGCACCGCCAGCCGCCCTCCCAGCTGGAGCCCAACGGCACCGGCTGCACTCCGGACAGCCCGAAGGCTGTGAGTACGTGCTCGGGTGGGCGCTCAGCGGTCACCGAAACAGCGTAAGCGAGAGCGGCGGCCACCCCGCGCTAGTACATGACCATGTCGGGTTCGAGTTGCTTGGCCCAGGCGACGATGCCGCCTTGCAGGTGCATGGCGTCGCTGAAGCCCGCCTTCTTGATCACCGCCAGCGCCTCCGCCGAACGCACCCCGGTCTTGCAGTACAGCACCGGAACCCGGTCCTGCGGCAACTTGGCCAGGCCGTCGCCGGACTCGATCGTCGACTTCGGGATCAGTTCGGCGCCCTCGATGTGGTTGATGTCCCACTCGACGGGCTCGCGCACGTCGATCAGCGCGTACTTCTTGCCGGACTCCAGCAGCTCCTGCAGCTCCCGCGGCGTGACGGTGGCCTCCCTGGCCGCTTCGGCGGCGTCCTCGGACACCACGCCGCAGAACTCCTCGTAGTCGATGAGCTCGGTGATCTTCGGGGTGGACGGGTCCTTGCGGATCTTGATGGTGCGGTAGGTCATGTCGAGGGCGTCGTAGACCATCAGCCTGCCCAGCAGCGGCTCCCCGATGCCGGTGATCAACTTGATGGCCTCGGTGCCCATCACCGACGCGATGGACGCGCACAGGATCCCCAGCACGCCGCCCTCGGCGCACGAGGGCACCATCCCCGGTGGCGGCGGCTCGGGGTAGAGGTCGCGGTAGTTCAGGCCCCGTTCATTGCCGCCCTCATCGGCCGGAGCGTCTTCCCAGAACACCGAGACCTGGCCCTCGAAGCGGTAGATCGAGCCCCACACGTACGGCTTGCCTGCGAGCACCGCCGCGTCGTTGACCAGATAGCGGGTGGCGAAGTTGTCGGTGCCGTCGAGGATCAGGTCGTACTGCTCGAACAGCTCGACCGCATTGTCGGGCTCCAGCCGCATCTCGTGCAGCCGCACGTCGACGAGTGGGTTGACCTCGAGGATCGAGTCGCGCGCGCTCTCGGCCTTCGACCGCCCGATGTCGGACTGGCCGTGGATGATCTGGCGCTGCAGGTTGGACTCGTCGACGACGTCGAACTCGACGATGCCGATGGTTCCGACTCCGGCGGCGGCGAGGTAGAGCAGCGTGGGCGAGCCGAGCCCGCCGGCACCGATCACCAGGACGCGGGCGTTCTTCAGCCGTTTCTGCCCGTCCAGGCCGAGGTCGGGAATGATGAGGTGGCGGCTGTAGCGCGCGACCTCTTCGCGATTGAGTTCAGCCGCTGGCTCCACCAGCGGCGGCAACGGTGTCGACACCGAACATCTCCTTGATTGGGCTCTGGGCACCATCTCACCAGTTCCTGATGGGCCACTGCAATCAACAGCGACGAGGGCCAGACGCTTCCCGCGGGATGTGCGGCTCGCGGGGCAGCCTCGCGCGCTCTAGATACCCCAGGTGCGTAGTAGATCAAGCGGCTGCGGTTTGTCGGTGCGCCCAGGCCTTGTGTTCCTCGTAGCGTGTGTGGTGGCGGAGGCAGCCGTGGAGGACGCCGACGAGCCGGTTCCCGAGTGCGCGTAGCGCTTGATGGTGGGTGTCGCCGGCTGCGCGGTGCTCGTCGTAGTAGGTCCGCGCACCGGGGCTTCGAAGCAGCGCGCAGAATGCCCATTGATCAATGGCGTCGTAGAGGCGTTTGTTGCGGACGTGGCGGGCCAGCACGGCACGTTTTCGACCCGACGCGATGGTCAACGGTGATGTTCCGGCGTAGTTCTTGCGACACTTGGCCGTGGTGAACCGGTTCGGGTCGTCCCCGAACTCACCGAGCACCCGGGCGCCGAGCACGACACCAAGTCCTGGCAGGGAGCGGTAGATGTCGGCGTCCGGGTGTGTCTCAAAATGGTCGGCCAGCGCGGTTTCCAGGTCGGCGATCTGGGTGTTCAACGCCGCGATGACATGCACCGCCGCGGTTGTGGTGGCCCCAAACGCAGCCGCGACCGCGGGGGGTGCGGTGAGGTGCTTGCGCCGCAACACGGCTTGGATCTCGGCGGCGCGTGCCTCGATGTTGCGTTGCCGCCCAGCGGCTTTGAGTGCCGATCCGATCTTGGCCAGGCTCAGTTGGGCACCTTGTTCAGGTGTCGGTGCACGTCCCAGGATGGCCAGTGCGTCGCCGTCGGTGAGCGCATCGAAGGCCTCTAATGCGGCGGGGTAGTACTCCCGCAGCGCGCTGCGCAGCATGTTGGCATGCCGGGTGCGCGCCCAGATCAAACTCTGATGCGAGCGGGCCAGCACCTTGATCGCCTCAGCATCGGGGCTGTCGCCGGCGATCTGACGGTGGTTGTGCCGGTCGGTGCGGACCAGATCGGCCAAGAGCTTGGCATCAGCGGCATCGGACTTCGCCCCCGCCACGTGATGTCGATCACGGTAGCGAGCGGCTGCCATCGGGTTGATCGCCCACACCTGATAGCCGGCCGCGGCCAACGCTGAGACCCACAGGCCGCGATCGGTTTCGATGCCGACCAGCACCTGGTCGGGTTGGTCGGCGTGGACGGCGATCAGCTCGTGCAGGGCCCGGATACCGGAGAGGCCCTCGGGTAATCGCCGCGCCGCCAGCCGTTGGCCAGCCTCGTCCATCAGATACACGTCGTGATGGTCTTCGGCCCAGTCGTCGCCGACGAAGATCATCAGTGCCCACCTCCCTGCAGTCGTCGTTGACTCACATCAAGCCCGAGGGCACCCCGCGGCGACCTAATGGATCAGTGCTCGCGTCGGCACGACACCCCATCAGCGCTATAAGCGACCTCACCGAACCGGCCGGGGCACGATCTAGAGCTAGGAGTCGAACGGCACTCCAGGCGCACACAGTGCTCACCGACCAGCGGCTCGATGATCAGCGTCGCCGCACCGGATCGCAATCCATTCAAGGCTCGCCGATCAACTCCCATTAGGCGATCGGGTACGGCCAGGGGTTGAAGCGGCAGGTCTTGCCGTCGGCGGTGACGGTCCCCGGGTCGAACCGGGCGGCGTCGTTGTCGCTGGTCGAGAAGGTCTGCTGCATCATCACCGGCGCCAGGTCACCGTTGTCGGCGCACTGCTCGTGGCGCGGGTAGCCGATGGCGTGGCCGACCTCGTGGTTGATGACGTACTGGCGGTAGGACCCGATGTCGCCCTGGAACGGGACGGCGCCGCGCACCCAGCGCGCTTCGTTGATGAAGACGCGCGGCTGGTCGCCGTAGGCCGGGTTGTAGCAGGAGGCTTCGAGCTGAATGTCGTAACCGCAGCCTTGGCGGACCGTCATCGGCGAGGTCAGCGACACCCGGAAGTCGGGTTGCACGCCGGAGTTCGCGTCGACGCGGGTGAACGCGAACTGCGGGTTGTGGGTCCAGCTCTTCGGGTTGGCCAGCGTCTCGTCGACCATCCGGGCGAACCCCTCGTCACCTCCGAACGACGTGGTGTCCACGCCGTCTTCGACCTCGACGGTGTAGGTGAAGATCTTGCTGGTGCCCTGGCCGACCTGCTGTGTGGTGCCGGGCACGACGTGCCAGGTCCGGGCGCCGGCTTCGGTGAACGGCCCTCCTTGGGGCAGGATCCCGGTCGGCAGATTGGCGTCGAACTGCGTCAGGCCTTTGGGCGGTGCGCCCACGATGGCCTTGCTCGCGGCACCGATCGTCGGGGGACCCTGCACGGGGCCCTCGTCTCGCGGCGCCGGCGCGACGCTGGTGCCCGTCATGGTCTGGTACAGCACGACAGCGGTCAGCACGGCGAGCAGGGGCAGCGCGTAGGCCCGCCACCCGTACGTCGAGACGAAGCGACCGATCCAGGTCTGCTTGCGCCAGCGTTTGTGGTCGTCCCGATTGGATCTGACCCGGCCCGGCTGATCGGCGAGAGGGTCGCGTTGCGCGCGGAGCGGTTCGCGCCACTCGTCGCGCAGCACCGGCACGCCCCCGTGACGCCCCGGGTCGTAGGTCACCGGAACAGGATGACACAGCCGCGCGGACTTACTCTTTCGGCGCGCCACCGGGAGGCCTGCACGACCGCGTTTCGGTGTCGCGGCTCACTCGCGGGCACCTGTCCTCGCGCCCGCGAGCAGGCATCGGTAGTAGTGTCAGTGCGAGCGAACTCAAGACGCCGGTCGCGCCGGCCGGAGAATTCGAGGTCCTGATGAGCGAACTCGCCAGAACGGCGCAGCGGCGGGGAGGCCAGCCTGCCAACGGCACCGGCCTGCCCAGCGCCAGCGCAGCCAGGCGTGGTAACCGGTTGCCGCGTGACGAGCGCCGCGGTCAATTATTGGTGGCAGCCAGCGAAGTCTTCGTCGACCGCGGTTACCACGCCGCGGGAATGGACGAGATCGCCGACCGCGCGGGCGTCAGCAAACCGGTTCTCTACCAGCATTTCGCCTCGAAAGTCGAGCTCTACCTGGCGGTGCTGCAGCGCCACGTCGACAATCTGGTGTCCGGCGTGCGCCAGGCACTGCGCACCACGACCGACAACCGCCAGCGGGTGCGCGCCGCCGTCGCGGCGTTCTTCGACTTCATCGAGCACGACGGCCAGGGCTACCGGCTGATCTTCGAGAACGATTACGTGACCGAGCCCCAGGTGGCCGCGCAGGTCAAGGTCGCCACGGAATCCTGCACCGACGCGGTGTTCGACCTGATCAGCCACGATTCGGGGCTGGAACCGCACCGCGCCAGGATGATCGCGGTGGGCCTGGTGAGCATCAGCGTCGACTCGGCCCGGTACTGGCTCAACAACGAGCGCCCGATCGCCAAGGACGACGCCGTCGAGGGCACGGTCCAGTTCATCTGGGGCGGCCTGTCGCACGTGCCCCTGACGAGGTCCTGACCCCGGCCCCCGACCGCCGGCCTGCGCCTACCCCGCGGACTTGGCCGTGTCGATTCCGACGCCGAACCCGACCCGGCGCGCATCGGCGGCGCCGATCTCGACATAGGCGATCCGGGCGGACTGCACGAGGTATCGGCGCCCCTTCTCGTCGGTCAGCGCCAGCACGCCCGTCCCCGCGTCCAGCACATCGGTGACCAACTTCTCCACCTCGGCCGGCGTCTGCGCACTGCTGAGGATCAGCTCGCGCGGGCTGTCGGTGACACCGATCTTGACCTCCACGGTGAAAACCCTTCTGTTCGTCGACGTTCTTCTCACAGGAGGCTAGTGGACGCCGGGCGGGTGCGGCGGGGCCGGGACCTACGCGGTCGGCGAACGCGGTGGCGGGTTCGACCAGGGGTCGGTGGCCCCGCAACGCGAGGGCGACCGAACCGAGTCCCGACCGTGACCGCGGGGCAGGCGCGTCAGCCTCATCCGTCACTTTGGCCTCAGTAGCATCGGCTCCGCAACCGGAAGCGACGACTGGGACAGCTGCATGAACAGGCCTTATACCGCACAATCACCGTATTCGCTGACGCCGACCGAGCGGATGCGCAGTTCGCGCCGCAGCGGGCGCTCCAGCGGCCGGTACGGCGGCCGGTACGGCGATGACGCGGGCTACGAGGGGTACGGGACCGACGGTCGTTACGGCGATCTGGACACGGATGTCTATCCGCCGTATCCGGGTTACGACGAACCCGCCGAGGACTACGACGAGGCCGTCGAGATGTACGACGAGGCCCGCATCGACCGGCGCTGGATGTGGATCGCCGGCGTGGCGGGCGCGATCCTGTTCGTCGCGGTCATCACGGCGAGCATGATCCTCGGTGGCGGCGACAGCGGTTCGGTGTCGGCGACCTTGAGCCAAGACGGAGCATCGGGGGAACCCACCACGACCGCCGCTGCCGCTCCGTCGGCGGCACCCACCTCGGCACCGCGCGCCGCGGCCGCACCGCCGTCGCCGTCGCTGCCCGCCGAGACCGTCACCACCATCACCCCGACCGCCCAGACCCCGACGCCGGCGCCCGCAGTGCCCGTGCTGCCCGCCCCGCAAGCCGCGCCCCCGGCGCCCGCAGCGGCTCCGGGCACCATCACCTACCACATCACCGGCAACAAGCAGCTGATCGACTTCGTCACCGTCATCTACACCGACCAGCGCGGCGCCCTGCAGACCGAGATGAACGTCTCACTGCCCTGGTCGAAGACCGTGGTGCTCGATCCCGGCGTCACGCTGAGCTCGGTGACCGCCACCAGCGTCGGGGGTCAGCTCAACTGCAGCATCAGCGACGCCAACGGCGCGGTGATCGCGGCGCAGAACAGCAACTCGATGATCACCAACTGCACCCGGTGACCGTCAGGCCAGGCCCAGCTCCTGCATCCGGCTACTGTGCGTGTTCTGCAACCGGTCGAAGAAATCCGTCATCTGCGACAGGCCGCCACCCGACATCACCAGGTCGACGAGCTCGTCGTGGTCGGCCAGCACGAACTGCGCCTGCGTGATCGCCTCGCCGAGCAGCCGGCGTGACCACAGCGCCAAGCGGTGGCGCTGGCGGTCGCTGGCCGTCACGGCGGCCCGCACCTCGGCGACGACGAACTGCGAATGCCCGGTCTCGGACAGCACCGAGCGCACCACATCGGCGACCGCGTCGGGCATCGAGTCGGCGATCTCGAGGTAGAAGTCGGCGGCCAGCGCGTCACCGACGTACGTCTTGACGAGCGCCTCGAGCCACGTGCTCGGAGTCGTCAGCCGGTGGTAGTTCTCCAGCGCCGACGCGTACCTCGTCATCGCGGGCACGACGTCGACGCCGCGCCGCTCCAGCGCGTCGCGCAGCACCTCGTAGTGGTTCATCTCGGCGGCGGCCATGCTCGCCATGTTGATGCGTCCGCGCAGGTTGGGGGCCATCCGCGCTTCCTCGGTCAGCCGGTAGAACGCGGCCACCTCGCCGTAGGCGAGCAGCGCGAAAAGCTCGTTGACGCCGGGATGATCGGGCGTCACGGCCGGGGCGCTGGATCCGCCCGTCGGGGCGGATGCGGCAGCCGCAGACGGCGTCGAAGTCATGGGCTCACTGTAGACGCGAACGGCCATCGAACCGTCATGGTGAGCCCGGGCCCGATGGACCAGCTACCATGGATACCGGTGTCGGCGCTCAGGCCGACAGATCAATCCAGGTCAGGTCGGCCGGCATCGCCGCAGACACCTCGGAAAATGTGCGTGCACGCAGATGGCCCGCCTCCCTCAGCGCTGGGCCCCGCGAAGTTCACTTCTCAACTCGTGCGCGCGTGAAAACGCATGAGGATTGACAAGTGAAAGGCTTCGTCTACACAACATGACTCCCGTAACCCAGCACCCCACCTTCGCCGAACTGGGAGTGCGCGACGAGATCGTGCGCGCCCTCGCCGACAACGGCATCGAACACGCCTTCGCGATCCAGGAGCTCACGCTGCCGCTGGCGCTGGCCGGCGACGACCTGATCGGCCAGGCCCGCACCGGCATGGGCAAGACCTTCGCGTTCGGTGTGCCGCTGCTGCACCGGATCACCACCGACACCGAACGCCCCCTGACCGGGATCCCGCGGGCCCTGATCGTCGTCCCGACGCGCGAGCTGTGCCTGCAGGTCTACGGCGACCTCGTCGGGGCCTCGAAGTACCTGATGGCCGACGACACCCGCAAGCTGACGGTGACCGCGATCTACGGCGGCCGTCCGTACGAGCCGCAGATCGAGGCGCTGCAGAAGGGCGTCGACGTGGTCGTCGGCACCCCGGGCCGGCTTCTCGATCTCGCGCAGCAGGGTCACCTGCAGCTCGGCGGCCTGTCGACGCTGGTGCTCGACGAGGCCGACGAGATGCTCGACCTGGGCTTCCTGCCCGACATCGAGCGGATCCTCAAGCAGATCCCCGCCCAGCGGCAGGCCATGCTGTTCTCGGCGACCATGCCGGACCCGATCATCACGCTGGCCCGGACGTTCATGACCCAGCCGACGCACATCCGCGCCGAGGCCCCGCATTCGGCGGCCACCCACGACACCACCGAGCAGTTCGCCTACCGGGCGCACGCGCTCGACAAGGTCGAGATGGTCAGCCGCATCCTGCAGGCCGAGGGCCGGGGCGCCACGATGATCTTCACCCGCACCAAGCGCACCGCGCAGAAGGTGGCCGACGAGCTATCCGAGCGCGGGTTCAAGGTCGGCGCCGTACACGGTGACCTGGGCCAGGGCGCCCGGGAGAAGGCGCTCAAGGCCTTCCGCACCGGCGAGGTCGACGTGCTGGTGGCGACCGACGTCGCGGCGCGCGGCATCGACATCGACGACATCACCCACGTCATCAACTTCCAGATCCCCGAGGACGAGCAGTCCTACGTGCACCGCATCGGCCGTACCGGTCGCGCGGGCAAGACGGGAATCGCGGTGACGCTGGTGGACTGGGACGAGCTGCCCCGCTGGTCGATGATCGACAAGGCGCTCGGCCTCGACACGCCCGAGCCCGCCGAGACGTACTCGAGCTCGCCGCACCTCTACGAGGAACTCAACATCCCGGCCGATGCGGGCGGCTCGATCGGGCGTGCCCGCAGCGCGTCGGCCACGAAGTCGTCCCGTCAGCGCAGCACCGAGGACAACGGTGACAGGCCGGCCAAGCGCAGCACCCGCACGCGTCGACGCACCCGCGGCGGCCAGACCGTCAGCGGCCACCCCGAGTCGGCCGAGCAGGCCACCCCGGCCGAATCCGACGGCGGCGAGTCCGCCGATGCGGCTCGCCCGGCGCGCAGGCGTCGCCGGCGCCGCCCGAGCAAGGCCCCCGCAGGCACCAGCTAGCCGAGGATGGTCAAACCCGAACGCCGCACTCGGGCCGACATGGTGGCGGCAGCGGCGATCGCCGTCGCCGTGGCGGTGGTCGCCGCGGTCATCTGGTGGACGAGCGACGCCAGGGCGACGGAGAGTCGGCGCGCGGCGTCCCCCGTGCCCACGCTGGAGCCTGCCGCCGCGGTACCAGGGGCGCTGAAGCAGCTGTGGAGCGCTCCGGACTCCGAAGCCAGCGAACCGCTGGTGGTGTCGGGTGCCGTGGTCACCGGCGACGGCCGTGAGATGCAGGGCCGCGATCCGGTCACGGGTCGATCGCTGTGGAGCTATACCCGCGACCTCGACTTGTGCGGCGTCACGTGGGTCTACAACTACGCCGTGGCCGTCTATCCCGACGCGCGCGGTTGCGGGCAGGTCAGCTCCGTGGACGCAAGGACGGGAACCCGCGGCCCGTCCCGCACCAGCTACGCCGACCGCCATGTCACGTTGTCCGGTGACGGCACCACGGTGCTGTCGGCCGGCGATACCCGGCTGGAGATGTGGCGCTCCGACTTGGTCCGCATGCTCAGCTACGGCGCCCTCGACGCGCCGCTGAACCCCGGCAAGTCGGCGTCGCCGCTGTGCCGGTTCGTCTCCGCGGCCGCGAGCTCGGCCGCCGTGTCGGTGCTCGAGGCGTGTCCCGGCAAGGCCGACCTGCGGCTGACGCTGCTGCGGCCGGCCAAGGAAGAGGACACACCGGACGTGAAGTACGTGCCGCAGAAGGGCCTTCGCGATGGCACCGGCGCGCGGATCGTCGGGGTGTCCGACACGACGACCGCGGTGTACGTCCCGACGCCCAAGCCGCGCGTCGACATCGTCGACGAGACCGGCGCGACCATCGACAGCACGGTGGTGACCGGCCCGCCGTCGGCCGACGCGACCATGTCCCGCGCCGGCGATCTCATCACGTGGTGGACGGGCGAAGACGTGATGGTGTTCTCCGCCAACAACTTTCAATACAAGTACACGGTGGCCGCGTCGGGGCCCAATGCGCCGGTCGGACCTGCGACCGTCATGGCCGGCCGGCTGATGGTGCCGGTGACGGGCGGCTACGACCTGTTCGACCCGAACACCGGGGCACCCGATCGGCACATTCCGCTGGAGCGGCCGCCTGTGCGGGGTCCGGTGGTGCCGGCGGTGGCCGGGTCGGCGGTGCTGGAGAAGCGGGGGGACGAGCTCGTCGCGCTCGGAGGGTGACGATCAAGCGGCGAGGAACGAGCCGCGGTGTGGGGGCACCTCCCGCTTGCGGGGGAGAGCCCGACAATCAGACTCGGAGGGTGACGATCAAGCGGCGAGGCCGGTTCACACCTCCGGCGTGTAGGTGGCCAGCGCCTTTCCGGTCTTCCAGTGCTTCAACAGTGCGTTGGCCAGGTCCCGGTACGCCAGCGCGCCCTTGTTCTTCCGGCCGGTGAGCACCGACGAGCCCGAGGCCGTGGCCTCGGCGAACCTCACGGTGCGCGGGATCGGCGGCGCCAGCACCGGCAGACCGTAGCGGTCCACGACGTCGAACAGCACGTCGCGGCTGTGGGTGGTGCGCGAGTCGTACAGCGTGGGCAACGCGCCCAGCATCTTGAGGTCCGGGTTGGTGATCTGCTGGACGTCGTTGATGGTGCGCAGGAACTGCCCGACGCCGCGATGCGCGAGCGTCTCACACTGCAGCGGAACGATCACCTCGTCGGCGGCGGTCAGCCCGTTGAGGGTGAGCACGCCGAGCGACGGCGGGCAGTCGATGAGCACCACGTCGAACCGGTCGGCGAGTTTGGCGAGCGCACGCTTGAGCGCGTACTCCCGCCCGGCGCGCATCAGCAGCATCGCCTCTGCGCCGGCGAGATCGATGTTGGCGGGAAGCAACGTCATTCCCTCGGTCGTCTCGACCAGCGCGGCGTCCGGCTCGACCTCGCCCAACAGCACCTCGTGCACCGATACCGCGAGCTTGTCCGGGTCCTGTCCCAGCGAGAACGTCAGACAGCCCTGAGGGTCCAGGTCGACGATCAACACCCGCTTGCCCAGCTCGACCATTGCGGCCCCCAGCGACGCCACCGTCGTCGTCTTGGCGACCCCGCCCTTTTGATTGGCGACCGCAAGTATCCGCGTCACGAGACCCATCTTGGCATGCCCGACCGAGCGAGGGTCGTCAGCGACCCGCGCACGCCTGTGTCGGGCCGGCGTGGGGCACAATCGGACACCGTGGGCCTCCTGCAACACCGGCTGATCCTGCTCCGCCACGGCGAAACCGAGTGGTCGAAATCCGGCAAACACACCAGCCGCACCGAACTCGACCTCACCGCCGACGGCCGCGAGCAGGCCAAGGCGGCCGCCGACACCCTGGTCCAGATGCGGTTGGACGATCCCTACGTCGTCAGCAGCCCGCGCACCAGGGCCAAGACCACGGCGGAACTGGCCGGTCTGCAGATCGACGACGTCAATCCCCTGATCAGCGAGTGGGATTACGGCGACTACGAGGGCACCACGACCGATGAGATCCGCAAAGCCGTGCCGAACTGGCTGGTGTGGACCCACGGCTGCCCCGGCGGCGAGACCTCCGCCGAGGTGTGCGAGCGGGCCGATCGCGCGATCGAATTGGCGCTGGAGCACATGCAGACCCGCGACGTCGTGTTCGTCGGCCACGGCCACTTCTCCCGCGCGGTGATCACCCGCTGGATCGAGCAGCCCGTGTACGAAGGCATCCGCTTCGCGATGCCCGCCGTGTCCATCGCGGTGTGCGGCTTCGAGCACGGCGTCCGCCAGCTCAGCGCGCTGGGCCTGACCGGCCATCCCGACCCGGCAGCACCGACGTGACGCGCGAGCCCTCGTTCGTGATGGCCGGCCCGGAGGGTGTCGTCGTGGCCGAGGGGGTGCAGACCGCATTTCCGCACATCGCCGACGCGCGAGCCGCGCTGGCGTCGCATAGCACACCGATGGTGGTGGGCGCGCTGCCTTTCGACGTGGCCGCGCCGGCGGCACTGCTGCGGCCGCAGTCGGTGAGGTTCACCGACGCCCTGCCCGCATGGCCGCTGCGCGAGCTCGCCGCGACGCGGATCGCGGAGATGACCCCGGATGCCGACGAGCACCGCCGGCGCATCGCCGCGGCCCTCGAGCGGCTGCGGGACCCCGCCGGCGGTCTGCAGAAGGTGGTGTTGGCGCGCGCGCTGCGGCTCGCCGCCGACGGGCCGCTGGACGCTCGGACGGTGCTGCACCGGTTGGCCGCCGACGACGTGCAGGCCACCAAATACCTCGTCGACCTGTCCGCGGCCGGTGACGGGTACTCCGGCGCCGCCCTGATCGGCGCCAGCCCCGAACTGCTGGTCGCCCGGCAGGGTTTGCAGGTCACCTGCCGACCGTTCGCGGGGTCCGCGCCGCGCCACCGCGACCCGGACGCCGACGCGGCCAGCGGCGCTGCGCTCGCCGACTCGGCGAAGAACCGGCACGAGCATCAACTGGTCGTAGAGGCGTTGCGGGATGCGCTCGATCCTCTGTGCACCGACCTGCAGGTCGCCGAGCACCCGCAGCTCACCAAGACCGCCGCGGTATGGCACCTTTACACGCCGATTTCCGGTCGCCTGCGCGAAAAGTCCACGACCGCACTGGATCTCGCGGTCGCACTGCACCCGACGCCGGCCGTCGGCGGCTCTCCCACCGACCGGGCCGTCGCGCTGATCGACGAGATCGAAGGTGACCGCGGCTTCTACGCCGGCACCGTGGGGTGGTGCGACCAGCGCGGGGACGGGCGCTGGGTGGTGTCGATCCGGTGTGCCCAGCTGTCGGCCGACCGGCGCACCGCGGTGGCCCACTCCGGCGGCGGGATCGTCGCCGAGTCTGATCCGGACGACGAAGTCGACGAGACCACAACGAAATTCAAGACCATCCTGTCCGCGTTGGGAGTGGCGCCGTGACCGACAGCAGTACCGTGATCCGATCCGTGCGGCCCGGCGACGAAGTCGAACTGACGGCGATGATCCACGAACTCGCCGCGTTCGAGCGCGCGTCGGCCGAGTGCACGGTCACCGAGGACCAGCTGCGCGAAGCGCTGTTCGGGTCCGCGCCGACGGTCTTCGGACACATCGCCGAGGTGGACGGTCGGGCCGCCGGGGGTGCGCTGTGGTTTCGCAACTTCTCCACCTGGGACGGCGTGGCCGGCATCTACCTCGAGGATCTGTTCGTGCGTCCGGACTTCCGCAGGCGCGGACTGGCGCGCAGGCTGCTGGCGACGCTCGCGCGCGAGTGTGTCGAGCACGGGTACAGCCGGCTGACGTGGGCGGTGCTGGATTGGAACGTCGACGCGATCGCCCTCTACGACAGCGTCGGAGGCCGGCCGCAGACCGAGTGGATCACCTACCGCGTCTCCGGCTCCGAGCTCTCGGAGCTGGCCGAATCGGGATGACCCAGCCAGTGCAGCACCGGCGGGCTGAACAGCAATGCGAGCACGGCGACGGACACCGCGGCGACGGCCACCGCGTAGAGCAGCTGCCCTGAGCTGAACACATACCAGGCCACGCCCAGCAGCAGCAGGTTCGCGAACACCGCGATGCCCCGGCCCCACCGGCGTCCGGTCCACAGTGCCCACCCCGCCGCGATCACTGCGGAGCCCATGATGACGAACCACACGGCGGTCCCGTAGCCGCTGATCGCGACCTCGCGGTGGCCGGCGAGTTCGCGGACCGTCAGCACGACGGCCATCACGATCGCGAGAGTGCCTTGCGCTACGGCGATTCCGCCGGCGATCCGCACCGCGCGAGGCGTCACGGTGTGAGCCTGTCCGCCAGATAGCGCACGGCCATCTCGTAGCCCAGCGGCCCCGCTCCGGCGACCACCATGTCGGCCACGGCGGAGACATACGAGTGGTGCCGGAACTCCTCACGCGCGTGGATGTTGCTCAAATGCACTTCGGCGACCGGTAATCCGACCGAGCGCAGCGCATCGGCGATGGCGACCGAGGTATGGCTGTAGGCGGCCGGGTTGATGACGATGCCCGCGCAGTCGGTGCGCGCCGCGTGGATAGCGTCGACGAGCGCGCCCTCGTGGTTGCTCTGCACGGCGCGCACTTTCAGGCCCGACTCCTTGGCCACCTCACTGACCCTGGCCTCGATCTCGGCCAGCGTCGTGGCGCCGTACACCTCGGGCTGGCGGGTACCGAGCAGGTTGAGGTTCGGCCCGTTGACGAGGAGCAGTCGACGTTCGGTCACCGTCGTACCGTACCGCCGGGCACCGCGGTGCAGGGCGTGCCCGCGGGCGCCGTGCCGTTAGGCTCAGCCCTCGTGCGTGCCGTGCTGATCGTGAACCCGAATGCCACATCGACGACCGCGGCGGGCCGCGATCTGCTGGCGCACGCCCTGGAGAGCCGGGTCTCGTTGACCGTCGCACACACCGATCACCGTGGCCACGCGATCGAGATCGCCCGCGACGCCGCCCGCGACGGCGTGGACGTGCTGATCGTGCACGGCGGCGACGGCACGGTGAACGAGGTGGTCAACGGCATCATGGACGAGGTGGGGCCCGGCGGTGCGGCTCCCGCGGTCGGCGTGGTGCCGGGCGGGTCGGCCAACGTGTTCGCCCGCGCGCTGGGCATCAGCCCGGACCCGTTGCAGGCCACGAACCAGCTCGTCGACCTGCTCAGCGAGTACCGGCGCACGGGGATCTGGCGCCGCATCGGCCTGATGGACTGCGGGGAGCGCTGGGCGGTGTTCACGGCGGGCATGGGCGTCGACGGCGACGTGGTCGCCGCGGTGGAGGCGCAGCGGGCGAAGGGACGCAAGGTCACCGCGTCGCGCTACATCCGGGTCGCGATCCGCGAGGTGCTGGCCAGCGCCCGCAAGGAGGCTGCGCTGACGCTGCACCTGCCCGGTCGCGAACCGGTGCCCGGGGTGCATTTCGTGTTCGTCTCCAACGCCAGTCCGTGGACCTACGCCAACACCCGCCCGGTGTGGACCAATCCCGACACGACGTTCGAGGGCGGCCTCGGGGTGTTCGCGACGACCAGCATGAACGTGTGGGCCAATTTGCGGTTGGTACGGCAGATGACCTCGCGGAAACCCCGCCTCGACGCCAAGCACCTGATCCGCGACGACGACCTGCCGTGGTTGAAAGTCACCAGTGCCCGGCCCGTGGCATGCCAGATCGACGGCGATTTCGTCGGCGAGCGCGAAACGATGCAATTCACTGCCGTTCGCGACGCCCTGAGCGTGGTCGCCCCTCCCCCAAATTCCGCTCAGTAACCCCTCTGACCTGCACCGACACCAGTTGATAGCGACATCACAGGCGAGATTCAAGCGCAGGTGGGTTGAGTGTAGTACAAACGGGTAAGGGAACCGGTAACGGTCCGCCGTAGTGAGATTGCCCACGTGTTAACGAACTGCTATTGACATCTGTTCAGCCTGTGAAAGCATCGGATGCAACAGCGCAGAAACATTTGGTGCGCTCGCGTTAACAGCCGAAGTTAAGCTCGTGCGCTTCGCTGCGCACACGAAAAGGAGTAGGGACCTATGGATTGGCGCCACAAGGCGGTCTGTCGCGACGAGGATCCGGAACTGTTCTTCCCGGTGGGGAACAGCGGCCCGGCCCTCGCCCAGATCGCTGACGCGAAGCTCGTCTGCAACCGCTGCCCGGTCACCGCTGAGTGCCTGAGCTGGGCGTTGGAGTCGGGCCAGGACGCGGGCGTCTGGGGTGGCATGAGCGAAGACGAGCGCCGCGCGCTCAAGCGGCGCAACGCCCGGACGAAGGCTCGCACCGGAGTCTGATACTCCACCGCAGTGCTTGACCTACGGCCCCGACGAAAGTCGGGGCCGTAACTATGTGAATTCAATTCGAATGAGACGGCAGCCGAATTTCGCTTTCTGAGTGAAATTCGCCACTTTACTGTCAGAATTGGCTCGCGCGAAGTCGCCTGCCAATAGGCACTCGCAGAACCACGTCCGTGCCTCCGGTCGGGACGTCGTGCATTCCCAACGAGCCGTCGAGTTCGGCCGACACCAGAGTGCGCACGATCTGCAGTCCCAGCCGGTCGGACTTCTCCAGACTGAACCCGGCGGGCAGCCCGCGTCCGTCGTCGTGGACGACGACGTCGAGCCACCGGGCGGAGCGCTCGGCCCGGATCGTCACGCATCCCGCCGCGGTGGTGGCGTCGAAGGCGTGCTCGATCGCGTTCTGCACCAACTCGGTGATCACCATGATCAGCGCGGTCGCGCGGTCGGCGTCCAGCACGCCCAGCTCCCCCACCCGGTTGATCCGGATCGGCGCGTCGACGCTCGCGACGTCGTTCATGATCGGCAGGATCCGGTCGACGACCTCGTCGAGGTTGACCTCCTCGTCCACCGACATCGACAGCGCATCGTGCACCAGCGCGATCGACGACACCCGGCGCACCGATTCGATCAGCGCCTCGCGGCCTTCGGCGTTGTTGGTCCGGCGAGCCTGCAGGCGCAGCAGCGCCGCGACGGTCTGCAGGTTGTTCTTCACCCGATGGTGGATCTCGCGGATCGTCGCGTCCTTGGACAACAGCGCCCGGTCCCGGCGCTTGACCTCGGTGACGTCGCGGATCAGCACCGCGGCCCCGACGGCGCTGCCGTGCACCACCAGCGGCAGCGTCCGCAGCAGGATCGCCGCGCCACCCGCCTCCACCTCCATGCGCATGCTGGACCCGCCGCCCAGCGAGTCGCGGACGTGGTTGGCCAGCTCCTGCGCCTCGAACGGGTCCGAGATCAGGGGCCGGGTGACGCTGACGAGGTTGTGCCCCTCCAGCTCGGCGGTCAGCCCCATGCGGTGGTACGCCGAGATCGCATTCGGGCTCGCGAAGCTGACGACGCCGGCCTCGTCGAGCCGGATGAAGCCGTCCCCGACGCGGGGGCTCGACCGCGACATCGCCAGATCACCGACGTTGGGAAAGGTGCCTTCGGACAGCATGTGGAGCAGGTCGCCCGCACAGTCCACGTAGGCGGCCTCCAGCGGACTGGCCTGCCGGGGAGCCAGCGACATCTGATGGGTGAGCACCGCGACGACGGCGCTGTCGTGGCGCACCGGGACGGCCTCGACTTTCAGGCCCGGCGAACCGTCCAGCCCGTCGATCGTGGCCCGGCCGATGACGCCGGACCGGAAGGCGGCGGCCACGATCGGCACATCGCGGGGGCCGGCGAGGGTTCCCACCGCGTCGGCCAGCAGCACCGTCGGCGCGGTGTTGGGCCGCACCTGCGCGACGCACACCAGCTTCCCGTCGTCGCGCTGCACCCACATCAGGAAGTCCGCGAACGACAGATCGGCCAGCAACTGCCACTCGCCCACCACGGCGTGCAGGTGGTCGACGGCGCTTCCGGGCAGGATGGTGTGCTCGGCGAGCAGATCACCGAGGGTGGACATGGCCTACACGAACGTCGGGATGGCGCGCAGCGGTGCGGTCAACGAGTCAGCTGATGACCGCGATCAGGTCGCCGGCCTGGATGACGTCGCCAACGGACACGCTGACCTGGCTCACGGTGCCTGCGACCTCGGCGAGCACGGGGATCTCCATCTTCATCGACTCGAGGAGCACCAGGGTGTCGCCTGCACCGATCTGATCGCCTTCGCTCACCACGACCTCGAGCACACTGGCCACGATTTCCGCGCGAACGTCCTCGGCCATCTTCACCCCACTCATTCACCCGACGTCTTACCGCGTCTATCGAACCACACCCCGCCGTGGACGGAGCACCAACCGGCCCGTGAGAGAATGGCGGCAATCAGTCGAGCACCATCGGAGGTACACCATGGCCAAGCGAGGCCGGAAGAAGCGCGATCGCAAGCACAGCAAGGCCAATCACGGCAAGCGGCCCAACGCGGGTTCGAAGTCAGTGCGCTGACTTCGCTGAGCTCACAGGGAAACCGCCCGGACTTCGTCGAAGCCGGGCGGTTTTTCGTTGCGGTGGGAACGCGGGCGTCAGCCGCCGCGGATGATCGTGGTGCGGCTGATCTGGATCCGCAGCCGCTCGCGCAGGCTCTCCGGCGCGCGCTCGCCGCTGCACTTCATGGCGATCAAACGCTTGACGCGCTCCTCGATGCCGTAATGACGCAGACACGTCGGGCATTCCTCGAGGTGCTGACGCAGCCGGTCGCGGGTCTCCACCGTGCATTCGCCGTCGAGCAGGGTCCACACCTCGGCGATCACCGCCGCGCACTCGGGATGTTCCGGGTCGACCGGGCCGATCGGTGGGCGCCAGCGGTCCTCGGCGCCGGACGAGTCGGGCGTGCCGGTGCCGTCGATGCCGCTCATGAGGTGACCTCCTCGGCACCCAGCTGCTCACCCCGGATGAAGCCGCGGTCGCGGGCCACATCGGCCAACAACTCGCGGAGCTGGCGTCTGCCGCGGTGCAACCGCGACATCACCGTTCCGATCGGCGTGTCCATGATTTCGGCGATCTCCTTGTACGGGAAGCCCTCGACGTCGGCGTAGTACACCGCCATCCGGAACTCTTCGGGCAGAGCCTGCAGAGCTTCCTTGATCTCACTGTCGGGCAGTAATTCCAGCGCTTCGACCTCGGCCGAACGCAGTCCGGTCGAGGAGTGTTCGGCGTTGGCCGCCAGCTGCCAGTCGGTGATCTCCTCGGTGGGGTACTCCGACGGCTGGCGCTGCTTCTTGCGGTAGCTGTTGATGTAGGTGTTGGTCAGGATCCGGTACAGCCACGCCTTGAGGTTGGTGCCCTCGCGGAACGACCGGAACCCGGCGTACGCCTTGACCATCGTTTCCTGCAGCAGGTCTTCGGCATCGGCGGGATTGCGCGTCATCCGCAGCGCACCGCCGTAGAGCTGGTCCAGCATCGGGATCGCGTCGCGCTCGAATCGGGCGGTCAGCTCGGCGTCGGTTTCCTCGTGCGCCGGGGCTGTATCGGAATCGAGGGTCGTCTCAGCAGCCAACCCATCGGTGTCGGTCATCGTGGGGAACACCGTCCCTTCTCTTGCGGCGCCACCAAACAGGTCCGGCGCAATCACCGGACGCAACGGGGCCTCCAAGGCCAACGCTGGCACCATCTATCCCCTTCTTCACGATCCTAGAGGTTGAGACCGACTTCTTTCTGGCTGGCCGAACGACCACCTCAGCTGTCGGTGACAACAGCGAGCACGGCGGTCGTGTTCCCCGGCCTTACCCTGTGCCGGTGGCGCGCGCAGCAACACCGGCGATCGCGGCCCTGGTGGCCGCCGGGATCCCGCACACCGTGGTGTCCTTCCCGCACGATCCCCGCAGCGACTCGTTCGGCGACGAAGCGGTGCACGAACTCGTCACCACCGGCGGCCTGGTGGCCGAGCAGATCTTCAAGACGCTGGTGGTGGCGGTGCCGAAGGGGCTGGGCGTCGCGGTGCTGCCGGTGCCGTCGAAGCTGTCGCTGAAGGCGGCCGCCGCGGCACTCGGGGCGCCGAAGGCGACGATGGCCGATCCCGCGGTGGCGCAGCGTTCGAGCGGATATGTGCTCGGCGGGATCTCTCCGCTCGGCCAGCGCAAACCGCTGCCCACCGTCGTCGATTCGTCGGCTCTGGAGTGGGACCGCGTGTTGTGCAGCGCAGGTAAGCGGGGTCTCGACGTCTCGGTCGACCCGCGCGATCTGATCAGGCTGACGAAGGCGGTCACCGCCGACATCCGCGCACCATAGGGTTGGGGGCATGTCACTCGCGGGAAAAACCATGTTCATCTCCGGCGCCAGTCGCGGCATCGGGCTGGCGATCGCCAAGCGGGTCGCCGCCGACGGCGCCAACATCGCGCTGGTCGCCAAGACCGCCGAACCTCATCCGAAGCTGCCGGGCACGATCTACACGGCGGCCAAAGAGATCGAGGAGGCCGGCGGCCAGGCACTGCCGATCGTCGGCGACATCCGCGACGGCGACTCGGTCAGCGCTGCGGTGGCCAAGACCGTCGAGCAGTTCGGCGGCATCGACATCTGCGTCAACAACGCCTCGGCGATCAATTTGGGTTCCATCGAAGACGTGCCGCTCAAGCGCTTCGACCTGATGAACGGCATCCAGGTCCGCGGCACCTACGCGGTGTCGCAGGCCTGCCTGCCCCACATGAAGGGCCGCGAGAACCCGCACATCCTGACGCTGTCGCCGCCGGTGCTGCTGGAGCCGAAGTGGCTCAAGCCCACCCCCTACATGATGGCGAAGTTCGGAATGACGTTGTGCGCGTTGGGCATTGCTGAAGAGATGCGCGAGGCCGGCATCGCTTCCAACACGTTGTGGCCGCGCACCATGGTGGCCACCGCCGCGGTGCAGAACCTGCTCGGCGGCGACGAGTCGATGAAGCGTTCCCGCAAGCCCGAGGTGTACTCCGACGCCGCCTACGCGGTGCTGACCAAGCCGTCGTCCTACACCGGCCACACGCTGCTGTGCGAGGACGTGCTGCTGGAATCCGGCGTCACCGACCTGTCGGTGTACGACTGCGTGCCGGGCTCGGACCTCGGCGTGGACTTCTGGGTGGAGTCGGCCAATCCGCCGGGCTACACGCAGCCTTAGGACGGGCCAGCGCAGGCACCTCAGGCGAACTCGAGCACCCCGCGGATGTTGCGCCCCTCCCGCAGATCGGCGTACGCCTCGTTGATCTGCTCGAGCCGGTACCGGCGGGTGATCAGCTCGTCGAGCTTGAGGTGACCGTTGCGGTACATCGACAGCAGCATCGGCATGCTCGCGCGCGGGTTCATGCCGCCGTAGATCATCCCCTTCAGCGTCTTGCAGGAGTTCAGCAGGTCGACCAGCAGCATCGGCACCGACGAGATCTCGAACCTGGGCACCGCGGTGATCAGGCAGGTGCCGCCTTTCCGGGTGAGCATCAACGCCGGCATGAGCATCTCGGGCGTCAGCACGCTCGGCGTCAGCACCACCCGGTCGGCCATCACTCCCCCGGTCAGCTCCCGAACCATCGGGAACGCCTCCTCCATCGACGGGCAGGTGTCGGTGGCTCCGAAGAACTTCGCCGTATCACGTTTGAATTCAACGGGATCCACCGCGATCACCACATCGGCGCCCGCGGTCCGGGCGCCTTGCACGGCGTTGATCCCCACGCCCCCGGTCCCGACGATGACCACCACGTCGCCGGGTTGAGTTCCGACACCCACGGTGCCGGAGCCCCAGCCCGTCGTCACTCCGCAGGACACCAGCGACGCGGCCTCGAGCGGAATCGATTCGTCGATCCTGATCACCGACTCTTCGGCGAGCACTGCGTATTCGGCGAAGGTGCCGAGCTGCCCCATGGCGGTGAGGTCCTCACCGCCGACGTGCCGGCGCGTGGTGCCGTCGGTGACCATTTCCTTGGTCAGCATCTGCGCGCCGTTGTCGCACAGATACGTCATCCCCGAGACGCACCACCGGCACCTGCCACATGCGGGGATGAACGACAGCGCGACGTGGTCGCCGGGTTGCACCGACCGCACGCCGGGCCCCACCTCCTCGACCACCCCCGCACCCTCGTGACCTCCGAGCAACGGGAACAGCTCGGGGAACGGCGTACCCATGGATTCGAAGATCGCCGCCAGTTCCGGCGTGGGCACCATGTCGCCGGTGACGAAGTGCTCGTCGGAATGGCAGAGACCGGCGGAACGCATCTTCACCAGAACCTCGCCCTCGCGGGGCGGATCCAGCGTGATCTCCGCCACCTCCCAGTCGGCGCCGACCCCCCGCAGGACGGCCCCCCGGCACTTCATCGCGAGTTCCCCGGAGTCCTCCCGACTCGGCGCCAACCGCGGCCGGCCGCCGCACGGACGATTCCCGCCGCGATCCGCGATTTGCGTCGCGAGTACGGGAACCACAACAGCTCGCGCTTCTGGGTGGGCAGCCGCGGCGCCGTGATCGCCTGCGGGCGACAGTATTTCAGGACACCCTCCGCGCCGCCTTGGCGTGACCCGATGCCGGAGTGCTTCCAGCCGGCCATCGGCAGCGCGAAGTTGAATCCGTTGGAGAGCGCGTCGTTGATGTTCACCGCCCCGGCCTCGAGGCGACGCGCGACGCGCTCACCCCGGTCGAGGTCGCCGGTCCAGACCGTGGCCGAGAGCCCGTAGGGCGAGTCGTTGGCCAGGCGGACGGCCTCGTCCTCGTCGGCCACCTTGACCACCGGCAGGGTCGGACCGAACGTCTCCTCCCGCATGCACGTCATCGAGTGGTCGACGTCGGCGAGCACGGTGGGTTCGAAGAAGGTGCCGACGCCGGTGGGCCGTCCGCCGGTGGTGATCCGCGCTCCGCGGGCGACGGCGTCGTCGACGTGGCGACCGACGATGTCGCGCTGCGCGGGCGTGGCCATCGCGCCGACGTCGAACCGGTACCGAGCGTCGTCCTGGCCCTGCCGCAACCGGCTCACCTCGCCGGTCAACTTGGCGACGAACTCGTCGTAGACCGGCGCCTCGACGTAGACCCGCTCGATGGACACGCAGACCTGTCCGGAGTTGAACATGCCGCCCCACGCGATGCCGGCGGCCGCGCGATCGAGGTCGGCGTCGGCCAGCACGATCGCGGGGTCCTTGCCGCCGAGTTCCAGCGTGCAGGGGATCAGCCGCTCGGCGCACGCGACGGCGACCTTGCGTCCGGTGGCCGTCGAGCCGGTGAAGTGCACGCAGTCGGAGTTCGCGATCACCGCGGCCCCGGTCTCGGCGTATCCGGTGGTCAGGGCCAGCACCGGCGGTGCGCCGATCTCGGTCCACCCGCGGGCGAACTCGACGGCCGACAGCGGGGTCACCTCCGAGGGCTTGAGCAGCATGGCCGCCCCGGCCGCGAGGGCGGCCACCCCGTCGAGCGCGATGTTCAGCAGCGGGAAGTTCCACGGGATGATCAGCCCGACGACGGGAAAGGGCCGGTAGACCGTGGTGAGGCGCTTGACCTTCATCAGCGGGCTGTGCGCCGCCGGATGCCGGTCGGCCAGGAAGCGCCCGGCGTGGCGCGCCCAGTAGTCGAGCAGGTCGGCGCTGAGCGGCGGCTCCATGGCCGCGTCGGTGCGCGGCTTGCCGGTCTCGGACTGCAGCACGTCGGCCAGGTGATCGGCGTTGTCGAGGATCCAGTCCTGCATGGTGAGCAGCCAGGTCTTGCGCCCGTCGGCACCCATCGCCTCCCACTCGGGTTGCGCGTCACGCAGCGCCCGGGCCTTGGCCGCGACGGTGTGGGGCGAATCGATCGGAACGGAGCCGGCGACGGAGCCGTCGGCGGGGTTGCGCACGGTGATCTCGGAGAGTGCAGGGGCGGCCTGCAGGTCGGTCATCTTCGCAGTATCGACCCGTGGTACGGGCGGCGACCAGGCTTTCGACTACCTGTCTTGTGCCCAGCACGTGGCACGCTGGCCCCATGTCGACATTGTGGTCAGCCGGACGGTACGAGGCCGTCGGACACCGGATCGCGCACATCGCCGAGGAGGTCCTCGACACCGTCGAACGACGCGGCGCGCTGCCCGGCGCCGCGGTGGTCGACCTGGCGTGCGGCACCGGCAGCGCCGCGCTGTCGGCGGCCGGCCGCGGCGCGCACGTCACCGCGGTCGACATCACCCCCGAACTCCTCGAGATCGGCGCCGGCCGCGACCCCGCCGCCGCGGTGACGTGGCGCTGCGGCGACGCCGCCGACACCGGCCTGCCCGCGGGCTCCTTCGACGCGGCGGTGTCCAACATGGGCATCATCTTCGTCGACCCGCAACGCCAGGTGCGCGAGCTCGCCCGGTTACTCAAACCCTCAGCGACGCTGGCATTTTCGTCGTGGGTGCGCGACGCCGAGAACCCGTTGTTCGACCCGGTGGTCGCGGTACTGGGACCGCCGGCGTCATCCGGCTTCACCCCCGATCAGTGGGGCGACGACGACATCGTCACCGAGCGGTTGACCCCCGATTTCGAAGACCTCGACTGGCAGCACGGCGAACACCGCTGGGAGTTCGAGTCGTTGCCGGCGGCCATGCACTGGCTGCGCGAAGAGTCGCCGATCCACGTCGAGACGTTCCGGCGTGCCGACGCCGCCCGGCAGCAGCAGTTGTCCTCGGCGTTCGAGTCGGCGCTGCGCCCGCACACCGACAGCTCCGGCCGGGTCAGCTTCGCGTCGTCGTACGTGGTGGTCAGCGCAGCCCGCCGCCAGTGAGTCAGTCCGCCTCGTAGAGGATGCCGCGCCCGATCGCCTCGCGGACCACCGGCAGCGCCGCGGCGGCCAGCGCGTCGGCGTCGACGCCGTGGAACGCGGCCAGCAGCTCGATCAGCGTGCCGAGCGGCACCTCGCCGCGGCATCCGGCCAGCAGCGCACGGGACACCTCGTCGACACCGAGCACGGCGCCCGGGCCGCCGGGGCGGCGCACCGCGGCGCCGACGGTCTGCCAGCCCTCGGGCCCGGGCAGCGACTGCTCTTCGAGGAACACCGGCGCAGTCGACAGCCGGGCCGCGAGCAGGCGCGCGTCGCTGGTGCGGTGCAGGTATTCGCGGCGGGCGAGAAACGCCTCGACCTCGGGCCCGGTCAGACCTTCGTCGGCGCCGGTGATCTCCTCGAGTACCTGATCGGGTGGCCGGTTCTCGCCGTGGCGCGGAGCGCGCACGGTGATCATCCCCATCCCGACCCCGGCGATGCCCTCTTCGGCGAACCAGTCCAGCCACTGCCCGCCGCGGCGCGCCGCCTCCTCCGGCAGCTCCCCCGCATCCGAGGTCCACAGCGACACGTAGCTGACCGGGTCGGCGAACTCGCGCTGCACCACCCACGCGTGCAGTCCGGTGCCGGCCAGCCACCCGCCGACGCGGTCCCGCCAGTCGTGCCCCTCGCGCACCATCCAGTTGGCCATGATCTGCGCGGTGCCACCCGGCTCGAGATGATCGCCGACGTGTTGAATCAGCTTCTCGGACAACGAGTCTCCGACCATGCCGGAGTCCCGGTACAGGTAGTCCAGCGCGCCGGTGCCCACCACGAACGGCGGATTGGACACGATGAGGTCGAACCGTTCGCCGGCCACGGGCTCGAACAGGCTGCCGCAGCGCAGATCCCACGACATGCCGTTGAGGCGTGCGGTGGCCGCGGCGAGCGCGAGCGCCCGCGGGTTGGTGTCCGTGGCGACGACGTCGTCGCAGTGGACGTCGAGGTGCAGCGCCTGGATGCCACAACCGGTGCCCAGGTCCAGCGCCCGGCCGACGGGCGCGCGGACGACCGCGTGGGCCAGCGACACCGACGCGCCGCCGATACCGAGGACGTGGTCGTGGCGCACCGGGCCCGGGCGCAGCCCGGCGTCCTGGTCGGAGACCACGAGGAAGTCGCGCGTCCCGTCCCCGTGCGGACGGATGTCCAGGGCGGCCCGCAGCGCGCCGTCGCCGGTGGCTTCGACGACGCCCTCGGCGGTCAGCGCGTCGATTCCGGCCGTGGGCATCGCGAGGGCGACGCGCTCGGGCGACTCGCCGGCGCCGAGCAGGAACAGGCGGACCAGCACGGCCAGCCGCTGCCGGTCCGCCGGGGCTCGATCGGTGGCGCGCAGCGCCGACCACCACAGACCCCGGCTGAACGCGGCGCCGGCGTCGGCGCCGAGCAGGTCGGCTACGCCGTCGGTGGTGTAGCCCGCCGACCGAAGATCAGCGCCGAGCGCGTCGACGAGCGCGGTGGACCGCAGCGGGCCGGACGGGCCCGTCACAGCAGGGTGGCTTGCTCGGGTTGCGGCTCGGCCGGCTCGATCAGCTCGGGGCCATTGTTACGGATGCTGTTCACCAGCCGCGACACCTCGCGGATCTCGATGCGGTCGAGATCGCCGTGGCCGCGCAGCAACCCCTCGTCGATCGGCGCGTCGGGGTCCAGCCAGCGGTCCCAGTCGGCATCGCTGACCGTCAGCGGCATGCGGTCGTGGATGTCGGCCAGCGGACCCGCCGCGTCGGTGGTGATGATCGTGCAGCTCAACAGCGGAGGTGCGTCCTTCGGTGCGTCCTTCGGCCGCCACGTCGACCACAGCCCGGCCATGAACAGCGGTTCGCCGTCACCGGCGTGCATGTAGAAGGGGGTCTTGGCGCCCTTCTGGCCCTTCCACTCGTACCAGCCGTCCATCGGCACCAGGCAGCGCTTGCTCTTGGCCGAGCTGCGGAACGCCGGCGAGGACGTCACCTTGTCCGAGCGGGCGTTGATCAGCAGCGGGCCCTTGGTGTCCGGGCCGCCGCCGTCGACGGCCTTGGTCCAGGGCGGCAGCAGGCCCCAGCGCATCAGCCGCACCCGGCGGGTGGACTCGTCGTCGGGCTCGCTGTGCCGCTTCACCACGGTCGCGATCGTGGTCGTGGGCGCGACGTTGTAGTTCGGCCCGGTGGAGTTGTCCGCCGGGGCCGCGGTGGCCTCATCGATGGCCTTGATCTTCTCGGCCAGCAGCGCCGGATCGGTGGTCACCGCGAATCGTCCGCACATGAGGTCCATGGTTCCAGAGCCGGCGCATCGGGCGCGACGAGCAACCGCCAGGGCGCTTCCGCGCGCCGGATCCGCAAAAGGAATGATGTGAAGCTGTGAACACCTGGCCGGCCCCGTCGACCGCGACGCCCGTACACGCCACGGTCACCGTGCCCGGCTCGAAGTCGCAGACCAACCGGGCCCTCGTGCTCGCGGCGCTGGCCGTCGCCCACGGTGCATCGACGATCAGTGGCGCCTTGCGCAGCCGCGACACCGACCTGATGATCGGCGCCCTGCGGGCACTCGGCGTGCGCGTGGAGGCATCCGCCACCGAGGACACCGAGCTGACGGTCAGCGGCACACTGGCCCCGCAGCCCGGCGCGCGGATCGACTGCGGCCTGGCGGGCACGGTACTGCGGTTCGTGCCGCCGATCGCGGCGCTGAGCACCGAGACGGTGACCTTCGACGGCGACGAGCAGGCCCGGGCGCGGCCCATCGCGCCGCTGCTCGACGGGCTGCGCGGCCTGGGCGTGGACGTCGACGGTGACGGCCTGCCGTTCCGGGTGCGCGGCGCGGGGTCGGTGCGCGGCGGGACGGTCGAGATCGACGCGTCGGGGTCGTCGCAGTTCGTCTCCGGCCTGCTGCTCTCGGGGGCCGCGTTCAGCGAGGGGCTGACGATCGTGCACACCGGCGAGACCGTGCCGTCGGCGCCGCACATCGCGATGACGGTGTCGATGCTGCGCGACGCCGGCGTCGACGTCGACGACTCCCAACCGCACCGGTGGCGGGTCGCCCCCGGACCGATCGCGGCCCGGCACTGGGCGATCGAGCCCGACCTGTCCAACGCGGTGCCGTTCCTGGCCGCCGCGGTGGTCAGCGGCGGCGGCGTGCGGGTGACGGGGTGGCCGACGGTGAGCACGCAACCGGCCGACACCATCCTGTCGATCCTGGAGAAGCTGGGTTCGGTTGTGCGCCGGGGCAATTCGTACCTCGAGGTGCAGGGCACGGCGAACTACGGCGGCATCGACGTCGACCTGCGCGACGTCGGTGAGCTCGCCCCTTCGGTCGCGGCGCTGGCGACGCTGGCCACGGTCGGGTCGGTGTCGCACCTGCGCGGAATCGCCCATCTGAGAGGCCACGAGACCGATCGGCTGGCCGCGTTGAGCACCGAGATCAACCGGCTCGGCGGGCAGTGCGAGGAGACCGAGGACGGGCTGGTCATCACCGCCCGATCGATGCACGCAGGCGTGTGGCGCTCCTACGCCGACCATCGGATGGCGACCGCGGGCGCGATCGTCGGGCTGCGGGTCCCCGGCACCGAGGTGGAGGACATCGGCACCACCGCCAAGACGCTGCCGGAGTTCCCGCAGCTGTGGGCCGACATGCTGGCCGGGCAGACCGACGACGCGCAGGTCGGCGCGTCGCAGCCGAGGGGGAACCACACCCCTTGAGTCCGCGCGAGTACGACGAGTCCGATGTCCGGGTGCGCCCCGGCCGCGGCTCGCGGCCGCGGACCAAGACACGCCCCGAGCACGCCGACGCGCAGCAGGCCATGGTCGTGACCGTCGACCGTGGCCGCTGGGGCTGCGTGCTCGGCGGTGACCCGGCCCGCCGGGTGACCGCGATGCGGGCCCGGGAGCTGGGCCGCACCCCGATCGTCGTCGGCGACGACGTCGACGTCGTCGGTGACCTCTCCGGCCGGACCGACACGCTGGCCCGCATCGTGCGCCGCGGAGAACGTCGAACGGTGTTGCGGCGCACCGCCGATGACACGGATCCGACGGAACGGGTGATCGTCGCCAACGCCGATCAACTGCTGATGGTGGTGGCGCTGGCCGATCCCCCGCCGCGCACCGGGCTGGTCGAACGCGCGCTGATCGCCGCGTACGCCGGTGGCCTGGAGCCGATCCTGTGCCTGACCAAGACCGACCTCGCGCCCGCCGAGGAGTTCGCGGCACAGTTCGCCGACCTCGACCTGACCATCACCGCGGCAGGCCGGGACGACCCCCTGTCCTCGGTCGAGCCGCTGCTCGCCGACAAGGTCACGGTGCTGCTGGGCCATTCCGGCGTCGGGAAGTCCACTCTGGTGAATCGCCTTGTGCCCGAGGCGGATCGCGCCACCGGCGAGGTGACCGACATCGGCCGGGGCAGGCACACGTCGACCCAGTCGGTGGCGTTGCCGCTCACGTCCGGCGGCTGGGTGATCGACACGCCGGGGATCCGGTCGTTCGGGCTGGCCCACATCGAACCCGACGACGTGGTGATGGCGTTCTCCGACCTGGCCGAGGCGATCGACGACTGCCCGCGCGGCTGCGGTCACATGGGGCCGCCCGCCGATCCGGAATGCGCGCTGGACGCGTTGTCGGGCCCGGCCCGAAGCCGCGTCGCGGCGGCGCGGCGGCTGCTGGTCGTGCTGCGGGAGGGCTGACCGCCGCTGCGGGCGCGCTGTGACGGGAAAGTGAACGTCTGCCTGGGGTGTTTGCAGCCCCTGCGTGCTGGGCACGCTGTCAGGCGGAACGAAGGAGGAGCAACAAGTGAGCACAGTACCCACGATCGAGTTGAACGACGGCGCACGCATTCCGCAGTTGGGCTTCGGCGTCTACCAGATCCCGCCGGAGGACACCGCGGGTGCGGTGAAGACCGCGCTGGAGATCGGCTACCGCCACATCGACACCGCGCAGATGTACCAGAATGAGAAGGGCGTCGGACAGGGCATCCGCGACGCCGGCGTCGACCGCGGCGAGGTCTTCGTCACCAGCAAGCTGAACAACGGCTTCCACAAGCCCGACAATGCGCGGCGCGCGTTCGACAGGACGCTCGAGCAACTGGGCTTCGAGTACGTGGACCTCTTCCTGATCCACTGGCCGCTGCCGACGCTGTACGACGGCGACTACGTGTCGACCTGGAAGACGTTGGAGGAGTTCAAGAAAGACGGCCGGGCGCGCAGCATCGGCGTGTCCAACTTCCAGGTCGCCCACCTGGAGAAGCTGGCCGCAGAGACCGGCACCGTGCCCGCGGTGAACCAGATCGAGGTGCACCCCTACTTCCTCAACGACGAAGTGCGCGCCTACGGCACCCAGCACGGCATCGCGACCGAGGCGTGGTCGCCGATCGCGCAGGGCAAGGTGCTCGACGACCCGGTCGTCACCCGCATCGCCGAGGCGACGGGCAAGTCACCGGCGCAGGTGGTGTTGCGCTGGCACATCCAGCGCGGTGACATCGTGTTCCCGAAATCCGTGACGGAGCAACGTATCAAGGACAACTTCGCGCTGTTCGACTTCGAGCTCGGCGACGACGACCTGGCGGCGATCTCGGCACTGGGCAAGGGTGAGGACGGGCGCATCGGTCCGAACCCCGACACGTTCGACTACGTGCCGGACTAGAAGCGCAAGTCCCCTGCGCGAGCAGACACAAACTCGCACTGCGCGCGCGCAGTTCACGCGAGTTTGTGTCTGCTCGGCGGAAATCAGGCCGCCAGGTCCTGGCGCCTGACCGCACCCTTCTCGGCGACCTTCGCGCGCCGGCGCGCCCGCACCGCGGCGATGGCCGACTTCAGTCCCCGCCGCTCCCCCGCCGGCAGCTCGGCGAACATCCGCTCGCTGCGCGTCTCCGGGGCGTCGTCGGCGGTATCGGTCAAAAAGCGGTCCGGCAGTGACAGTTTCGCGATCGTCCGCCACGACTTGCCGTACTGCACCAGGAACGAGCCCGTGGTGTAGGGCAGGTCGTATTTGTCGCAGATCTCCCGAACCCGCAGCGAGATCTCGTAGAGCCGGTTGCTCGGCAGATCCGGGTAGAGGTGGTGCTCGATCTGCTGGCTCAGGTTGCCGCTCATGAACCGCAGCAGCCAGCCGCCCTTGAAGTTCGCGCTGCCGAGCATCTGGCGCAGATACCATTCACCCCGGGTCTCCCCGACCATGTCGGTCTTGGTGAATTTCTCTGCGCCGTCCGGGAAGTGGCCGCAGAAGATGACCGCGTTCGCCCAGACGTTGCGGATGACGTTGGCCACCGCGTTGGCCTTCAGCGTCGACTTGAACGTCGCACCCGGCGACAGCGAGGTGACCGCGGGCCACGCGAGGTAGTCCTTGGCGACCTGATGGCCTGCCTTGACGCCGAATTCGCGCACGCGCACCATCGTGGCCCTGCGGTCGTCGCGACCCTTGAAGATCTTGCCGAGCTCCAGATGCTGCAGCCCGACGCCCCACTCGAAGCCGATCGCCAGCAACGTGTTGAACAGCAGGTTGCCGTACAGGTTCGCCGGCTTCCACTTCTGGTCGCGGGTCACCCGGATCACGCCGTAGCCCACATCGTCGTCCATGCCGAGGATGTTGGTGTACTTGTGATGCATGAAGTTGTGAGTGAAGCGCCAGTGCTTGGATGCGCCGCTCATGTCCCATTCCCAGCTGGAGGAATGGATTTCGGGATCGTTCATCCAATCCCACTGGCCGTGCATCACGTTGTGGCCGATCTCCATGTTCTCGATGATCTTGGCCACGCCCAACGTGCCGGCGCCTGCCCACCAGAACGCCCGCTTGGAGCTGGCGGCCAGCAGGAGCCGGCCGGTCACCTCCAGCGCCCGCTGGGCCGCGATGGTGCGCCGGATGTAGCGCGCGTCGCGCGCGCCGCGTGAGTCTTCGATGTCCTGCCGGATGGTGTCGAGCTCTCGAGCCAGGTTCTCGATGTCCGCATCGGTCAGATGCGCGAACTCTGGGACGTCTGTGATCGCCATGATTCAGCCCTCCTCTCGCGTACCTACGCTACCGTAACCTACGAAGTCGTAGGTTACTACCCAGTAAACCTTATACGTCGAGCACGCAATCGCCGGAGGCCGCCGAGACGCACGTCTGCACGCGGCTGCCCGGTTCGTGCTCGACACCGGTGCGCAGGTCCCGGACGTAGCCGTCGAGCAGGCCCACCACGCAGGACTGGCAGATCCCCATGCGGCAGCCGAACGGCATCTGCACACCGGCCGTCTCTCCAGCGTCCATCAAAGACGTCGCGCCGTCCACGGTCAGGCTCTTACCGGTTCGCGCGAATTCGACGGTGCCGCCGCTGCCATGTGCGGCGGTCTTCGACACCGCGAAGCGCTCGAGGTGCAGCGCGTCCGCGACGCCTGCGGCCTTCCAGGTGCGTTCGGCCGCTTCGAGCATCGCCTCCGGCCCGCAGGCCCAGGTCTGACGCCGGCGCCAGTCGGGCACGATCTCGTCGAGGCGAGCCAGATCCAGCCGGCCCGCGGTGCGGGTGGCGCGCAGGTGCAGCCGGTAACTCCCGTGCTCGGACGCCAGCGCAGCCAGTTCCGGGGCGAACATCACCTCGGACTCGGTCGGCGCGGAGTGCACGTGCACGACATCGCCGAGCTGACCGCGACGGACCAGTGTGCGCAGCATCGACATCACCGGGGTGATCCCCGAGCCCGCGGTGAGGAACAGCACCGACGCCGGCGCCGGGTCGGGCATCACGAAATTGCCCTGCGGCGCGGCGAGTCTCACGATCGTGCCAGGCGCAACCCCACCGACCAGGTGCGTCGACAGGAACCCCTCGGGCATGGCTTTGACCGTGATGGTGATGGTGCGGGAGCCGCGGCCCGCGGACCGGCGTTCCAGGGGGACCGACGTCAGCGAGTACGACCGCCACCGCCACCGACCGTCGACCAGGACACCGATGCCGATGTACTGACCGGCCTGATAGTCGAACGAGAAACCCCACCCGGGCTTGATCACCAGCGTCGCCGAGTCGACGGTCTCCCGGCGCACCTCGAGGATCTTGCCGCGCAGTTCGCGTGCCGACCACAGCGGGTTGGCCAGCTTCAGATAGTCGTCGGGCAGCAGTGGCGTGGTGATCTGACCTGCGACGGTGCGCAAAAGATGCCAGCCCGGCCTCTCCTTGGCGCCGGCGATCTCGGGCCGCACCGTGTCGGCGACCTTGGCAGTGGTCTTGATCGTCGTCTTGGCCATGGGATCTCCCGCCGAATCGCTGGATGTCAACCTACGGTACCGTAACTTACGCAACCGTAGCCAGCTCATCAGAGAAGCTCGAGCAGAAATGGGAGCTCCTGTGGCGCATACCACGCCAGATCGTGGTCCTGGGCGTCGCCGACCGTGAGCTCGGCGTCCTCGTCCCCCAGATCCGCCTCGTCGATCACCTCGACGGCGGCCAGCACGGCCGGCTCGGCCGCCGCGTTGTCGACGTAGGCGGCGATGACGCGGTCGATCGGGACGGGGGCGGCCAGCCGCACCACGGCGTCGTCGAGGTCTGGGCGCACCGTGACCTCGGCGTCGTCGGCGACCTCCGCCTCCAGCACGGCCCGGCGTGCGGGCAGGCCGTCGGCGGGTTCCTCGCCGAGGAGCCGCAACGACGCCAGTGCGGCCTCGCGCAGCGCGACGTCGGCGAGTTCGTCCTCGTCACCGTCAGAGTAGGCCTCGCGCAGCGTCGGCGTCACCGCGAACGCGGTCCCACCGACCGGCTGCAGCGATCCCTCGGCGACCAGCCGCTGCAGCATGGCCAGGGTTGCGGGGACGAAGACGCGCACCAGCCGAGGGTAGCGGGCGCTGCCCTCAGCGTGCCGTCGTCGACTCGTCGTCGCAGTTGGGGTCTTTCTCCACCGAGATGATGAAGTCGTCGCCGTGCGCGGTCACCCCAGCGATCACCGCGCTGTTGACCGCCTCGGCGGCGTACTCGCGCCGCACGATCTTCGGGTCGTGCCGCAGATCCTTCACCAGGGCCACCGCCATGCCGATCATGACGAGCAGGAACGGCAGGGCCGCGATGATCGTGATGGTCTGCAGCCCGTTCAGCGCGTCCTCACCGCCGACGAGCAGCATCACCGCCGCCACCGCGCCGGTGGCCACGCCCCAGAAGATCACGGTGCCGCGGCTGGGTTTGATCGTCCCCTTCTGCGACAGCGACCCCATCACGATCGAGGCGGCGTCGGCGCCGGAGACGAAGAAGATCGCGACCAGCACCATCACGATCACGCTGGCGATCGTGGCGATCGGATACTGGTCGAGCAACGTGAACAGCTGCTGCTCGACGGTGCCCTCACCGGCGAGGTCGGTCCCGCCCTGCTGGACGTTGATGGCCGCGCCGCCGAAGATCGCGAACCAGATCAGCGACACCAGGCTGGGCACCAGCAGCACGCCGGCCACGAACTGGCGGATGGTGCGGCCGCGCGAGATCCGCGCGATGAACATGCCGACGAACGGCGTCCACGACACCCACCAGGCCCAGTAGAAGATCGTCCACGACTGCAGCCACGCGTTGACGTCCGCGCCCTCGGCGCCGGTGCGCGCCGACATCGACGGCAGGTCGGCGGCGTAGCTGCCCAACGCGGTCGGCAGCAGGTTGAGGATGAACACTGTGGGGCCGACCACGAAGACGAACAGTGCCAGCACCACCGCCAGCACCATGTTGATGTTGGACAGCCACTGGATGCCGCGGGCGACACCGGAGACCGCCGACAGTACGAAGGCCACCGTCAGGATCGTGATGATGACGACGAGGATCGCGTTGCCGGTCTCGCTCATGCCGGCGACGAGGTGCAGTCCGCTGCGGATCTGCAGCGCGCCCAGACCCAGCGAGGCAGCCGAGCCGAACAGTGTGGCGAAGATCGCCAGCATGTCGATGACCTTGCCCCACGGCCCGTTGGCCCGGGACCCGATCAGCGGCTCGAACGCCGCGCTGATCAGCTGCAGCCGGCCCTTGCGGTAGACGCCGTAGGCGATGGACAGACCGACGACGGCGTAGATCGCCCACGGGTGCAGCGTCCAGTGGAACAGCGTCGTGGCCATCGCGTTCTGCACGGCCTCGGGGTTGCCCTCGGGCCCGGTGCCCGGCGGCGGCGTCGAGAAGTGCGACAGCGGTTCGGCCACGCCGAAGAACATCAGGCCGATGCCCATGCCGGCGCTGAACATCATCGCGACCCACGACACGCCGTTGAACTCGGGTTCCTCGTCGTCGCGGCCCAGCGGGATGGTGCCGTACCGGCCCAGGGCCAGCCAGAGGACGAAGAGGACGAACCCGGTGCCGGTGAGCACGAACAGCCACCCGGTGTTGTTCATCACCCAGGTCAGGGCGTTGCTCGAGGCGCTGGCCAGACTCCCGGTGCTGACGAATCCCCAGATCAGGAACCCGACGGCGATCACGGCGGTCACGCCGAACACCACCCAGTCGACGCCCCGGGAGGCGGTGATCTTGTGCTCCTCGACCGGGATGTCCAGGACCGGATGCGGGATGGGGCCGTCGGTGGTCTCGGAGTGGACGGAGCTGCCCGCGATGCCGGCGGTGAGCTCCTCTTCAGAGGTGGACATTCGAGTCATTCGACTCTGATCGGCGGGCTTGCGTCAAATCCCAGTAATCTCACAGGCCGATCACCTGGCGGCATCGAGCAATTCGTCGAGCGACTCGCGCAGCAGGCCGGGCAGCAGGTCGACGTCGCTCATCGCGTCGCGGTCGGCGTTGATGCCGAAGTAGAGCATGCCGTTGTAGGAGGTGACGCCGATCGCGAGCACCTGGTTGTGCAGCAACGGCGGCACGGCGTAGCTCTCCAACAATTTGGTGCCGGCGACGTACATCTGGCTCTGCGCCCCCGGCGCGTTGGTGATCAGCAGGTTGAACTGCCGGGCCGAGAAGCTGGTCGCGACGCGGATGCCCATCGCGTGCAGGGTCGGCGGGGCGAAACCGGAGAGCGTGACGATCGAGCGGGCGTCGACCAGGCTGGGCGCGGTCGGGTGGGTCTCGATGGCGTGCGAGATCTGCGACAGGCGCACCACCGCATTGCCCTCGCCGACCGGCAGGTCCACCAGGAACGGCATGACCTCGCTGACGGCCTGGCCGGGACTGGTCGAGTCGTGTTCGACATCGGAGTAGACCGACATCGGGGCCATGGCCCGCACGGTCGTCGTGGTGGCCACCGGTTCGCCCCGCGAGAGCAGCCAGTTGCGCAGCGCGCCGGCGATCACGGCGAGGACCACGTCGTTGACGTCGCAGTCGTAGCGGGCGCGCACCGTGCGGAATTCGTCGAGACTGGCCGAGGCCACCGTGAACCGCCGGTTGCGTGACACCGTGGTGTTCAGCGGGCTGTTCGGCGCGGTACCGCGCGCCGCGGTGCGTGCCATGTCGGCGACGCGGCGGCCCAGATCGATGAGCTGCCCGGTGTTGGTGAGGGCGTCGGTGACCGCGGACCGCACGGCGGCGGCCTGGGCGGTGGGCCGGGCGATCCACTCGCCGAGCGCGCCGATCAGCAACCGGCGGTCGTCGGGTTCGCGCGACGGAATCCAGATGTCCTCGCCGAACTCCGGCGGCTTCTGGGTGCGGTCGGCGATGACGTGGCCGATGGCCAGCGCGGACATGCCGTTGACCAGCGCCTGATGCGACTTCGTGTAGATCGCGAGCCGGTTCTTGGCCAGCCCCTCGACCAGGTACAGCTCCCACAGTGGCCGGGTCTTGTCCAGCGGCCGGGAACCCAGCCGCGCGACGAGTTCGTGCAGTTGGGCGTCGCTGCCCGGCGACGGCAGCGCCGAGCGGCGGACGTGGTAGGTGATGTCGAAGTCGCGGTCGTCCACCCAGACCGGCCTGGCCAGCCCGAACGGCACCTCGCGCACCTTCTGCCGGTACCGCGGGATCAGCGGCAGCCGCCGTTCGATCGTGGCCAGGAGGCTTTCGTAGCTCAAGCCGTTACGGGGTTTACGCAGGATCTGCAGCGAGCTGACGTACATCGGCGTCGCCGAGTCCTCGAGCCGGAAGAACGACGCATCGGACGCCGACAACCTGGTCACCACCGGGGCGCCGCCTCCCTCGCGAACCGAGAACGAAAAGTCAGACGGTGCCACGGTATCGGCAGTTTCCGCGACGGCGCGAAACGGGTGCTCTCCGGCGTCCGACAGCCGTGCGATCATGGGGAGGTCTGCCACTCTCCAGCAGATGCCTTCGCCTCAGACGGGGCGCACCGCGCCGTCTGCCGTGCCGACCGCTGGAGAGCCTCATGACCGCACCCCCCGTCCTCGATCAGCAGCCGACGCAGCCGACCGGGCAGTGGTCGACGTCGCCGGTCATCGACTACGAGCCGCGACCGGAGCCGCCGTGTCCGGCGCCGTCGGCCGCCGCGCTGCACCGTCCGTCCCCGCGCCGGCTGCGGGAGCCCCGGCTCACCGAGCAGCCGGCTCCTCGGTCGGCTGTGGTGTTCGCCGAGCGGGCGCTGCGTCAGGTCATCGAGGTGATCGACCGGCGCAGGCCGGTGGCCCAGCTGCGCCCGTTGATGACGCCGGTGCTGATCGACCGCGTGATTGCGCGGGTGGGCGCCACGCGCACGGCCAGCGCGCACCTGCGCCGGGTCCGGGTGCGCTCGGTGGACACCGGCGACGGCGAGGTCACCGCCGCGGAGGTGTTCGCGTCGTTCAGCCGGGCCGGCCGGGTGCACGCCGTGGCGGCGCGCATCGAGCAGTACCGGGACGGCTGGCGCATCGTGGCGCTGCAGATCGGCTGACGGGAACCGCTAGCGACGCTTGGCGTGTCGGCCGGTGCGCTGCTGCTGGCGTGCGGCCTCACGGCGCTCGCGGCGGCTGCCGCCACCGGACGGCTTGGTGCCGCCACCGGACGGCTTACCGCCGCCGCGGGTGACCTCCACGCCGCCGCCCTCCGACGGCCCGGAGTAGGTCAGCGCCTGCTCTTGGTCGTCGATTCCCTTGGCGTGCAACGCCGGGGCGGGGCGCTCCTTGGTCGCGACGCCGCCATCCCGCTGCTGGGCCGCGGCCGCCGCGGCGGCGAACTCCGCGAGGCCCGATGGTTCCGGCTGGGCCGCGACGGCCGGCGGCGGTGTGGCCTCGACCTGGACGTTGAACAGGAAGCCGACCGACTCCTCCTTCATGGCGTCGAGCATGCCGACGAACATGTCGTAGCCCTCGCGCGCGTACTCGACTTCCGGCCGCAGCTGAGCCAGGCCGCGCAGCCCCACGCCCTCCCGCAGATAGTCCATCTCGTAGAGGTGCTCGCGCCACTTGCGGTCGAGCACGTTGAGCAGCACGTTGCGTTCCAGCTGGCGCATCGCGCCCTCGCCGGCCAGCTCCTCGAGCTCCTTCTCACGTTCGGCGTAGGCCCGTTCGGCGTCGGCGATCAGCGCGTCGAGCAGCTCCTTGCGGGTCAGCTCCCCGGGCTCGCCGACCGCGTCGGAGTCGAGCAGGTCGTGGTGGTCGATGCCGACGGGATAGAGCTGCTTGAGCCCCTCCCACAGCTTCTCGAGGTCCCAGTCCTCGGAGTACCCCTCGGCGGTGGCGCCGTCGACGTAGGCGGTGATCACATCGGTGAGCATCTGGTGGGACTGCTCGGCGAGGTTCTCCCCCTCCAGGATGCGGCGGCGCTCGGCGTAGATGACCTTGCGCTGCTGGTTCATCACCTCGTCGTACTTGAGCACTTCCTTGCGGATGTCGAAGTTCTGCTGTTCGACCTGCGTCTGCGCGCTCTTGATGGCGCGGGACACCATCTTGGCCTCGATCGGCACGTCGTCGGGCAGGTTCAGCCGGGTCAGCAGCGTCTCCAGCGTCGCGCCGTTGAAGCGGCGCATCAGCTCGTCGGCCAGCGACAGGTAGAAGCGGGACTCGCCCGGGTCGCCCTGACGGCCGGAACGGCCACGCAGCTGGTTGTCGATGCGGCGGGACTCGTGACGTTCGGTGCCCAGCACGTAGAGGCCGCCGGCGGCGATCACGTCCTCGGCCTCTGCCGCGACCTGAGCCTTGACCGCGGGCAGCTCCTCGTGCCAGGCGGCCTCGTACTCGTCGGGCGTCTCGATGGGATCGAGCCCGCGTTGCCGCAGCCGCCGGTCCAGCAGGTAGTCCACGTTGCCGCCGAGCACGATGTCGGTACCGCGGCCGGCCATGTTGGTCGCGACGGTGACCGCGCCGAGCCGACCGGCCTCGGCGATGATCCCGGCCTCCTGCTCGTGGTACTTCGCGTTGAGCACGTTGTGCGGGATGCGGCGCTTCTGGAACTGGCGCGACAGGAACTCCGAGCGCTCCACGCTCGTGGTGCCGATCAGGACCGGCTGGCCCTTCTCATAGCGCTCGGTGACGTCGTCGACGACCGCGATGAACTTGGCCTCTTCGGTCTTGTAGATCAGATCGGATTGATCCGCGCGGACCATCGGCTTGTTCGTGGGGATCGGCACCACGCCGAGCTTGTAGATCTCGTGCAGCTCGGCGGCCTCGGTCTCGGCCGTACCGGTCATGCCGGCGAGCTTGTCGTAGAGCCGGAAGTAGTTCTGCAACGTGATCGTGGCGACCGTCTGGTTCTCCGCCTTGATCTCGACGTGCTCCTTGGCCTCGATGGCCTGGTGCAGACCCTCGTTGTAGCGGCGGCCGACGAGCACGCGGCCGGTGAAGTCGTCGACGATGAGCACCTCGCCGTTGCGGACGATGTAGTGCTTGTCGCGCTCGAAGAGCTCCTTGGCCTTCAGCGCGTTGTTCAGGTAGCTGATCAGCGGCGAATTGGCGGCCTCGTAGAGGTTGTCGATACCCAGCTGGTCCTCGACGAACTCGACGCCGACCTCGTGCACGCCGACGACGCGCTTCTTGATGTCGACCTCGTAGTGGACGTCCTTCTCCATCAGCGGCGCCAGGCGGGCGAACTCGGTGTACCAGTTGGAGCCGCCGTCGGCGGGCCCGGAGATGATCAGCGGGGTGCGGGCCTCGTCGATGAGGATGGAGTCGACCTCGTCGACGACGGCGAAGCTGTGACCTCGCTGCACGCAGTCCTCGAGCCGCATCGCCATGTTGTCGCGCAGGTAGTCGAAGCCGAACTCGTTGTTGGTGCCGTAGGTGATGTCGGCGTTGTACGCGACACGGCGCTCGTCGGGTGTCAACTGCGACAGGATCACGCCGACGTCGAGGCCCAGGAACCGGTGCACGCGGCCCATCCACTCCGCGTCGCGTTTGGCCAGGTAGTCGTTGACGGTGACGACGTGCACGCCCTTGCCGGCCAGCGCGTTGAGGTAGGCCGGCAGCACACAGGTGAGCGTCTTGCCCTCACCGGTCTTCATCTCGGCGACGTTGCCGAAGTGCAGCGCCGCACCGCCCATCACCTGGACGTCGAAGTGCTTCTGGTTGAGCACCCGCCAGGCCGCCTCGCGGGCGACCGCGAACGCCTCGGGCATCAGGTCGTCGAGGTCCTCTTTGCCGCTGTTCAGACGCTCCCGGAACTCGTCGGTCTTGGCGCGCAGTTCCGCGTCGGACAGCTTCTCCATGTCGTCGGACAGGGTGTTGACGTAGTCAGCCACCCCCTTGAGGCGCTTGACCATGCGGCCTTCGCCGAGACGGAGCAACTTCGAGAGCACGCTTTTGTTCCTCTTTTGCGTTTGATGGACTTCGTCACGCTACAGACGGACACCATCGTAGGTGACGCAGCGAAATCCCTGGTCGAGGGCATCAGGCGCGCCGCGGAGAGGATGTGGATCCGGCGCGCCCGACGACCCGCTGGGTGCTGGTACGCGCCGGATCGGACGGCTCAGGCGAGCCGAATCAGGCCGTAGTCGTAGGCGTGGCGGCGATACACCACGCACGGCTTGTCGGTCTCCTTGTCGTGGAACAGGAAGAAGTCGTGGCCAACGAGCTCCATCTCGTAGAGCGCGTCGTCGACGGTCATCGGGTTGGCGGGGTGTTCCTTGACGCGGACGATGCGGCCGGGTTCGTGGTCGAGCGTGTCGGCCGACTGGCCGTCGGCGGACACCTCGCCGCCCGACGGCGCGGCGAATACGGCTTCCAGACGCTCAGGCGCGCACGCCTCGGCCAGCGACACCGGGGTCTTGTCCCCGTAGTGGATCTTGCGGCGGTCCTTGCTCTTTCGGAGGCGCGCTTCGAGTTTGCTCGCGGCGGACTCGAAGGCGGCGTAGAAGCTGTCGGCGCACGCTTCGCCGCGGACGACGGGTCCCCGGCCGCGCGCGGTGATCTCGACGTGCTGGCAGTTCTTGCGCTGCCGACGGTTCTTCTCGTGGTCGAGCTCGACGTCGAAGAGGTAGATGGAGCGGTCGAATCGTTCCAGGCGGGACAGCTTTTCAGCGACATAGATTCGAAAATGATCGGGAACTTCGACGTTGCGACCCTTGACGACCACCTCCGCACTCGGGCTGGTTTCGGTGGCGGCCTCGTCTTCCATCACCATCGTGCTGTCAGTCTTCACGGAATGATTTGACATACTTGGCAACTCGATTCTCTTCGCGATTGCACGCGGATGCGTGCCTGGTCGATAAGAAATCGCGCCGACGGGGCATACCTGGTCGCGCCGCTCGCCGGTGCAAGGTGTCGACTACTCACCTCCTACCGCTGGCGCGATACCGGCGACTCGTGGGCTGAGCGCCGCCGTGAGATGTTCACGGATGGTTGGTCTCGAAGGTAGTCCGTGTTCACCCTCTCGTGCCACTGATTCACCGCACCTGTTTTCAGTTCTTCACAACCGATTGATCTGGGGGTAACGGTCAGGCGTGCGCGATCGCCAGCACGGCGGCGACCTCCGCGCCCCGGGTTTGCAGGAGGCGGACCGATTCCCCGGCGGTGGCGCCGGTGGTGACGACGTCGTCGACGACCACGACGGGTCCGCCGACCGCACCGGTGGCCCGGATGCGCCCGGCGATGTTTCGCTGACGGTCGGCGCTGGACAGGCCGACGGAGTCGCGGGTGAACGGCTTCATGCGCAGCACGGGCGCGACGGCCACGCCGGGCAGCCCGGCGACGGCGGCGCGGGCCACCCGGGTGACGGGGTCGCCGCCGCGGCGCCGGGCCGCCGCGCGGCGCGTCGGCGCGGGCACCAGCATGACCGGTGCGTCGAGGACTCCCCAGGTCAACAGGTGCTCGAGACCGGTGTGCAGGGCGGCGGCCAAGGGGCGGACCAGATCGGTGCGGCCGTGTTCCTTCACCGCGACGATCGCCGTGCGCCGCGCTCCCGCGTACCGCCCGAGCGACAGCACGGGCACGCCGGGGTCCAGCCGCGGGGTGATGAGGTGCGGCTCGTCGGGCGCGACGGCCAGCTCCCGCGCGCACGCCTCGCACCACGCGGTCGCGGGAATGCCGCAGCCGCCGCACTGCAGCGGAAGGACGAGATCGAGCACGCTCATCCTCTTCGCTCGTTACGCCGAACGTGCGTCCAGGGCGGCCCAGCGTCCGGATCCTCGCCCAGAGCGCACAGCCGCTGCCGCCATGCGGTCGTGAGCCGGGCGATGATTCCGCCTTCGGTGTCGGCTGCCGTCACGCGGATGTCGGTCCAGCCGAGTTCGGTCACCGCATCGTGGCGTCGGATGCCCTTGTTGAACGCCGCCCTGGTCGTGCGGTGGTGATCGCCTTCATAGTCGAGCGCGATCGACATGTCTTCCCAGCCCATGTCGAGCTCGGCGACCAGACCGCCGTATTCGTCATACACCGGGATCTGTGTCTGCGGTGGCGGGAACTCGTGGTCGATCACCATCAGTCGCAGATAGGTCTCCTGCGGAGACTCCGCACCCGCGTCGACGAGGTTGAGTGTCTGCCGCGCGGTCCGGATGCCGCGTCGGCCCTTGTGCCGATCGGCGAGGAGCTCGACGTCGGCGATCTTCATCCGCGTGGCCCGCGCGAGGGCGTCGATGGCGGCGACCGCCCGAGCTTGCGGGTAGCGGCACGCGATGTCTAGGGCCGTGCGCTCGGGCGTCGTCACCCGAATGCCGCGAATCGTCCGGACCTCGTCGTCGGCTAAGCGATCGGACCACACGCGGAGACCCTGCGGAGCTCTCCTGTTGCCCCACAACACTTCCGCGGGACGGCGAGCATCCACCCATTTGGCGCCGTGAAGTGCTGCCGCCGACCTGCCGGCGACGGTTCCTTCCCCACCGGTCCACAGAAACGCGGCTTGGGCTTTGGTGACCGCTGTCAGATCGCTGCTGATAGGCACATAGACGTCGGGGAACACCGCGACGAACTTCGTGCGCAGTGTGTGCCGCGTCAGCTTGCCCGCGCGAAGCGCTGCACTGCCGACGAATGGTGTCCCCATGCGGCGAGTGTGCCGACCGCCACCGACAGCTCACCCCGCATTCGTCGAGCGTGCGTACAGGGCGGCTGGAAGCCCGATCAACCGCCCTGTACGCACACCAGGCGCGGGCCCGGCTCAGCCTTTGACGATCGAGCCGCCTTCGACCCGCACGGCCACCGGCTCCAGCGGCTTCTTGGCCGGCCCGTGGACGGCCGCGCCCTCGAGGTTGAACTTGCTGCCGTGGCACGGGCAGTCGATCGTCCCGTCGGCGATCTTGTTGACCAAACACCCCGCATGCGGGCACACCGCCGAGAAGCCCTTGTACTGGCCGGCGACCGGTTGCGTGACCACGGTCTTGCCGACGATCACCCCGGACCCGACGGGCACGTCGGCGGTCTTGGCGAGCGCTTCACCGGCGGCCGGCGCCTGGCTCGACGAGCTGCTCGATGCGCCGGAGCCGGCGGGCTCGCCCGTCGAACACGCGGCCAGCGCCGCGGCGGCCAGCCCGACCCCCGCCCCGGCGATGACGGTCTTCCTCGGTACCTGGATCTCCCGCAGCTCGTTGACGTCCACTCGCAACCCTTTCTCGCAGAACGGCTTCTCAGCCCGGCAGCACCGGGAGCACACCTGCCCCCATCAGCGGCCGGACCTCTGTCCATCCCGGCTCGCCCTCGGCGGCCGACCCGGAAAGCTGGAGCACGCCGCGCGCGTCGGCGACATAGACCGACGACGGATTGGCGGCCACGGTGGTGACGGGCATCGCCAGGTTGCGGCTCGGCGCGTCGGAGTTCACCCCGTCGAGGTTGACGTAGGACACGGGGTGCTGCGGGTCGGTCCGGGTGACGACGATGTCGTCGCCGGTGCGCCACGACAGCGACACCACGGTCTCGCGCAGCCCGTAGCCGAGCCGCCGCGGATAGGTCAGCGCGTAGCTGCCGCCGGCGGTCTGCTCGACGCCGGCGAGGATGACGTGGCCGCTGATCACCATCGCTGCACGGGTGCCGTCGCGCGAGAGCTGCAGTTCGGTGATCGGGCCGGGGAACCGCGTCGACACCGCGGTCGAGTCGACGGGGATGCGGGCGGGCTGACCGGAGGCGTCCTGGATGACGCGCACGACGTTGAGGCCGTCGACGACGACCCAGACCGCATCGTCGAGCGCCCACGACGGGCGGGTCAGGCTGCGGCCATCCATCCCTTGAGTTGCGTTGCCGCCCAAGGGCCCGATCCACAGCGACGACGCCATGTCGGGTGCGCCGGGGCGCAGCGTGACGATCGAGGCCGCCTCCTGGCCCGTCCGCGACAGCGAGGCCGCGGTCTGTCCGGGGGTCTGCCCGAACGAGCCGGCCACCCGCGGCGCGCGATCCCCGTCGAGAGCCACCAGCGATCCGCCGACGAGTGCGTGCAGGCCCGCCACGGCGCCGTCGAGCGCACCGGGATCGGTTGCGGCGACGTCCCCGGTTTTCCAGCCGTTGGCGAAGCGGTCGTCGAGTGCGGCGCCGTCGGCGTTGATCACGTACGGCCCGTCCACCCCGGCCCGCGACAGCGTCCAGATGATTTGCGCGGCAAGCAGTTGCCTGCTGTGCGGATCCGTCGTCGAGAGATTCTCCAGATCGATGCGCGCCCCACCGTAGCCGCGTCCGATGCCGGTCTTGCCGCCGTCGGCACGGGTGACCGGACCGCGCAGCCGCAGCGGCGGCCCTAACAGGTTGCGCACGGTCTTGGCCATCTCCGGTCGCGGTCCTGCGATGAGCTTGCTGATCAGCTCGGTGGGCAGCTGGTCGGGCTCGGACACCGCGACGTAGCGCGGGTCGGGCACCACCGTCTTGCCGGTGGGGTCGGCGAAGTACAGGGTGTTGCGCTTGTAGGTGTCCTGGAACTGCTGCCAGTCCAGGAACACTCCGTTGGGCAGCCGGTCGATGCGCCAGCCGCCCGGCGTCTTGACCAACTCGATCGGGCCCGGATCGGGCAGCGCGCCCGCGCCGGTCTCGAACACGCCCATGTCCGACAGCGAGCCGAGGATGTCGGCCCGCATCGACACCGAAACCCGATCGGGCGAACGGGTTTCGACGAAGACGACGTTGTCGATCAGCAGCGCGCTGCCGGCGTCGTCCCAGCCGCTGGAGGCCGAATCGGTGAGGAACTGCCGGGCGGCGAGGTGGCGGTTCGCGGGATCAGCTGTGGCCTTGAGGAATTCGCGCAACAGCACGTCGGGGTCCATGCCGGGGGTGGGCTTGGGCAGGCTCGGGGGCGCGGGCCGGTCGACGGTGCCGATCGCTTGGGGTGAGGAGGAAGTCGGGACTCCGGCGCATCCGGACAGCACGAGCGCGAGCGCGCAGACGGCCGCCAGAAGGCGCCTCACACGCTTTCTCCCGCCGGCTCGCGGCGACGAGGCGGAACCCCCGCCGGTTCGCCGATCGGTTTGACCGGCAGCGGGCTGCTGGTCACCTTGTGCCCGCGCACTAGCGGCAGCGTGAGCCGGAAGCAGGCACCCTTACCCGGCTCGCCCCACGCCTCGAGCCGGCCCTGATGCAGCCGGGCATCCTCGATGCTGATCGCCAGGCCCAGGCCGGTGCCGCCGGAACGGCGCACCCGCGACGGGTCCGCCCGCCAGAATCGGCTGAACACCAGCTTCTCCTCGCCCGGGCGCAGACCGACGCCGTAGTCGCGGACGGTGACCGCGACGGTGTCGGCGTCGGCGGCCATCCGGATGCGCACGGGCTTGTGTTCGGCGTGGTCGATCGCATTGGCGATCAGGTTGCGCAGGATCCGTTCGACGCGGCGCGGGTCGATCTCCGCGATGATCTCGTCGGCCGGCAGGTCGATGATCAGTTCGACCTTGGCGTCCTCGGCGAGGTGGCCGACGTTGTCGAGGGCGCTCTGCACGATCGAGCGCAGGTCGACGGCCTCGACGGCGAGCTCGGCGACGCCGGCGTCGTGGCGTGAGATCTCCAGCAGGTCGTTGAGCAGCGACTCGAAGCGGTCGAGCTCGTTGACCATCAGCTCGGTGGAGCGCCGCAGCGCCGGGTCCAGCTCCTCGGCGTGGTCGTGGATCAGGTCGGCGGCCATCCGCACGGTCGTCAGCGGGGTGCGCAGTTCGTGGCTGACGTCGGAGGTGAAGCGCCGCTGCAGGTTTCCGAACTCCTCGAGCTGGGTGATCTGGCGGTGCAGGCTCTCGGCCATGTCGTTGAACGACACCGCCAGCCGCGCCATGTCGTCCTCACCGCGCACGGGCATGCGCTCGGTCAGGTGACCTTCGGCGAAGCGTTCGGCGATCCGCGACGCCGAGCGCACCGGCAGCACGATCTGGCGCGCGACGAGCAGGGCGATCGCGGCGAGCAGGCCCAGCAGCACTACGCCGCCGGTGGCCATCGTGCCGCGCACGAGCGCGATCGTGGACTGCTCGCTGTTGAGCGGGAAGATCAGGTACAGCTCGAGATTGGTCACCGGCGAGGACGTCGGGCTGCCGATGATCAGCGCCGGCCCGGAGAACCCGTCGGTGTGCACCGTCGCGTACTGGTAGCTGACCTGTCCGGCCTTGACGAAGTCGCGCAGGGTGGCGGGGATCTGGTCGACCGGTCCGGCGGCGGTGGCCGCGCGCGGCCCGTCGCCGGGGACGATGAGCACCGCGTCGAAGGTGCCGGCGAGCCCTGCGCCCGCGTCGGCCTTGCGGTCGATCAGCGTGTTGCGGGCCAGCTGCAGCGAGCTGTCCAGCGAACGGGTCTCCTCACCGCCGACGATGCCGCTGACGGTGGTGCGCGCGCGCTCGATCTCCTCGGTGGCGGCGCCGACCTTGACTTCCAGGATGCGGTCGGTGATCTGGCTGGTGAGCACGAAGCCGAGAACCAGGATGACGCCGAGCGACAGACCGAGCGTCAAGGTCACGACGCGCAGCTGCAGAGACCGTCGCCACGCCAAGCTGATCGCCCGACCCAGCGCGCCCAGCCCGCGGATGAGTGGTGCCGACCGCCGGTGGATGCGCCGCCTCGAGCCGAAGATCACTGACGGGGCCCTGCGACGGCGAGCCGTCCGATCACTGCGACGGCGAGCCGTGCGATCACGACCACGGCGAGCCGTGCGATCACGGAGGTCCGGCCTTGTATCCCACTCCTCGAACGGTGAGCACCACCTGCGGGTTCTCCGGATCCTTCTCGACCTTGGCCCGCAGCCGCTGGACGTGCACGTTCACCAAACGGGTGTCGGCGGGGTGGCGGTATCCCCACACCTGTTCGAGCAGCACATCACGAGTAAACACCTGGCGCGGTTTGCGTGCCAGCGCCACCAGCAGGTCGAACTCCAGCGGCGTCAGGGAGATCTGCTCGCCCTGCCGGGTGACCTTATGGGCCGGCACGTCGATGTCGACGTCGCCGATCGACAGCATCTCGGCGGGCTCGTCCTCGTTGCGCCGCAGCCGGGCGCGCACACGGGCCACCAGCTCCTTGGGCTTGAACGGCTTCATCACATAGTCGTCGGCGCCGGACTCCAGGCCGAGCACGACGTCGACGGTGTCCGTCTTGGCCGTCAGCATCACGATGGGCACACCGGAGTCCGCGCGCAGCACCCGGCAGACGTCGATGCCGTTCATGCCGGGCAGCATCAGGTCCAGCAGCACCAGATCGGGCCGCAGCTCCCGCACGGCGGTCAGCGCCTGGGTACCGTCGCCGATGACCGCGGTGTCGAAGCCCTCGCCGCGCAGCACGATCGTGAGCATCTCGGCGAGCGAAGGGTCGTCGTCGACGACCAGGATCCTTTGCCTCATGGTGTCCATGGTGTCACCAGATGGTGAGAAACCGCGGATATCACACGGGGCGTTTTTCGTGTTGACCGGCAGGTGCCTGTTCTGCGAGCCCGGTCGGCGCGCCGCGTCGCACCGGCAGCAGCGAGACGCCGCACAGCGCGACCGTCAGCACCTCGGCGACGACGGCGACCACGGTCTGCGGAGCCGGCTGCCAGCCGTGTTCGACGAAGCCGGTGAACCCCACGGTCCGCGACAGCGCGAACGCCGCCAGCGACGCGCCCGCACCGACCGCGGCGAGCAGCTGCAGCCAGCGCGGCCCGCCCAGCGCGATCAGGATCGCGAGTGCGATGAAGACACTGGCCTGCGCGAGGAACGCGGGCCCGACCGTCGGGACGAACCGGTACCCGTGCACGTACAGCTCCGCGTGGACGAGTCCGCTGACCGCCAGAGTGAGGCTGATCCCCGCCCGCAGGCCCGCCCTCACAGCGACCGCTCCTTCAGCGCGAGCACGTTGTCGCCGCGGGTGTAGCTGACCGAGCGCACCCCCAGCGCGTCGTGCAGTCTCCCGGCCGGCAGCGTCACCGGCTTCGGCGCCGGGCCGTCGCCGGGGTGCGGCAGCGGGTACGCGGTGGTGGTCGCGCTGTGGAAGGCGATGTTGCCCTCGGTCTTCGAGAACAGCTGGTGCACATGCCCGTTCAGACACGTCACCGACGAGAACCGGCGCAGGTAGCTCAGCGCCGCGACGGCGTCGTCGGTGCCCCAGCCCCAGTTCGGGTACATCGCGAACAGCGGGATGTGGCTGAACACGACGATCGGGGTGTCGCTCGACAGCGACGCGACGTCCTTGCGGACGAAGTCGAGCTGGTCGGCTCCGAGATGCCCGAGCTTGGTCAGGTTGAGCGTGTTGACCAGCCCGATGACGTGCACGCCGGCGATGTCGAAGCTGTACCAGCCGTCGCCGCGGCTGCCGGCGCCGAACGCGCGCAGGTACTTCTGTCCGCCGTCGTCGATCGAGTCGTGCTCCCCCGGAACCGTGAACACCTGCGGGGTGTTGATGCCGGTCATCAACTGCTTGACCTGATCGAACTGCGCCGGCGTCGCCAGGTGCGTCAGGTCGCCGGTGTGGATGACGAAGTCCGGCGGGTAGCCCAGCCCGTTGAGCTGGTCGATGGCCTGGGTGAACGTCGCGGTGACGTCGGTGTTGGCGGCGCCGGTGAAGCCGAGGTGGCTGTCGCTGATCTGAGCGAACCGCAGTGCCGGCCGGCCGGACTGCGCGACGCCGGCCGCGGTCGCCGAACCCGCCACGTGCGAGATCACCTCGCCGCCGGCGACGGTCAGCACGACGGCCGCGCCGAACCACGCCGAATGCCGCATCAGCTGGCGCCGCGTCATGGCATGCGGATCGCCGGTCATCCGGTCACCACCACGGTCCCGTGCATGAACGGGTGGATGGAGCAGACGTAGCCGAACGATCCGGCGCGGGTGAACGTGAAGGTGTAGGTGGCGTTGGTGCCCATGCCGGGTGAGTGGAACGTCCCGTCGCCGGCGGCCACGGTGTGCGGCTCCTCGTCGCGGTTGGTCCAGGTGACGGTGGCGCCGACGGGCACCGTGAGCGTCGCGGGCGTGAACGCGAAGTTCGTGATGTCCACCGCGTCGGGTCCGCTGGGCGGCGCTGCGGGTGCCGACGGCGGGTGGGCCGGCATCCCCGGCATGTCCGGCATGTCCGGCATTCCCGACATGCCCGCCATCCCGGGAGTCGCGCTGCCGGGCGGGAACGTCACCGACGGCGCCGCGACGGTGTCGGCGCCCGCGGAGCAGCCGGCGACCAGAGCAGCCGTCCCGGCGGTGGCCAAAGATATCAAAAACGTTGTGCGACAGAGCATTCGATACCTCCAGGTGGTGAGTCGCGGGCCGGCTCTGCGGCCCGCACACCAAGAGGTAGGCGCGGAGGTTACTCAGCCCGGCTCGGTCGGCTGCCCGGGGGCGAGCACCTCGATGACGCCGTTGTTCTCCCGCACGTCGAGCTTCGGCAGCGGCGCGGGGGCGATCGGCAGTTGATGGGTCAGCACCTGCCCCTCCGGGGAGAACGACGTCGAGTGGCACGGACAGCGCAGCCGGGTGTCGGCCTTGTCGAACCACAGCCGGCAGCCCTGATGGGTGCACACCCCGGACACCGCCTCGGGCCGGCCGTCGACCCGCCGGACGAAGCCGATGACCGACGCCGTGTCGAACGGATGCATGACGCCGTCCTCGGCGATGTCGGCGCTGTTGCCGACCGGTGTCCAGCGGCCGTCGGTGGGTGTGAGCTGTGCGCCGCCGGTGGCCTCCGCCGGCTGGTGCTCGCCGCGCAGCGCCAGCCGGTCCACGGCGACGGCGGCCACCGCGGCGGCCGCCGCTGCCGAGGTCACGACCACGATTTGGCGGCGGGTGGCCGCCGGAGGCCGGTGGTCACCGGCCGGACCGCCCTCGCCCAGCTGGGAGGCCAGCGTGCTGTGCAGAGCGGCCAGGAATTCGGGCCGGGGTTCGTCGGCGCCCTTGCGGGCGGCCTGCAGGTCGATCGCGGTGCGGATCTGCTCGGCCTCGAAGTCGTCGGCCTCGAACGGCCGGGGGCGACGGCCCGCGAGCAGGTCGTCGAGGTAGCGCCGCAAACCCCGCGCGTTCATCGCCGATCCTTGTCGTTGACCTGTGCCGCCAATCGTAGGGCGCGGTGCTGCAGCACCTTGGCGTTTCCGACGGTGACGCCCATCGCCTTCGCCGAGTCCTTGATCGAAAGTCCCTGCAGGAAGCGCAGTTCCAAGATCCTCCGGTAGTTGGCCGGCAGCGCGTCGAGCACCCCGGCCACCCGTTGCGGCGCCGTGCTGACCGCGGGTGCGGCGACGGCCACCGCACCGAGGGTGTCGATGGCTTCGATGTTGTCGATCGTCGTGATCTCGCGGCCGAACGTCTGTCGCCAGTGCGCCGCGAGCACGGTGCGCGCGGTGGCCTTCAGGTACGCCCGCACCTCGGCCGCCGACGCGGTGATCCTCAGCGGTTTGAGCGCCGCCATGAACACCTCGGCGGTGAGGTCCTCGGCGTCGGCGCGGTTGCCGACCCGGGCGAACAGCGTCCGGTACACCCAGGCGACGTTGTCCTGGTACACGGCGTTCCAGTCGGCGTAGCGATCGGTGGGAACCACATTGAGGGCACGCGGCGGCGCGGGGGCACGCTCACCGTCGACCATCACGAGATCGGTCCGCCCATTCACCTGCTGTCCGTCCGCTCCGTCGTGCGTTTCGCAGAGTGATACGAGGGCGGGTTACACCCGGTTCGATGTCAGCGGTTCGCCGGCGAGCGGCCGATCCTGCGGGAGACGACCACCAGCACCACCAGGGCGCCGATCAGCCACACCGCCAGCACCAGGAACGGCAACAGCCGCTGATTCGCCGGGAAGTACGACGCGGAGTGGATCGCGGTGACGGTCGCACCGCTGGGAAGGGCGTGGTTGAGGAACGCGAACGGTTGGGGCAGCAGCGACGCCGACACCGCACCGCCGGAGGAGGTGTTGCCCAGCAGGATGAACACCAGCCAGGTCGGGATGATCGCCCAGCGGTGGATCAGGATCAGCATCGTCGAGTTGAACAGCGCCGCGACACCGATCTGCAGCGACACCAGCAGCCACAGTTCCGGGAACGACGCCGGTACCGCGTGCAGGATCGGCCCCGAGACGGTGGCCAGCGCCGCGCCACCGACGACGGTCAGCACCGCGACGCAGGCCAGCCATCGGGTCAACGTCAGCGTCTTGACGTTGGCACGCAGCTGGAACATCGACACGAAGCCGAGGATCGTCGCGGCGATCACCAGATAGAACGTCGCGAGTCCGCCGGGGTCGCTGGCGGGCAGCGGGTGCAGGTCGACGATCTGCAACGGGATCCCGCCCGCCGCACGCTGGTCGAGCTGGGTCAGCGCGCGGGCGGACGACGGGTCGCTGGCACTGGACACCAGCAGCTGCGGCGGCGCGGCGGTCGCGTCGATGACGGCGGTGACCTCCTGCTCGTCGACGGCGGCGACGGCCGCGTCCCGCGACGGATAGGTCCGGACGTCGAACTCGTGCGCGCGCATCTGCAGGGTGTCGAGAATCTCCGCCGACGGTTCACCGACCACGCCGATCGGCAGATGGCGCGGAAAGGGCCGGCCCAGGGCGACGGTGTAGGCGGCCGCGAACGCCGACGTCATGGCGATCGCGATGGCCAGCACCACGGCGACCTTGCGGGCTTCGAGCCGGCGATCGGTCGGCCCGTCGGGATCGGCTGCGGCCATGCTGGTTTCAGCTCCCCCGGCGCGGTGGGGCGAAAACCGCGGGCTACCCGAGTGCGGCGTCGGCGATGACGTCGCGCTGCTGAATGATCGTCTGGACGACCTCGTAGCCCACCTGCCGGACGCTGGCGATCACCGGGCTGCGTTCGAACGCCGTCGTCGACCCGTTCTCGCCGGAGAGCACCCACCCGAGCGACGTGCTCTGCGACAGCGCGGCGTGCGCGGCCGCCATCTCCGGGTCGCGGGCGGCACCGCCGTGGGTGGCCAGCGCGAGCACGAGCTCCTTGCGGGAGAACTCCGCGCCGTCGGCGTCCTTGAGCACCGGGTTCGTCCACCAGTCGTCGAACGGGATGCGTGAGCCGCGGTCGATGTGCGCGCCGCTGCGGGTGCGGATCGGAGCGGGCGGATAGAGGGCGAGCTTGGGCACGTACTCGCCGTGGCTCGACGCGCCCGAACGCACCTTCATCAAGGTCAGGCACGCCGCCGACGCGGACGTCTTGGGGTTGGGCACGCCGCCGGTGTCGACCCAGCCGAGCCGGTTCCGCAACCCCGGCGGCATCAGCGCCTGCGAGCCGCCCCCCTCGTGGACGAGCGTGCCGATCTGTGCGGCCAGCACCCGCGCCTCCACGTGCCAGCCCTGATCGAAGCGCTCCCCCGCGACCCTCATGCGCTGGACGAAATCGTCCAGCATGGTCGGTAACTCGGTGTGCGTACGAGTCCGTACGGCCATTGATCCCCCGTCGTGCCGTCCTGCGCGCGAGCCTCTCCCTGGCCCCTTGCGCGGCTCCCGGCTGGAGCGTAACCGGGGTTGCGCCGGTTCGCCGCATTTACGCTCGGTTTGTCAACGAACCGTCAGCAGCCGGCTCGCCAGTTCGGCGGCGTCGACGTCGGGCGGCACCACCACCCACGGTCCGCCCCAGTTCGCGGCGGCCAGCTCGGCGTACACCGCGCCGGTCCGGCGCTGCAGTCCGTCGTCGCGTTCGTAGGCGTCACGGGCGCGGTCGGCCTCGGCGGCCTCCCGGTGCGCCGCGCGCTGAGCCGCCAGCTCGGTCGGCACGTCCAGCAGGATCTGCCAGTCGGGGGCGGGCAGTCGCAGCCGCTCGTACTCGAGCTCTTTGACCCAGGCCACGACCTCGCCGTCGGCCCCCTGGTGCAGACGCGCTGCGCTGTAGGCGGCGTTGGAGGCGACATACCGGTCGAGCAGCACGACGTCGTAGGCCGAGCCGAGGTGGCCGATCTCGTCGCGCGCGCCGGCGCGGTCCATCGCGAACAGCACCGCCATCGCATAGACCGACTCCGCGAGGTCGCCGTGTCCGCCGTGCAGCGCCTCGGCCGCCAGGTCGGCCGGCACCGACACCCCGTAGCGCGGGAACGCGAGGTTCGCCACGGAGTGGCCGCCGGACTCGAACGCCGCCCGCAGGCCGTTGGTCAGGGTGCGCTTGCCTGCGCCGTCGACGCCCTCGATGACGATGAGCACCCGGCGAGCCTAATCGAGTGTGACCAAACGGTGAGCACGGAGGAGCGAGCGAGGGTTGCCCTCCGCCTGTCCGAGAACTGATATTCCAAAGATGGGTGGTGGCAACAGCGCCGGCGTGGTCGCCGGATTCGCCGTGGCAGCCGGTGTCGGCACGGCGGTGTTCATGGGGTGGGGCTGCGCGGTCGCGTCGGCCGATGACGCGGGCGGGTCGTCGGCGCACGGTGCCGCACGCTCGGCGAGTACGAACGACGGTCGCCCTTCCGGCGTGCATCGCGTCGACTCGGCGAACTCCGGGGTCAAGGCACGCGACCGTGGCGCCTCACAGGAGCGGACCCACAAGGACCGGGCCCCGAAGTCCGAAGTGCCTGCGCCGCAACGGAAGACGACCCGCACTAGCTTCAGCTCGCGCAAAGTCGCTGATGACACCAGCGGCGCGCCCGCGGTCACGCCACAGGTGTGGAGCCTGGCCGCGGCGGCGCGCCGCGAGTTCGACCCGGGCGTCGGGGCGCCGACGACCCACGCACCGGTCGACACGGTCACCACCGGTCAGCCCATCGAGACGGTGCCTCCGGCGGTCTATCGCACCCTCGTCCGCAAGGGCGTCGCGACCGGGCCCCTGACCGTCACCACCGGCCCGCCGTCCCTCGGGGACCGTCTCATCGTGGCGACCCTGCGGACCTTGCGCGATCTCGGCTTCAGTGTGTTCAACGAAGTCACCGGCGGTCTCAGCAGCGCGACGCCGCCCCAGTTCATCCGGCGCGGGGTGAGCGTCACCCAAACCGAAGTCAACGGCTGGACGGTGTGGGACATCGCGCCGAAGAAGACCCCGTCGGGCGAGTACGTCCTCGCGCTACACGGTGGCGGATTCGTCGCCGAGGCCAACATCATCAACTGGGCCGACTACGCCGCCATGGCCCGCCAGACGGGGGCCACCGTCGTGGTGCCGATCTACCCGCTGGCGCCGCCGGTCGGCACCGGGACGGTGCAGACGCTGGTGCCGCCGATGGCCGACTACCTGTCGGCGCTGATCGACCAGTACGGCGCCGACAACGTCAGCCTGTACGGAGATTCCGCGGGCGGCACCTACGCGATGCTGGTGGCCCAGGAACTGGTGCGGCGCTGCAAATCTGACGCGCAATGCGTGCTGTCGGAAGCGGAACCGTCGCGGATGGTGCTGATCTCGCCCGTTCTGGACCCGACGCTGAGCGGCCCGATCGTCGACAACATCGACGACCCGATCATCCCCAAGCCGGAGCCCGGTCAGGGCCCGGACATCACCGGCGGACTGGATGTCAACGATCCGCGGGTCAACCCGATCAGTGGCGACGACCTCACCGGCCTGCCGCCGACCGCCATCTACGTCGGGACGATCGAACGGCCTTACCCGGGCGACCTGATGTTCCGCGACAAGCTGCTGGCCCAGGACCCCAACGCCGACTTCACCGTGATCATCGGCAACGGGCTCATCCACGACTGGGCGCTCGGCGGCATCTTCCTCAATTCGCAGACACGGCTGTGGCGTCCGACGATGTACCGCCAGCTCGGCCTGGTCTGATTCCGGCGCTCGGGTCGCGTTTGCCAGCAAAGGTTGCTTTTCGGCGTCCCGCAGACCATCATCTCCGAGAATGCGGGGTGGGAACAGCGTCGGCGTGGTCGCCGGCTTCGCCGTGGCAGCCGGGATCGGCGCGGCGGCATTCACAGGGTGGGGTTGCGCGGTCGCGTCGGCCGACGACTCGACCGGGTCGTCGACGCACAGTGCCGTGTCGTCGACGGCGCGGGCCGAGAGGACGCCGCGCACGTCGGTCAAGGCCAGGTCGTCGGGCAGGGCCGCCGACCGGAAAGCACTGCGCGACAAGGCTCGTAAGCACGCGGCCGAGTCACGTGAGAAGACCGAGTCACGTGAGAAGACCGAGTCGAAGGAGCCGGCCGCGCCGAGGCGCGCCAAGACCCGCCTGCCCGCGCACACCGATGACGCACCCGCCGTCGCCCCGCAGCTGTGGACGCTGACCGCGGCGGCACGCCGCGACGCGGTCACGCCGACCCGCCGGCGGGCGGTCGCCCCGGCGACGACCAGCGAGCCTGCCGACACCCTGCGACCCGCGGAGTATCGCAAACTCGTCCGCGAGGGCGCGGCCACCGGGCCGGTGACCGTCACGACCGGACCCTCGTCGCTGTGGGACCGGTTCGTCCTCACGACGCTGCAGACGCTGCGCCGCACCGACCCCGGGGCGTTCGTCGGGGACGGCGGCAACCTGGTCAGCACCTCGCCGCCGTGGTTCGCCAGGCCCGGTGTGTCCGTCACCGAAACCGAGTACAACGGCGAGACGGTGTGGGAGCTCGCGCCGAAGAAGGCCCCGTCGGGCGAGTACGTCCTCGCGTTGCACGGCGGCGGGTTCGTCGCGGAGGCCAACATCATCAACTGGGCCGACTACGCCGCGATGGCCCGCCGGACCGGCGCCACCGTGGTCGTGCCGATCTATCCGCTGGCGCCGCCGAAAGGCGACGCGACGATCGAGACGCTCGTCCCCCCGATGGCCGACTACGTGTCGGCGCTGATCGACCAGCACGGCGCCGACAACGTCAGCCTGTACGGCGACTCGGCGGGCGGCACCTACGCGATGCTGGTGGCCCAGGAACTGGTGCGGCGCTGCAAGTCCGACGCGCAGTGCTCGCTGCCCGAGGCGGAACCCTCGCGGATGGTGCTGATCTCGCCGGTGCTGCATCTGACGCTGACCGGCCCGATCGTCGACGACATCGACGACCCGATCATCCCGTCGCATCCGGAGGGCCCGAACACCAGCGGCGACCTGGACCCCAACGATCCGCGGGTGAATCCGATCTCCGGTGACGACCTGACCGGGCTGCCGCCGACCACGATCTACGTCGGGACGGTCGAGCGGCCCTACCCGGGCGACCTGATGTTCCGCGACAAGCTGCTGGCCCAGGACCCGAACGCCGATTTCACCGTGATCATCGGCGACGGGCAGATGCACGACTGGGCGCTCGGCGGCATCTTCGTCAATTCTCAAGCGCCGCTGTGGCGTTCGACGATCTACCGCCAGCTCGGCCTCGTGTGATTTCGTGGCGGGCCGTCACCCCATGGTGTAGGCCTGCAGCACCACGGTGTTGCGCGGCGGGTCCAGGAACACCCGCGCGCTCGTCCGGCCCTGCGAGAAGGCCATGCTGAGCTCGACGCCCGTCCGGAAGGGGCCCGGCGGCACCTGCGACTCGAGCACCTTCTGCACGGCGGGATGCTGATCGGATTCTTCCGAATTGTGCTGCGTGAGAAGCGCATTCATGGTCTGCGGGGTGACCTGCACGACGGCGTCGATCCAGACGACCTTGACCGCCGGCGGCTGCTCGTCGGCGCGGGAGTTGTCCCACCTGATCCACGACGCGGACACCGGCGTGCCGAGCGCCGGGAAGGTCCGGCTCAACTCCTCGGTGTCGTGCCGGACCTCCAGCGGCGGCCGGGTGGTCGTGGCGTCGGTCTGCGCCTGCTGCTGATGCGCACATGCGGTCAGCGCCAGCAGAAGCGCAACCAACGCGAATCGGGCGCGCAAACAACCCCTCAGGGTTGTCATGCGCGCCCGATTCATCGTCGTCACATCAGTAGCGGTAGTGCTCCGGCTTGTACGGGCCCTCGACGTCGACGCCGATGTACTCGGCCTGCTCCTTGGTGAGCTTGGTCAGCGTGCCGCCGAGCGCCTCGACGTGGATGCGCGCGACCTTCTCGTCGAGGTGCTTGGCCAGCCGGTAAACCTCGTTGTCGTACTCGTCGTTCTTGGTCCACAGCTCGATCTGGGCGATCACCTGGTTGGAGAAGCTGTTGCTCATCACGAACGACGGGTGGCCCGTCGCGTTGCCCAGGTTGAGCAGCCGGCCCTCGGACAGCACGATGATCGACTTGCCGCTGTCGAAGATCCACTGGTCGACCTGCGGCTTGATGTTGATCCGCTTGGCGCCCGAACGCTCGAGGGCGGCCATGTCGATCTCGTTGTCGAAGTGGCCGATGTTGCCCAGGATCGCCTGGTCCTTCATCGCCTTCATGTGCTCGAGGGTGATGATGTCTTTGTTGCCGGTCGAGGTGATGACGATGTCGGACTCGCCGATCGCCTCCTCGACGGTGCGCACGTCGAAGCCGTCCATCAGCGCCTGCAGCGCGTTGATCGGGTCGATCTCGGTGACCGCCACGCGGGCGCCCTGCCCGGCCAGCGACTCCGCGCAACCCTTGCCGACGTCGCCGTAGCCGCAGATCAGCACCTTCTTGCCGCCGATCAGCACGTCGGTGCCGCGGTTGATGCCGTCGATCAGCGAGTGCCGAGTGCCGTACTTGTTGTCGAACTTGGACTTGGTGACGGAGTCGTTGACGTTGATCGCGGGGAACGCCAGCTCACCGGCGGCGGCGAACTGGTAGAGCCGCAGCACGCCCGTCGTGGTCTCCTCGGTGACACCCTTGACCGACTCGGCGATCGCGGTCCACTTGTTCTTGTCGGTCTCGAAGCGCTTGCGCAGCACCCCGAGGAAGACCTTCCACTCGGCCGGGTCGTCGTCCTCGGCGGGCGGCACCACGCCGGCCTTCTCGTACTGAGCGCCGCGCAGCACCATCATGGTGGCGTCGCCGCCGTCGTCGAGGATCATGTTCGCGGGCTCGTCCGGCCAGGTCAGCATCTGCTCGGCGGCCCACCAGTACTCCTCGAGCGTCTCGCCCTTCCAGGCGAAGACGGGGACGCCCTTGGGCTCCTCCGGCGTGCCGTGCGGGCCGACGACGACGGCCGCGGCGGCGTGATCCTGGGTGGAGAAGATGTTGCAGCTCGCCCAGCGCACCTCGGCGCCCAGCGCGGTGAGCGTCTCGATCAGCACCGCGGTCTGGACCGTCATGTGCAGCGAGCCCGACACCCGGGCGCCCTTGAGCGGCTGGACCTCGGCGTACTCGCGCCGCAGCTCCATCAGGCCGGGCATCTCGTGCTCGGCGAGGCCGATCTCCTTGCGGCCGAAGTCGGCCAGGTTCAGGTCGGCGACCTTGTAGTCGACGCCGTTGCGGACATCGGCGGTCAGTTCCGGTGCAGTCATGTAGAGCCCCTTGTATTCGTTCGTCATTCGCTACGAGCGCACGGATGTGCCTACGTCGAATCCGTGCAGAAGCCCGTAGCCTGCGGGCTCGCGGGACAGGCGCTGATGCGTTTTCACAGCGGAGGCGCTCTGCCAGCTACGGGGTATCTATGACACCGTAGCGTTCGGCGAAGGGCGACATCAATCTGGCCAGGTCCCGGGCCACGTCGTGTCCGCGGGCGGACGATGTACCGGAGTCGGATTCCGGCGGCATGGAGATGTAGCTCATCGCGAGCCGGACGATGGCGCGGGCCAGCACGCCGGCGTCCTCTTCGCTGCACCGCACCCAGCTGTTCATGAAGGTATCGGTCAGCCGCTGCGAACAGCGGGTGATGATCGGTGCGCTGTCGGTGGTGATGATCTGCAGCAGGTCCGGCTTCGAGGTGCCGGTCAGCAGCGAGATCACCAGCGGGTCGGCGGCCGACTCGGTGAAGAAGTCGCGGAAGCCCTGCAGGAAGGCGGCGTAGACGTCGCCGACGTTGCCGTTGATCGCGGCGTGGATCTGGTCGACGAGCCGGTCGGCCAGTCGCAGCGCGTACCCCTGGGCCAGGCCCTGCCGCGACCCGAACTCGTTGTAGATGGTCTGGCGGCTGATGCCGGCGGCCTTGGCGACGTCCGAGAGCGTGATGGCCGACCAGTCGCGCGTGAGCAGCAGTTCCCGCATGCCGTCGAGGATCGAGTCGCGCAGCAGCACCCGCGACGCCTCGGCGTAGGTGATGCGCTTCTCGGAGGGGCCGCTCACATGCGCGACACTATCGGTTCGCGCCGCGGTCACCTCGCCCCGTTTCGCCGAGCGCGCGGGTCTGCACGTCGCCGCCCCGCGTGTCGCGTGCATCTGTGCACGCTCGCGGGACGCGAGTGTGCGGTCACGGCCGCGCGACCTCGATCATCTCGAAGTCCGACTTAGCCGCACCGCAGTCGGGGCAGCTCCAGTCGTCGGGGATGTCGTCCCAGCGGGTGCCCGGCGCGATGCCGTCCTCAGGCCAGCCTTTCGCCTCGTCGTAGGTGAATCCGCACTGCACGCAGACGAACAGCTTGTAGTCGGTGTCGGTCATTGCTTGGCTCCAATCTCTTCGAAGTCGACCTTCTCGCGGACTGCACAGTCCGGGCAGCACCAGTCGTCGGGCACCCGATCCCACGGCGTGCCGGCGGGAAAGCCTTCCCGCGGTGCGCCTTTGGCTTCGTCGTAGACGTAATCGCAGCCGGGGCAGCGGTAGGCGCTCACGCGTTCACCCCATAGCGGGCCAGCACCTTGTCGCGCACCCGCGGGTGGATGTTGACCCGGGTGACGTCGCCGTCGTAGTGCTCCAGCACGCGGTGGTCCATCACCCGGCGCCACAGCGGCGGGAAGTAGGTCAGCGCGATCATCGACGCGTAGCCGCTGGGCAGGTTGGGCGCACCTTCCATGCTGCGCAGCGTCTGGTAGCGCCGCGTCGGGTTGGCGTGGTGATCGCTGTGGCGCTGAAGGTGATACAGGAACAGGTTCGTCACGATGTGGTCGGAGTTCCAGCTGTGCACCGGAGCGCACCGCTCATAGCGGCCGCTGGAGGTCTTCTGCCGCAGCAGCCCGTAGTGCTCGAGGTAGTTCACCGTCTCCAGCAGCGAGAAGCCGAACACCGCGGAGATCACGATGAACGGGATGACACCCAACCCGAACACGGCGATCAGGACGCCGTAGAACACCACCGACATCGCCCAGGCGTTGAGCACGTCGTTGGACCAGTGCCACTTGCTCTTGCCCGCCCGCTCGAGACGCTTGGCCTCCAGCTCCCACGCCGAGCGCAGGCTGCCGAAGACGCTGCGCGGCAAGAACTCCCAGAACGTCTCGCCGAAGCGCGCGGATGCCGGGTCCTCCGGCGTGGCGACGCGGACGTGGTGGCCGCGGTTGTGCTCGATGTAGAAGTGGCCGTAGCAGGTCTGCGCCAGCGTGATCTTGCTCAGCCACCGCTCCAGCGAGTCCTTCTTGTGGCCCATCTCGTGTGCGGTGTTGATGCCCACCCCGCCGAGCACGCCCACCGAGAGTGCGACGCCGATCTTGGCCGGCCACGGCAGCGCGCCGTCGAAGCCGAGCCAGCCCAGGTCCGGCGCGGTGAACAGGTAGGCGCCGACGATGACGCTGGCGTACTGGAACGGGAGGTAGATGTAGGTGCAGTAGCGGTAGTACCTGTCGTTCTCCAGCCGCTCCATCACCTCGTCGGGCGGGTTCTGCCCGTCGGGCCCGAACTTCAGGTCGAGGGCGGGCAGCAGGATGTAGAGCAGGATCGGGCCGATCCACAGCGGCACCTGCGCGGCGCCGTGCCAGCCCCAGTGATTGAGCGCCCACACCAGCGGCAGCATTACGAACAGTGCCGTCGGCGCGATCAGGCCCATCAACCAGAGGTAGCGCTTCCTGTCGCGCCACTGCTCGACATTTGCGTCTCCCGGGGCCGCGGGCATTTCTTGCGTGGTCACCTCAGTGCCTCCTCGCTGTGAGTGCGATCACCAGTTGAGGTTGACTATAGAGCTCCTTTTGTCGCCCGTCTAGACAAAACTCGCCATTTGTAAAATTAACCCTGCTCCGCGAGCGCGCGTGTCCGCACGCCTCCGCCCCGCGTGTCGCGTGCAAAACGGCGCGCTCGCACGGCAGCGATAGCGCGTACGGTGCCGCCGGCGCTCACCGCCCGGCGCTCACCGCCGGCGCTCACCGCCGGCGCTCACCGCCGGCGAGCGCGCGTCGATTGCCACCTCCTGCGGCGTGTCAGTGCACAGACCCGCGCGCTCGCCAAAACGAAACGAGGCCTACCCTGCGCGGCGGCCCACCAGCGAGTGCCGGCGCCCGTAGAGGAAGTAGACGACCAGGCCGATCAGCATCCAGATGACGAACCGGATCCACGTCAGCCCGGTCAGATTGAGCATCAGCCACACGCACGCGATGATCGACAGCACCGGCAGCACCGGCACCCACGGCGCCCGGAACCCGCGCTCGAGTTCCGGCCGCGACCGCCGCAGCACGATCACCCCCGCCGACACCAGCACGAACGCGAACAGCGTGCCGATGTTGACCATCTCCTCGAGCTTGTCGATCGGGAACACCGTCGCGGTCACCGCGACGATCGCGCCCACGATCAGCGTGATCCGCACCGGCGTGCCGTGCTGCCCGGTCCTGGCCAGCTGTCGCGGCAGCAGGCCGTCGCGCGACATCGCGAACAGCACCCGCGTCTGCCCCAGCACCAGCACGATCACGACGGTCGTGAGCCCGGCCAGCGCCCCGATCGAGATCACCTTGGCCGCCCAGTCGATGCCGTTGAGCGCGAACGCCGTCGCCAGGTTCTGCGTGTCAGCGTCGCGCAGCTGCTTGTAGCTGACCATCCCCGAGAGCACCACCGACACCGCGACATAGAGCACGGTCACGATCGCCAGCGACGCGAGGATGCCGCGCGGCACGTCGCGCTGCGGGTTCTTGGTCTCCTCCGCGGTGGTCGCCACGATGTCGAACCCGATGAACGCGAAGAACACGATCGAGGCCCCGGCCAGCAGCCCGTACCAGCCGTAGTGGCTGCCCTCGGCGCCGGTCATCAGCGAGAACAGCGACTGCTCGGTTCCCGAGTCGCCCTTGGCGGTCTCGGCCGGCGGGATGAACGGCGAGAAGTTCGAGGTCTTGATGTAGAACGCGCCGACGATGACGACGAGCAGCACCACCGACACCTTGATCGCCGTGATGGCCAGGCTGACGCCCGCCGACAGTTTGGTGCCGTAGGCCAGGATCGCGGTGACGAACGCGATGATGATCAGCGCGCCCCAGTCGATCGCGAAGCCGCCGACAGAAACGGTCCCGCCGCCGAATCCGAACACCGTCCCCAGATAACTGGACCAGCCCTTGGCGACGACGGCGGCCGCGACGGCGAACTCCAGGATCAGGTCCCAGCCGATGATCCACGCGACGAACTCGCCGAACGTCGCATACGAGAACGTGTACGCGCTGCCGGCGACCGGCACGGTCGAGGCGAACTCCGCGTAACACAGCGCCGCCAGCCCGCACGCGATCGCGGCGATGATGAACGACACGGAGATCGCCGGCCCGGTGAGGTTGCCCGCGGTCGAGGCGGTGATGGTGAAGATGCCCGCGCCGATCACCACCGAGACGCCGAAGACGGTGAGGTCCCACCAGTTGAGGTCCTTGCGCAGCCGCGTGTCGGGCTCGTCGGTGTCGGCGATCGACTGCTCCACCGACTTGGTCCGCCACCTACCGGTTGTCCGGGTCGCCGGCTGCTGCGTCATCGACGTCCTCTTTTCGTCATCGTTTCCGCGGAATGTACCGAGTACGGTCACCCCATGGGGAGGACTCTCAAACACGCGGTCGTCATCGGAGCCAGCCTCGGCGGCCTGTGCGCCGCCCGGGTGCTGTCCGACGCCGCCGACGCGGTCACGCTCTACGAGCGCGACGAGTTGCCGGCCGGGCCGGCACAGCGCGCGGCCGTGCCGCAGGGCAGGCATGTGCACCTGCTGATGGCGCGCGGCGCGCAGGAGTTCGAGTCGCTGTTCCCCGGTCTGCTCGACGACATGGTGGCCGCCGGGGTGCCGATCCTGGAGAACAGGCCCGACTGCATCCACTTCGGCGCCGCGGGCCACGTGCTCGGCACCCAGCACCGTCTGCAGGACGAGTTCACCGCGTACGTGCCGAGCCGGCCGCACCTGGAGTGGCAGATCCGCCGCCGCGTGCTGGCGCTGCCCAACGTGACGGTGCTCCGCGCGTCGGTCGACGAGCCCGTGTTCGACGGGCAGCGGGTCACCGGCGTGCGGGTGGACGGCGCGACGGTGGACGCCGATCTGGTCGTCGACGCGACCGGCCGCGGCACGCGGCTGCCGGTGTGGTTGGAGCAGTGGGGTTTTCAGCGTCCCCGCGAGGACACGGTGGACGTCGGCATCGGCTACGCCAGCCACCGGCTGCGCCTCCCGGAGGGTCTGGTCGCCGAGAAGGTGGTGGTCGCGGGCGCGTCGCGGGAGCAGCCGCTGGGTCTCGGCATGCTGTACTACGAGGACGACACCTGGACCATGACCACCTTCGGCACCGGAAAGATTGCGCCGCCACAGGATTTCGACGGCATGGTCAAGCTGGCCGCCGAGATCCTGCCCGCCCACATCGGCGATGCACTCGAGCACGCGGAGCCTCTCGGTGAGGTTGCGCTGCACAAGTACCCGACCAGCAGGTGGCGCCGCTACGACAAGCTGGACCGCTTCCCGGACGGCATCGTGCCGTTCGGCGACGCGGTGGCGAGCTTCAATCCGACCTTCGGCCAGGGCATGACGATGACGTCTATCCAGGCGGCGCACCTGCGCCGCGCGCTGCAGGAACCGGGTGAGAGCCTGGCGAAGACGTTCGCCGAGGCGACCGCGAAGTCGACGTATCCGGTGTGGACGATGAACGCGATCGGCGACCTGACGATGCACCGGGCGCAGGGCGCGATGCCGTGGTGGTACCGCCCGGTCGGCAATCTGTTCGACCAGTTCCTCGGCGCGGCCGAATCCGATCCTGTTCTCGCGGAATGGTTTCTGCGCAGGTTCAGCCTACTCGACAGCCTCTACATGGTGCCGTCGGCCAAGCTCGTCGGCCGCACGATCCGGCACAACATGCGGGCGTGGACGGCCGAGCGCCGAGAGAAGGTCAGATCCCGACGGTCGCGCGAAACAGCCGCGTCGGTTCCTGCGCGATCAGCCTGATCGGTCCGTCGTCGGCGGCCACCCACGCCGCCGCGCCGCGCTCGAGCGTGACCGGCCCGCCCTTGGCGTGCACCGTCGCCGCACCTTGCGTGCAGAGCAGGATCTGCGGGCCGTCGTGGCGGGTGGGCGCGTCGATCTCGTGGCCGAGGTGTTCGCCCTCGACGCACAGCACCGACACCGCGAACTCCGGTGCGGGGGTGTGATAGACGAGTTCGGCTCCGTCCCTGGTGGTCTCGGGGCGCACCACGATGTCGACGGCGGGGGTGAAGTCGAGCACCCGCAGCAGCTCCGGCACGTCGACGTGCTTGGGGGTCAGGCCGCCGCGTAACACGTTGTCGGAGTTGGCCATCACTTCTACGCCGACGCCCTGCAGGTAGGCGTGCAGGTTGCCCGCGGGTAGGTAAATCGCCTCGCCCGGCGCCAGCGTCAGCCGGTTGAGCAGCAGGGAGGCCAGCACGCCGGCATCGCCGGGATAGCGTTCGCCGAGTTCGAGGACGGTCTTGGCCTCGCGGGCGAACTGACTCTGGCTCGACCGCACATAGTTGATCGCGCCGTCGATCACCGCGGGCACCAGCACGTCGAGATCGGGCTGCGGGAACGTGATCCAGGTGGTGAACAGGGCGCGCAGGCCGTCGGCGTCGGACTGCCCGGTCAGCAGCGCGATGAAGGGGTCGAGGTCGGCGACGCCGAGCGCGTGCATCAGCTCGACACTGCGGGCGGCCGGGCGGAACCCTGCCAGCGCCTCGAATTGGCTGAGGGCGACCAGGATTTCGGGCTTGTGGCTGCGGTCGCGGTAGTTGCGGTTGGGGGCCGAGACCGGGATGCCGGCCCGGTCCTCGCGGGCGTAGCCTTCGACGGCCTGCTCGGTGCTCGGGTGCGCCTGCAGCGACAGCGGCTCGTCGGCGGCGAGCACCTTGAGCAGGAACGGCAGACAGTCGCCGAACCGCCCGCGCAGCACCGGCCCGAGCTCCCCTTCGGGGTCGGCTCGCAGCGCGTCGAGCAGCGAGCGTTCCCCGTCGTCGGTCTCCAGCCACGCCGGGTCGCCCGGGTGGGCCCCGAACCACAGTTCGGCTTGGGGATGGGCAGTGGGACTCGGCGCGCCGACGAAATCGGCTATCGCGGTTCGCGAACCCCACGCGTAGGTTCGCACCGCCCCCTTCAGCAGATGCACTCGCCTCAACCTCGAATCAACCGCTGGTAGACCGCCGCCATCTCGAGGCGGACTGCCAGCAGCGCCAATTGTTGTTCAGGACGTGCGTTTCCGGGCGTCATCTCTGCGCCCGGCACATCCCCCCCTGTGGTGACGGCGTCGGGGACGTCATTGGCGTTCATGACGTCGACGTCGTCGAACCCGCGCAGCCGCGCGGACACTCCCGGCCGGTCGGCGTCGGACGTCAGCACGATGGTGCGCGTCCGCCGCGGCAGCGGCCCGTCGATCTCTTCGTCGTGGAAGATCGACGCCTCGTGACCCGCGTGCGAGTCGCGGCCCCACCCCGAGCCCAGCGCGACCAGCACGTCGGACAGCCCGGCACCGCCGACCACCTGCTGGGCCACCCGCAGCATCATCGAACAGGCGTGGCGGGCCAGCGTCAGCATGGCCACGGTGTCGCCGGCGAACACGACGTCGCGGCCGGCCATCCGCTGGGTCAGTTCCTTGGCGGGGTTGGTGAAAAGCTCACGGCCCGCGCTGTTTCGGAAGGCCTCGGCGTCCAGTTCATCGGCCATCGCGGCGAGGTCGGCGTAGACACCCGGGGCGATCACCCCGAGCACGGCCAGGCCGGCGGCCAGGTACCGGACCAGGGTGAAGTCGTCGGGAACGGCAAGCCGCGGGGGCAGGGCCACCGACCGCCCGGCGGTGGCGTCGCGCAGCGGGCCCTCGTAGGGCGCGATCACGACGACGCGCGCGCCGCGCCGCACGCCGGTGGCGGCCGCGGTCACCAGTGACGGGTCGCCCGAGTCCTCCCCGGCGACGATCAGCACGTCGAGCGCGCCGAGCCACGGCGGGGCCTCGGTCGCGACGACGATGGGTGCACTGATCGTGCCGCCGAGCACGGCGGCCAGCAGCGAGCCGGCGGTCTCGGCGCTACCGCGGCCCGCGACCCACACCACGGTGCGGGGCGGTGCGTCGGACCGCAGCGACTCGAGCACGCCCTCGTCGAGCGCAGCCGCGGTGGCGCGCACCTGCGCTCCCGCCATCGACGCCGCGCGCAGCAGGCCTTGGCGATCGGCGGCCAGCAGACCCTCCGTATCGTCGAGGTCCACGACCGCAGCCGACAGCGGGCTCGCGTTCACGTCAGTTCCTTTGTCTCCGAGGCCGTTTCGGATGGGATGTGGGTTCCGATCTCGTCGACCAGGGCTTGGACGTCCTCGAGGGTGCGCGCTTCGACGTTGAGCCGCAGCAGCGGCTCGGTGTTCGACATCCGCAGGTTGAACCAGCTGCCGTCACCGAGGTCGACGGTGACACCGTCGAGGTGGTCGATCGCGTGTACGCGGGAGCCGAAGGCCGACAGCACGTCGTCGACGATGGCCGGCGCGTCGGTGACGGTGAAGTTGATCTCGCCGGAGGACTCGTAGCGCTGGTAGTCGGCCATCATGTCCGAGAGCGGCCGATCCTGCTCGCCGAGCGCGGCGAGCACGTGCAGCGCGGCCAGCATGCCGGAGTCGGCGCCCCAGAAGTCGCGGAAGTAGTAGTGCGCGGAGTGTTCACCGCCGAAGATCGCGCCGGTCTCGGCCATCAGCCCTTTGATGTAGGAGTGGCCGACGCGGGAGCGCACGGGGGTGCCGCCGCGTTCGGCGACCAGCTCGGGCACCGCACGGGAGGTGATGAGGTTGTGGATGACGGTCGCGCCGATCTCCCGGCTGAGCTCGCGCGCGGCGACCAGCGCCGTCACCGCCGACGGGGACACGGCCTGGCCCTTCTCGTCGACGACGAAGCAGCGGTCGGCGTCGCCGTCGAACGCCAGGCCGATGTCGGCGCCGGTTTCGAGGACGAACGACTGCAGGTCGACGAGGTTGGCCGGGTCGAGCGGGTTGGCCTCGTGGTTGGGGAAGGTGCCGTCGAGCTCGAAGAAGAGCGGCTCCACCGTGATCGACGGGATCACCCCCAGCACCGCGGGAGTGGTGTGGCCGGCCATGCCGTTGCCGGCGTCGACGGCGACCTTCAGCGGGCGCACGCCGCCGATGTCGACGAGGGTGCGCAGGAAGTCGCCGTAGTCGGCGAGCACGTCGCGCTCGGTGCGGCTGCCGCGCGGGCCGTCGTAGGCCGGCACGCCCGCGATGACGTCCTCGCTGATGGTCGTCAGGCCGGTGTCCTTGCCGACGGGCTTGGCGCCGGCGCGGCACAGTTTGATGCCGTTGTAGGCGGCGGGGTTGTGGCTGGCGGTGAACATCGCGCCCGGGCAGTCGAGCATGCCGGAGGCGAAGTACAGCTGGTCGGTGGACGCCAGCCCAATCGCCACGACGTCGAGGCCCTGGGACATCACGCCCTCGCCGAACGCCGCCGACAGCGCCGGCGAGCTCGCGCGCATGTCGTGCCCGATGACCACCTTCGTAGCTTTACCGCGGATCAGCCGGGCAAACGCCGCGCCGACTTCCGAGACGAATTCGTCATCGATCTCCTCGCCCACGAGTCCACGCACGTCATAGGCCTTGATGACGCGTCGTACCGCCTCGGCGGACCGGGACATAGTGCTCCTCGGGCTCAGGACTGTTGCGTTCAGCCTAGCCGTCGCAAGCCTTCTGCACGGCGACTACCAATGCTGCCTGGGGCGTCAGTCGGTGGGGTCCGGCAACACCCGCAGGTGCCCGCGACGACGTCCGTTGGTCTCGGGCCGCCGGGTCGGCGGCGCCATCAGCGCTCCGCCGTGCGCACCGGTGACGGGGTCGGAGAAGCCTGCCGTGAAGCCGGCGGCGGGAGCGGACGCAGACACTCCGTCACGTCCCTCGCGCACCGCGTCGGCAAGCGCCACCAGATCGTCGTCGTCGGGGTGCGACGGCAGCGGGCCGGCGTGGCGGACGAGCTCCCAGCCGCGCGGCGCGGTGATGCGTCCGGCGTGCATGACGCACAGATCCCAGGAGTGCGGTTCGGACACGGTGGCCAGCGGGCCGACGACGGCGGTGGAGTCGGAGTAGACGAACGTGAGCGTCGCGACCGCGTAATGAGGGCAGCCAGGCCGGCAGCAGCGACGGGGAACATTCACGATCGAGAGGTTATCGTGCACGCTCGCCCGGGTAGCGCCGGACACGCGCAGCCGTGAGGCTCCCGAAGCCCAACCGTTACGATCTTTTTCGTGACCTGGCACAACTACCGGGGATCGCGGCGCGGCCGCGAGATGCGCGGACCGCTCCTCCCGCCGACCGTCCCGGGGTGGCGCAGCCGCGCGGAGCGCTTCGACATGGCGGTGCTGGAGGCCTACGAGCCGATCGAGCGGCGGTGGCAGGACCGGGTCTCGGGGCTGGATGTGGCGGTCGACGAGATTCCCCGCATCTCGCCGAAGGATCCCGACAGTGTGCAGTGGCCACCGGAGGTGGTCGCCGACGGGCCGATCGCGCTGGCCCGCCTGATCCCGGCCGGGGTGGATGTCCGCGGTAACTCCACGCGGGCGCGAATTGTGTTGTTCCGCAAGCCGATCGAGCGACGGGCGAAGGACACCGTCGAGCTGACCGAGCTGCTGCATGAGTTGCTGGTGGCGCAGGTGGCCACCTATCTGGGGGTCGAGCCGGCCGTCATCGATCCGACGATCGAGGACGACTAGGCGCTCAGCGCGGCGTCAGATGATGCCGCGCCCGAAGAGCCTCAGATGATGCCGCGCTTGATCCGCCGCCGCTCACGCTCGGACAGGCCGCCCCAGATGCCGAAGCGCTCGTCATGGGCCAGTGCGTACTCCAGGCACGCGTCGCGCACCTCGCAGCCCATGCAGATCCGCTTGGCCTCGCGCGTCGAGCCGCCCTTCTCGGGGAAGAACGCCTCGGGGTCGGTCTGAGCGCACAGGGCACGCTCTTGCCACTGATCTTCCGGCGTCGCCGAATCGTCATCGAAAAAGTCGGGCACCACGCTCAGTTGCGGGCGTCCGTTGGCTCCCATCGGTACCGGTCCGGTCGGGATGTGCGGCGCACTCCCCACCGATCCGAGGAGCCTGCTGTCGAAATGGACCGAGTTGCCGAAATCGGCCTGTTCATATGTCATGTTCCCCTCCTCCACAGGTCTCGTAGATCCGTCAATGCCAGCCCCACTATTGCTCTGTGCGGCCACCCAATTCGAACAAGTGATCGAATCTCGGTCTGCGACACCGGAACCGGCCGGAGAACCGCGAATGACACTGGTGTGATTACACACGCGTTAGCTGCCCCGGTCAAGCGATGGAACAGGAATTCATACCATTCCGTGACAACTTTTCGGCGCGTCGCGCTGTGGCGTGTCTATCACTCCCCCTCCGGCCGCGCTCTTCACCGGTCCACGGCCTAGTGTCGGACGCTGTGAAGGTCACGGTTCTCGTCGGCGGCGTCGGTGGTGCGCGCTTCCTCCTCGGCGTGCAACATCTGTTGGGCTTGGGGCAATTTGGCACCAACGATACCAATGATCACGAAGTGACTGCTGTGGTCAATGTGGGCGATGACGCGTGGATGTTCGGTGTGCGCATCTGCCCCGACCTCGACACCTGCATGTACACCCTCGGCGGCGGCATCGACCCCGAGCGCGGCTGGGGGCACCGCAACGAAACCTGGCACGCGAAGGAGGAACTCGCCGCCTACGGCGTGCAGCCCGACTGGTTCGGCCTGGGCGATCGCGATCTGGCCACCCACCTGGTGCGCACCCAGATGCTGCGGGCGGGCTATCCGCTGTCGGACGTCACCGAGGCGCTGTGCCGGCGGTGGAACCCCGGTGCGCGGCTGCTTCCGGTCAGCGACGACCGCAGCGAAACGCACGTGGTGATCACCGATCCCGGCGATAGCGAGAAGAAGGCCGTCCACTTCCAGGAGTGGTGGGTCCGCTACCGCGCGCAGGTGCCCACGGAGAGCTTCGCATTCGTCGGCGCCGACAAGGCGACCGCCGCGCCCGGTGTCACGGAGGCGATCGAGGGCGCCGACGTCGTGCTGATCGCTCCCTCGAACCCGGTGGTGAGCATCGGCGCGATCCTGGCGATCGGCGGCATCAGAGCGGCGCTGCGCGCCACGAAGGCGCCGGTGATCGGCTACTCCCCCATCATCGCGGGAAAGCCGTTGCGGGGCATGGCCGACGCGTGCCTGTCGGTGATCGGCATCCCCAGCACCTCCGAGGCGGTCGGCGCGTACTACGGCGCCCGGTCGGCGACCGGCATCCTCGACGCCTGGCTGGTGCACGAGGGCGATCACGCCGCGATCGACGGCATCGCGGTGCGTTCGGCGCCGCTGTTGATGACCGAGCCGGCGGTGACGGCCGAGATGGTCCGGGCCGGAATGGATCTGGCCGGGGTGTCGCCGTGAGCGATCACGGCACGTCGGCGCGCATCGAGCTGCTGCCGGTGGCCGGACTGCCCGAGTTCCGGCCGGGCGACGACCTGGGCGCCGCCATCGCCGAGGCCGCCCCGTGGCTGCAGGACGACGACATCGTCGTCGTTACCAGCAAGGTGCTGTCGAAGTGCGAGGGCCGCATGGTCGATGCACCGGCCGATCCGGAGCTGCGGGACACGTTGCGCCGCAAGCTGATCGACGGCGAGGCGGTGCGGGTGCTGGCGCGCAAGGGCCGCACGCTGATCACCGAGAACGCGCTCGGCCTGGTGCAGGCCGCCGCCGGGGTGGACGGCTCGAACGTCGACTCTCACGAACTCGCACTGCTGCCCGTCGATCCGGACGGCAGCGCCGCGCTGCTCCGAGGTCAGCTGTGGGAACGCCTCGGCGTGCGCGTCGGCGTCGTCGTCACCGACACGATGGGCCGGGCGTGGCGCACCGGTCAGACCGACGTCGCGATCGGCGCGGCCGGCCTGACCGTGTTGCACGCCTATGCCGGTGAACACGATCAGCACGGCAACGAGTTGATCGTCACCGAGATCGCCGTCGCCGACGAGATCGCCGCGGCCGCGGATCTGGTGAAGGGCAAGCTGACCGCGGTGCCGGTGGCGGTGGTGCGGGGGCTGGCGCTGCGCGACGACGGGTCCTCGGCGCGCCACCTGGTGCGCGCCGGCGAGGAGGACCTGTTCTGGCTCGGCACCGACGAGGCCATCGCGCTGGGCCGTTCGCAGGCGCAGCTGCTGCGGCGCTCGGTGCGCCGCTTCCGCGGTGACCCGGTCGCCGCGGATTTGATCGAGGCGGCGGTGGCGGAGGCGTTGACGGCCCCGGCGCCGCACCACACCCGGCCGGTGCGGTTCGTGTGGGTGCAGGACACCTCGGTGCGTGTGGGGTTGCTCGACCGGATGAAGGACCAGTGGCGAGCCGACCTGTCGGGCGACGGTCGCGACGCCGACTCCGTCGAACGCCGGGTTTCGCGCGGCCAGATCCTCTACGACGCGCCGGAGCTGATCATTCCGTTCATGGTGCCCGACGGCGCGCACAGCTATCCCGACGCGCAGCGCACCGCCGCCGAGCACACGATGTTCACCGTGGCGGTGGGCGCGGCCGTGCAGGCGTTGCTCGTCGCGCTGGCCGTGCGCGGGGTGGGCAGCTGCTGGATCGGGTCGACGATCTTCGCCCCCGACCTGGTGCGCGCCGAACTCGGCCTGCCGCCGGAGTGGGAACCGTTGGGCGCCATCGCGATCGGCTACGCCGAGGAACCGGCGGACCCGCGCGACCCGGTGCCCGTCGAGGGCCTGCTGGTGCGCAAGTGACCCTGCACCAGTCGACGATCGACACGCTTGCGCTCTGGCGGCCGGCCGACCCGGCGCAGGAGTCGATGCGCCACGCGCTGCTGGCGTACCTCGACGCGCGCGCCGACGCCTGCCTGCGCGAGTGCGTGCCGGGGCACATCACCGGCTCGGCGCTGGTGCTCGACCACAGCGGTCGTCACGCCCTACTGACGCTGCACCCGCGCTTCGGGCGGTGGCTGCAACTCGGCGGCCACTGCGAACCCGACGACCCGACGATCGTCGCGACGGCGCTGCGCGAGGCGACCGAGGAGTCGGGCATCGACGGGCTGACCATCGACCCGCTCCCCGCCGCGGTGCACGTGCATCCGGTGACGTGCTCGCTGGGCGTGCCCACCCGCCACCTCGACGTGCAGTTCGTGGTGCGCGCACCCGCGGGCGCCGAGATCGCGCGCAGCGACGAGTCACTGGACCTGCGGTGGTGGCCGCTGGACCAGCTGCCCGCCGAGACCGACTTCGGCCTCAGCCAGCTCGCGGCGGCCGCGCGGACCCGCTAGGCGAGATCCGCTGCAGCACAACGAAACCGCAAACGGCTACCAGCACCGAAGATGGATCAGGTTCCGAATGGGCCCGTCACACCACCACGACGGCGGGATCCACCCGTGCGGAGGTGACCACCCGGTGGGGTTCGTCCACCCCTCGGGCGGTCCCCAGTTGGCCGGCGGCATCCAGTCCGCGTCGGGGTAGCCGTTGTTCCAGCCTGGGCCCCATTCGGGGTGATACCAGTTGGCGGGGCGATACCACCCGGGCCCCGGCGGCGGGGGCGGCTGGTTGGGAACCCAGTACGGGCTCAAGGCCAGATCGTCACTTCGGGCCGGCGATGCCGAGGCGACGGCGGGGACGGCCAACGGCGCCAACACCACGGCACCTGCTGCGGCGACCGCCCATGCTTTTCGCGATCCGGGCATGCTCATGATGACGGATCCTTTCTGATCGGCGTGCGCTCGTGGAGAGCACCGCCTAAAGATAGATAGCCAACATAAGTGCCAGCGGGGCGTGAGCTGTGAAAGCGCTTTGACTGCAAGCCATCCCGGGCCGCTATGACAATCGGCCCCCCGGCACCAGAATGCCGGAGGGCCGATTCGCGGTCAGCGCTGGGTCAGTTCATGTTCCAGGGCTCGCCGTAGGTGGTGACGCTGTCGCCGGTCGACGAGATCAGCCGGGCGAACGGACGCAGCAGCACGCCGCCGGCCGCACCGGTCACCGTGCCGTGGGCGTTGGACACCGCCACCGCGCCCTTCGGGCCGGACACGTCGACGCTGAAGGTGGCGACCTCCTGGATGCCCGGGCCGTTGCCGAGGTCGGCCGAGATCGACACACCGGGGAACAGCGGCGGCGTCGAGATCGGCGGGAACAGGTCGATCCCGGGAGCGAGGATGACGTCCTGGGCGTCGAGTGCGACGTTCGGGGTGGTGTAGCTGAAGTTGATGCCCACCCCCAGCGACCACGGGAAGCCGATCTGGTAGCCGAGTTCCAGCGTGCCCTCGAAGTCGTCGGCGCCCTCGCCGGCCACGTTGTACATCGCCTTGCCCGAGTGGAACCACTCGCGGGTCAGCCGGTTGCGGTCCAGCGGGAAGACGCCGTTGAGGAACGTGTCCCACTGCTGCACCGTCAGCGTCCGGCCCTGGCCGTCGACGAGGCTGAGCTCGTTGTCCAGTCCTGCGTGCGAGGTGCCGGTGCTCGTGAACAACGCCGCGACGGCGGCGGCCATCACGATCAGCACCCGACTGATTGCCTTCATGATCTCCCTTGCGTGTGAGCGAACCCCTGTCTGGGGGCTGCGGTGCGGCTGCCTGGCCGGTGACACGGCCGCGCATCGGGCCTTAACCCGGTACACAGACGTTTCACAGAGGTATTTAAGCCGACTTCCAGCTACGCCGCGAGTCCTACGGTCCGAACCAGGCGGCGCACGCACCAACGCGGGCCGAGCTGCGGATTCTGCGCGGGACATCCCCACAGCCCGGATCGGAGACGGGCCGTTGTTAGCCAGAGGCGCTCTCCACGCCCCTTTCTCCAGCAAATCATCAGGCCATCGACAGCCAAGCGACTTGCCATAACGGCGCTCTGCCGTATGGTCTTCTCCCATGGGGAGTGACACAAATCCGGGGTGGTCACGGCGACGGATGCGCCGGGCCTGGCGCGAGTGGAGATTTCAGCAAGCGGAAGTGCTCCGAGCGATCGGATATGTCTTCCTGGCTGCGCTGATCTTGCTGACGGTGTTCGCCGTCGGCTATGCATTGACCCACCAGTGAGCCGTTGACCCGCACTGACTGCCACGGCTCGAGGCCGGGCAGCAGGCGGCTACACGTCGGTGGAGAAGCGGATCCCGCCGTCGGGGATCGTGATGCCCGGCCACACCCGGGCGCCGCGCAGCAGTTCGCAGCGCGCACCGATGTCGGCGCCGTCGCCGATCACGCCGTCGCGGATCAGCGCCCGCGGGCCGATGCGCGCGCCGAATCCGATGATCGACCGCTCGATCACCGCACCCGCCCCGACGGTCACGCCGTCGAAGATCACCGCGCCGTCCAGCCGTGCGCCCCCGGCGACCTCGGCGCCGCGGCCGACGACGGTCCCGCCGATCAGCAGCGCGCCGGGACCGACCGACGCACCGTCGTGCACCAGCTTCTCGCCCCGCTGGTGGGTCAGCGCCGGCGACGGCGCGATGCCGCGCACCAGATCGGCTGAGCCGCGGACGAAGTCCTCGGGGGTGCCCATGTCCCGCCAGTAGGTCGAGTCGACGTAGCCGCACACCCGCAGCCCGTCCGACAGCAGGCCCGGGAACACCTCACGCTCCACCGACACCGCACGGCCCTTGGGGATGCGGTCGATCACCGGACGCTTGAACACGTAGCAGCCGGCGTTGATCTGATCGGTCGGCGGGTCCTGTGCCTTCTCCAGGAAGGCCGTCACCAGACCCTCGGAATCGGTGGGCACACAACCGAAGGCGCGGGGGTCGCCGACGCGGACCAGGTGCATGGTGACGTCGGCGTCCTTGGTGGCGTGCGAGTCGAGCAGCGCCCCTAAATCGCATCCCGACAGCACGTCGCCGTTGAACACGATCGCGGTGTCGTGCCGCAGCTTGGGTACGACGTTGGCGATGCCGCCGCCGGTGCCCAGCGGCTCGTCCTCGACGACGTAGTCGATCTGCAGCCCGAGCTTCGAACCGTCGCCGAACTCCGACTCGAACACCGCGGCCTTGTAGGACGTGCCCATGACGACGTGTTCGATGCCGGCGTCGGCGATCCGCGACAGCAGGTGGGTCAGGAACGGCAGCCCGGCGGTCGGCAGCATCGGCTTGGGCGCCGACAGCGTCAGCGGCCGCAGCCGCGTGCCCATTCCCCCGACCAGAACGACTGCGTCGACTTCGGCTGGATTGACCATCAGCGCCGCCCTTTCCGCATGGCACGACGGGACTTCAGAGAACTACGGACGACGAGTCGAGATCGCGCCCCCAAGGCCCCCCGGAACGCCCACCGTAACGGTGCCTGCCACCGCTTCGGGTACCGATCCGCGAGAAAAGTGTAGGTGGACTCGTGGTGCGCGGCGAGGTTACCGGCGGGATCGCGCCCGGTGGAGTGGCCTTTGTCGTGCAGCACCTCCGCCGAGGGCACATACACGTTCTGCCATCCGGCCCGGCCGAGCCGGTCCCCGAGGTCGACGTCCTCCATGTACATGAAGTAGCGCTCGTCGAAACCGGAGATCTCGGCGAACGCGGCGCTGCGCATCAGCAAGCACGATCCCGACAGCCAGCCGACCGCGCGCTCACTGGGGTTCTCGCGCTCCTGGCGGTAGACGGCGGTCCACGGGTTCGACGGCCACACCGGCCCGACGACGGCGTGCATGCCGCCGCGGATGATCGACGGCAGGTGCCGCGCCGACGGGTACACCGACCCGTCGGGGTCGCGGATCAGCGGGCCGAGGCTGCCGGCGCGGGGCCAGCGCGCGGCGGCGTCGAGCAGCAGGTCGATGCTGCGCGGCCCCCACTGCACGTCCGGGTTGGCGACGACGAAATAGTCTGTCGTCGTTGCCAATTCGTACTCGGCGACGGCGCGGTTGATCGCGGAGCCGTAGCCGACGTTGCCGCCGGTGCGCAGCAGCTTGACGTTGGTGTAGCGCTCGACGGCCTCCTCCGGGCTGCCGTCGGTGGAGCCGTTGTCGGCCATGATGACGGTCACCGGCCGCTCGGTCGCGTGCGCCAGCGACGCAAGGAACCGATCCAGGTGCGGACCCGGCGAATAGGTCACCGTCACGACAAACAGCTCGTCGCTCACGCAGGCACCGCCAATCTCACGGCGTCGAGGGTAACGGTCCGGCGCGGCGCAGTGCGTCGGCGAGGGCCTCCCGCCAGTGCCGCAGCGGCGTCAGGCCCGCGGCCGCCGACTTCACCGACGACAACGCCGAGTACGGCGGCCGCGGCGCGGGACGCGGATGACGGTCGCTGCCCACCGGGATCACCCGCTCCGGGTCGGCGCCGAGCTCGGCGAAGACGGCCTGCGCCTGCTCGAACCGGCTGACGGCGCCCTGGTTGGCGGCGTGCAGCACCGGTTCGCGGATCGTGCCGTCGGCGATCTGCAGCAGCGCGCCGCACAGGTCGACCGCATACGTCGGTGAGCCGATCTGATCGGCGACCACCTCGATCCGGCCGTCGCCGGCCGCCGCGCGCCGCATCCCGGCGGCGAAGTCCCTCCCGGACCCGCCCTCGTAGACCCACGCCGTGCGCACGACGTGCGCGTCGGGCATGGCCGCCAGCACCGCCAGCTCGCCCGCCAGCTTGGTGCGGCCGTACACCGACAGCGGCCCGGTCTCGTCGTCGATCTCGTACGGGTGCGGCCCGCCCGGGAAGACGCCGCTGAACACGTAGTCGGTGGAGATGTGGATCAGCGAGGCCCCGGCGCGCGCGCACGCGTGGGCGACGTTCTCGGCGCCGGTGACGTTGACGGCGTAGGCCCGGTCGGGCTCGCTCTCGGCGGCGTCGACCTTGGTGAAGGCCGCGCAGTTGACCACCACGTCTCCGGGTTCGACGAAGCGCTCGGCGGCGGTGGGATCGGTGATGTCCCACTCGGCCGACGGGTACGCGGCCACCTCGCGGCCCTGGTCACGGGCTTGACCTGCCAGCACCCGTCCGACCATGCCGCCGGCGCCGGTGATCACGATGCGGTCAGTCACAGGTAGCGAGTGTGGCACGCCGATCTCGGGTGCGGCGCGTCGCGCCTGCTCGCCAGTAACCTGGGCGGATGCCTGCTGCTCACCTGACCCGCGTCGTGTCCGTGGTCGTGACGTTGGCGATCGTGGTCGGCACAGGTGTGGCCTGGGGCAAGATCCGCTCGTTCGAGTCCGGGATCAATCACGTCAACCCGGTGGCCCTGGGCGAGGGCGGCGAGGACGGCGCGATCGACATCCTGCTGGTCGGTATGGACAGCCGCACCGATGCGCACGGCAACCCGCTCAGCGCCGACGAGCTCGCGACGCTGCGCGCCGGCGACGACGTCTCCACCAACACCGACACGATCATCCTGGTGCGCATCCCGAACAACGGGAAGTCGGCCACGGCGATCTCGATCCCGCGCGACTCCTACGTCCAGGCGCCGGGCATCGGGAAGATGAAGATCAACGGCGTCTACGGCTCGGTGCACCTGGAGAAGATGAAGGAGCTCGTCGAGCAGCAGGGCGAGGACCCGAAGGTCGCCGAGAAGGAGGCCACCGAGGCCGGCCGCGAGGAGCTCATCAAAACCGTCGCCAACCTGACCGGCGTCACCGTCGACCACTACGCCGAGATCGGCCTGCTCGGCTTCGCGTTGATCACCGACGCGCTGGGTGGCGTCAACGTCTGTCTGAAAAACCCTGTCTACGAACCACTTTCGGGCGCCGACTTTCCCGCCGGCTGGCAGAAACTCAACGGCCCGCAGGCGCTGAGCTTCGTGCGGCAGCGCCATGAACTGCCGCGCGGTGACCTGGACCGCGTCACCCGCCAGCAGGCGTTCATGGCGTCGCTGGTCCACGAGGTGATCTCCGGCAAGACGCTGTCGAGCCCGGCGACGTTGAACCGCCTCGAGGATGCGGTGCAGCGGTCGGTGGTGCTCTCCGACGGCTGGAACATCATGGACCTCGCCGACCAGCTGACCAAGCTCACCGGCGGCAACATCGCTTTCGCCACCATTCCGATCGTCGAGGAGGCGGGCTGGAGCGACGACGGCATGCAGAGCGTGGTGCGCGTCAACCCGACCGAGGTCAAGGACTGGGTGACGAGCCTGCTGCACGACCAGGACGAGGGCAAGACCGAGCAGCTGTCCTACAGCAATGACAAGACCACCGCCGACGTGGTCAACGACACCGACGTCAATGGCCTGGCCGCCGCGGTGTCGCAGGTGCTGGCCGGCAAGGGCTTCACGGCGGGCAACGTCGGCAACAACGACGGCGCGAAGGTGTCCAACAGCCAGGTGCAGGCCGCCAAGAGCGACGACGTCGGCGCGCAGGCCGTGGCCCGGGAACTCGGCGGGCTGCCGGTGGTGGAGAACGCGGCGGTGCCGCCGAACACCGTGCGGGTGGTGCTTTCGTCGGACTACACCGGCCCGGGATCGGACGGCAGCGTCACGTTGATGGGCGCCGACCCGAGCACGTCCGCCGCGGTGACCGACACCGGCGCGACCGCGCCGGAGCAGTCCCCGATCATCACGGCCGGGTCCAGCGATCCGCAGTGCGTCAACTGACGTGACCAACCTCAGCGCGGCGATCCTGGATCCGCTGCTGGCCACCAACCCGGCCGGCCCGCGGATCACCTATTACGACGACGCCACCGGCGAGCGCATCGAGTGCTCGACGGCGACGCTGGCCAACTGGGCGGCCAAGACCGCGAACCTGCTGCGCGACGAGCTGGGCGCCGGCCCGGGCACCCGGGTGGCGGTGCTGCTGCCGGCGCACTGGCAGACCGCGGCGGTGCTGTTCGGCATCTGGTGGATCGGCGCGGAAGCGGTGCTCGCCGGGGGCACCGAGGCGGACATCGCGCTGTGCACCGCCGACCGTTTCGACGAGGCCGACGCCGCGGTCGGCACGGGCGAGGTGGTGGTGCTGTCGCTGGACCCGTTCGGCAAGCCGGTGCCCGACCTGCCGATCGGAGTCACCGATTACGCGACGTCGGTGCGGGTGCACGGCGACCAGATCGTGCCGGAACGGACCCCCGGACCCGCGCTGGACGGCCGGTCGCCCGGCGACGTTCTGGCGGCGGCGCGGGCGTCGGCGGAGCGCCAGGGACTGACGGCGACGGACCGGGTGATGACGCCGGCGCTGTGGGAATCCGCGGACGACGTCGTCGACCGGCTGCTCGCTCTGTACGCAATTGGTGCATCACTTGTCCTTGTGGCGAATCCGGACCCCGGTTCGATGGACCGTCATTTGCAAACAGAAAAATTGACGAGAACGTTACTGTGACCTTATCGTTTTCGTAGCCATACCTTGTTCTCAGGTTTGTCGAGCAGACTACGACCCGTCGGGCCGGGACAATTTTGGCAAAGACGGGCCGGCAACAACCAGGCATCGAAGGTCCGTCGCAAGGAGGGTCCGCCGATGGAGTCGACCATTTCCGCGCTGGCGGTCATTGGCGTGCTGTCCGCATGGCACCTGCTCAACCGTCGGCATCCCGGCTGGCGGGCCAGTCCGGAGGGCAGATTCTTCGTCTTGGCCGGATATCCGCTGGTCGTCATCGCCGTGTACTGGATGGCGTCGGCGCGGACCGGGACCGCGTGGGAGTGGGCGCTGGGTAACGCGTGGGCGCTGGCCGCGATGTTGTCCTTCGTGTACGGCTTCGAGGCGCTGAACCGGGTGACCGCCGAGCACGCGTGGCGGTCACAGATCGCTGAGACCATCGAGCCGTCGACAGGTTCGATCCCCCGCCAGACCTAGCCTCTCGCGCGAATTCGACCGGTACGCCTAACGAAGCGCGGCCGCCTTCCGGCGAGCAGACACAAACTCGCGCGAAATCCCGGCTTTGCATGCGAGTTTGTGTCTGCTCGCGGGGTAATCGATACTCTCGACGCCGTGAACCGTCCCGCTCTCGACGTCGACCTGCTGCGCGCCGCGATCGCGGACACCGAATGGCGCCGTCTCGACGTCGTCGAGGAGACCGGATCGACGAACGCCGACCTGATCGCCCGCGCCGGCCGCGGCGACGACATCGCCGGGGCCGTCCTGCTCGCCGAGCACCAGACCGCCGGCCGCGGCCGCCACGGCCGCAGTTGGTCGGCCCCGCAGCGCTCGCAGATCTCGATGTCGGTCGGCATCGACACCACCGGCGTCTCCCCTGACGGCTGGGGCTGGCTGCCGCTGCTGACCGGCCTGGCGGTGGTGCACACGGTGCGCGACCTGGGCGTCGACGCCGGGCTCAAGTGGCCCAACGACGTCCTCGTCGGCACCGGCAAGCTCGCGGGCATCCTCGCCGAGGTGGCCGCGCCGGTGATCGTCGTCGGCCTCGGGCTCAACGTCAGCCTCGCCCCCGACGAACTGCCCGACCCCGACGCCGTGTCGCTGACCATGCTCGGAGCCGACGCCGACCGCACCACGGTGACGGCCGCGCTGCTGCACGCCCTGAGTGATCGGCTGGGCCGGTGGCGCGCGGCTCGCGGCGCCGACCAGTCGCTGGCGGCGGACTATCGGGCGGTGAGCACCACGATCGGTACGCGGGTGCGCGCACACCTGCCCGGCGACTCCGAAATTACCGGCACTGCAACGGGTATCGACGACGCCGGTCGCCTGCTGATCGACGACGCGGGCACGACGGTCATAGTGTCAGCCGGCGACATCACACATCTACGGCCGGCGAACTGACCGCACTCGGCGCTCCGCTGATGCGCACGAGCTGCCCCGGCGAGTACGTCAGCTGGTAGATGCTGCCGTCCGGCGCCTGCCGGAGCACCACGGACGACCCGGCCTGCGGGTCGAAGTCTTGCGCGTTGCCGCACGAGGAGAAGTCCGCGCTGCACGTCAGCACCTTGATCCAGCCCTGCACCTCGTCGGCGATGAACACCTTGCCCTGATATTCGGGTCCCAGGACATCGCCGGTGTAAACCAGCACCGAGGTGATCGCGGCGCCGCTCCCGTTGTGGGCGTACTCGTAGATCGGGTCGATGGACGTGCAGCCGTCGCAGTAGCCCTCGGCGCCGGGCCAGCCGTAGTTGCCGCCGGCCGTCACAAGATTGAGCTCCTCGTAGGAGTTCTCGCCGACATCGGCGACCAGCAGCTCACCGGTCGGCGTGAACGTCAACCGGAACGGGTTGCGCACGCCGTAGGCGTAGATCTGCGGCAGCGCGCCCGGCCCGAGGTCCGGGTTGTCGGAGGGAATCGAGCCCTCCGGGTTGAGCCGGATGATCTTGCCGTGCAAGCTCGTCAGATCCTGCGCGTTCGCGCCGTTCTTGTTGTCGCCCAGCCCCCAATAGAGGTCGCCGTCGGGCCCGAAGCCGAGCGCTCCGCCGCGGTGGTAGAGCGCGGATCTGTCCGTGGTCTGCAGAAGCACCTTCTGCGAGCCGAACGCGACCCGGTTGCCGACCACCGTCAGCCGCGCCAGCCGGTCGCGGGCGCCGCGGGTCGTGTAGGCCACGTAGAGGTAGCCGTTGTCGGCGAAGTCGGGATCGATGGTGATGCCGTTGATCCCGCGCTCACCCTGGGTGAGGACGGGCAGCCGGACCAGCGGCCGCCGGGCCACGGCGCCGTCCTCGACGATCCGGATCTTGCCGCCCTTCTCCGCGACGACGATGCGGTTGTCGGGCAGGACCTGGAAGTCGACCGGTGCGTTGAGGCCGGACGCGACGACGGTGCGGTCGGCGGCAGCGGAGGCCGTCGTCGTGGCAGGCGTGGTGATGGCCGCCTTCCTCGGCTTCACCGGTCGGTTTGTAGCCGGGGCGTCGTCTTTCGCCGCCCGCCGGGCGGCCTTGCGGTCTTTGACGGTGGTGCGTTGCCGCTTTGCCGCGTCCGCGGCCCTCGGCCCCGCGTGGGTCCGGGGCGCGTGTGCCGTCGTCGACTGGCTCGTCGTCGAGCCGGAGTCGCCGGTGTCCGCGGACGCCGACGCCGTCCCGGTGAGCACCGCCGCTCCGACCCCGAGCGCGAACGCCCATCCCCCGACGCGGCCGACGCTGATCGATCCCCCCATGTCGCCTCCTCGCGATCCTGAGGCGGACTCTATTTCTCGAGTTTGCTCGGCACCGCGTTTTCCCGGGATGGTCACTTTTGAGGCAATTGCCTCATGTCTGCCGTGGGCTGTCGGCTCACCCTCTGTTCATGACTCGATATCTCACCCTCTGCTACGGCGCGATCAGCTACCTGCTGTTCCTCGTCGTCTTCGTGTATGCGATCGGCTTCGTCGGCGGTGTGGGCGTGCCCCGCAGCGTCGACCAAGCGATCGCGACGTCCTGGATTCACGCCCTGCTGATCGACCTGGCGTTGCTGACGCTGTTCGCCGTGCAGCACAGCGTGATGGCGCGACCGGCGTTCAAGCGGTGGTGGACCCGATACGTCCCGCAGCCGATCGAACGGAGCACTTACGTCCTGGCAGCGAGTGCTGTTCTCGCGCTTGTTCTTTGGCAGTGGCGGCAGCTGCCGTTCGTGGTGTGGGACGTGACGTGGCAGCCGGCGCGGATCGCGATCTGGGTGCTGTTCTGGCTGGGGTGGGCCATCGTGCTCGCCTCGACATTCATGATCAGCCACTTCGAACTGTTCGGCCTGAAGCAGGTGTTCACGGCGTGGCGGGGCCGCCCGCAGGGCGAGACGGGATTCCGCACCACGCTGTTCTACCGGGTCGTGCGCCATCCGCTGAATCTCGGCTTCCTCGTGGCGTTTTGGGCCGCGCCGACGATGACGGCGGGACGGCTGTTGTTCGCGTCGGTCACCACGGCGTGGATCGTGCTGGCGATGTGGCTCGAGGAGCGCGACCTGTTGGCGAAGCTGGGCGCGCGATATGCCGCCTACCGCGAGACGGTGCCGATGATCGTGCCGGGAGTCGGCCGGCGCAGCCATGTCGCTGAGCGCCGACCGCGAGCGAGAAGTTCGTCGTCCGCGTAGCGGGGCTTGTCAGCCGCCTGAAGAGTCGCTCGCGGTCGACAACCTCGCGCTTGTCTCTTCCATGCGCCAAACCGGGAATGCGATAGCGCCTGCGCTATCGCATTCCCGATACGTGTAGCCCCGAGGTCAGCGCAGCAGCGCGCGGCTCATCACGACGCGCTGGATCTGGTTGGTGCCCTCGTAGATCTGGGTGATCTTCGCGTCGCGCATCATCCGCTCGACCGGGAAGTCGACGGTGTAGCCGGCGCCGCCGAACAGCTGCACGGCGTCGGTGGTCACCTCCATCGCGACGTCGGACGCCAGGCACTTCGAGGCCGCGGAGATGAATCCGAGATTCCCCTCGCCCCGCTCGGCGCGGGCCGCGGCCGAGTACACCATCAACCGGGCGGCCTCCACCTTCATCGCCATGTCGGCGAGCATGAACTGCACGGCCTGGAAATCGCTGATCGACTTGCCGAACTGCTTGCGGTCCTTGGTGTACTCGATCGCCGCATCCACGGCACCCTGCGCGATGCCGACGGCCTGCGCGCCGATCGTCGGGCGGGTGTGGTCGAGCGTGGCCAGCGCGGTCTTGAAACCGGTGCCCGGGTCACCGATGATCCGGTCGCCGGGAATGCGGCAGTTCTCGAAGTACAGCTCTGTGGTGGGCGAGCCCTTGATGCCGAGCTTGCGCTCCTTCGGCCCGACGGTGAAGCCCTCGTCGTCCTCGTGGACCATGAACGCCGAGATGCCGTTCGCGCCCTTGTCGGGATCGGTGACGGCCATGACGGTGTACCAGCTGGACTTGCCGCCGTTGGTGATCCAGCACTTTGCGCCGTTGAGGATCCAGTCGTCGCCGTCGGCCTTGGCGCGGGTCCGCATCGAGGCGGCGTCGCTGCCGGCCTCGCGCTCGGACAGCGCGTAGGAGGCCATCGCCTCGCCCGAGGCGATCGACGGCAGCACCTTCTGCTTGAGCTCGTCGGAGCCCCGCAGGATCAGCCCCATGGTGCCGAGCTTGTTGACCGCGGGAATCAGCGAGGCCGACGCGTCGACCCGGGCGACCTCCTCGATGACGATGCACGCCGCGACCGAGTCGGCGCCCTGTCCGTCGTACTCCTCGGGCACGTGCACGGCGTTGAAGCCCGATGCGACGAGCGCCTGACGCGCCTCTTCGGGGAAGCGTGCGTTCTCGTCGACGTCGGCGGCGTGCGGGGCGATCTCCTTCTCCGCCAGCGCACGGATCGCGTCGCGGAGTTCGCGGTGCTCCTCGGGCAACTGGAACAAATCGAACGACGGATCGCCGGACCAACTAGCCATCATGATCTCCTTGCTACTCACCGGTAACTTTACCGTGCTCGAAGTTTTGCGCGAAGTCGGGGCGAACCGGCTCTCTAAGGAAAAGCTCAGGAGCAGCGTGGTTGATTCTCACGCTGCGTGGTTACTCTCCCAACCATGCAGGTGTACATCGATGGCCGCGCCCTTCGCCGTACCGCTCACTGCGAGTGTGGATGGAACGGTACTCCGCATGCGCTGCGCGCTTCGGCAGTCGTCGACGCGGGCATCCACGCGGCCCAGACCGGGCACATCCAAGCGGCCGCGCCGGTGCCGAGCGCCGAACCGGTCCTCGTCCTCCGGGCGTCGTAACCGCCGTACTGAGGGCTCGGGGCGCTCAGCCCTCCTCGGTGGCTCCGTTGTGAGCTAGATCACATAAGTCTCGAATGATTTCGCTGTGCCTGCTTTGACGCGCTCGTCAATCGCTTAGCTACGCAAACCAACTACTCCCCCAGCAGCCGCTTCCGCAGCGCCTCGTCTTTGGCTAGCACCATCTCCTCCAGGCCCTGCTGAAACGACGCCATCCGCTCACGCAACGCCGCGTCTGCCGAGCCGAGAATTCGCACGGCCAGCAGCCCCGCATTGCGCGCCCCGCCGATCGACACCGTCGCCACCGGCACACCGGCCGGCATCTGCACGATCGACAGCAGCGAGTCCATGCCGTCCAGCCGCGCCAGCGGCACCGGCACCCCGATCACCGGCAGCGGCGTCGCCGACGCGACCATGCCCGGCAGATGGGCCGCGCCGCCCGCGCCCGCGATGATCACTCCGATCCCCCGGCCCGCCGCGTCCTGGGCGTACGACAGCATCCGGGCCGGCGTGCGGTGCGCCGAGACGACCCCCACCTCGAACGGCACGTCGAACTCGGCCAACGCCTCGGCCGCCTCCGACATCACGGGCCAGTCGCTGTCGCTGCCCATGATCAAGCCGACTCGTGCGCTCATGTGTGAGGGTCCCATCCGTCCGTCCATTCCGCGTGCGACAGCCAGTGTGCCGCCCGCTCGGCCCGCTCCCGCAGCGACTCCCAGTCGGCGCCGACGATGTTGACGTGGCCGATCTTGCGGCCGGGCCGCTCCTCCTTGCCGTAGAGGTGCACCTTCGCCTCGGGCATCCGCGCGCACAGGTGGTGGATCCGCTCGTCCATCGAGATCGCCGGCGTCTGCGGCGCGCCGATCACATTGCCCATCACGGTGTAGGGCGTCAGCGCCGACGTGTCCCCGAGCGGATAGTCGAGCACCGCGCGCAGGTGCTGCTCGAACTGGCTGGTCCGCGCGCCGTCCATGGTCCAGTGCCCGGAATTGTGCGGACGCATCGCGAGCTCGTTGACCAGCAACCGGCCGTCGACCGTCTCGAACAGCTCCACCGCCAGCACGCCGACGACCCCGAGCTCGGCGGCCACCCGCAGCGCCAATTCCGAAGCAGCCGAACCGGTTTCGTAGGACAGATTGGGCGCCGGCGCGATCACGGTGACGCAGATGCCGTCCTCCTGCACCGTCTCCACCACCGGCCACGCCGCGCCCTGCCCGAACGGCGAGCGGGCCACCAGCGCGGCCAGTTCGCGGCGCATCTCGACCCGCTCCTCGACCAGGACCGGCACCCCGTCGGCCAGATAGCCCTCCACGATCGCGCGCGCCTCGTCGACCGACGACGCCATCACCACCCCGCGGCCGTCGTATCCACCGCGCACCGTCTTGATGACGACGGCCCCGCCGACCGACTCCGCGAACGCGACGGCGTCATCAACCGATGACACGTCCGCGTAGCGCGGCACCGGCGCACCGAGCTCCGACAACTTTCGCCGCATCACCAACTTGTCCTGCGCGTGCAGCAGCGCCGACGGCGGCGGAAGAACATTGACCCCGTCGGCGACGAGCTTCTCCAACAGCTCCTGCGGCACGTGCTCGTGGTCGAACGTCAGCGCGGTCGCGCCGTCCGCGGCGCGGCGCAGTGCGTCGAGGTCGGTGTGGGAGCCGAGGACGACGTCGGGGGTGACTTGGGCGGCCGACTCGTCGCTGCGCAGCGCCAGCACGCGCAACGTCTGGCCCAGCGCGATTGCCGCCTGGTGGGTCATCCGGGCGAGTTGTCCTCCGCCGATCATTGCCACGACGGGTGGGGAGGCGGGTCTTCTTGACACGCCCTACATCGTGTCATGACCTACACCACATCGTTGACCAGCGGTTACGTACAGATGCGGTATCTCGCAGCCTCCTTCCGTAGACTCGCTCCTTGTGTCCTTTGCCGATGCGACGATCCGCCGCCTCCCTGGCCCGATCCGTCCCTACGCCGAGCGGCACCACGAGCTCATCAAGTTCGCCATCGTCGGTGCGTCGACGTTCATCATCGACTCGGCGATCTTCTTCACGCTGAAGCTGACGATTCTCGAGCCCAAGCCGGTGACCGCGAAGATCATTGCGGGCATCGTCGCGGTGATCGCCTCCTACATCTTCAACAGGGAGTGGAGCTTCCGGGACCGCGGCGGCCGCGAGCGGCACCACGAGGCGCTGCTGTTCTTCGTGGTCAGCGGTGTCGGGGTGCTGCTGAGCATGGCCCCCCTGTGGGTCTCGAGCTACGTGCTGATGCTGCGCGCGCCGATGGTGTCGCTGATGACCGAGAACATCGCCGACTTCATCTCGGCCTACCTCATCGGCAACCTGCTGCAGATGGCCTTCCGGTTCTGGGCTTTCCGCCGCTACGTGTTCCCCGACGAGTTCGCCCGCAACCCGGAGAAGGCGCTGGAGTCCACGCTGACCGTGGGCGGTATCGCCGAGGCGCTCGAGGACGAGTACGAGCTGCGCCACCCGAACGGGGGCGAGCCGGACAACGTCACGCCGATGCGGCCCTCGCGCCGGCGCCGGGCCCGCCAGCTCGGCGGCTCGACCGACCCGCGGGTGTCGAAGACTTCGTGATCCGGCGCGTGCGCATAACCTAGGCCGGTGCCGGGCCGACATCGCGCGTCGAGAGCGCAGCCCGTGGCGGTGATCGTGGGCGGAGCGGCCGGTGCAGTCCTGCGCTATGCGATCGCCGCGACGTGGCCACTGCCGCGACAGGTTCTGATGTCGACAGTGCTGACGGCCGCAATCGCGTTCCTGATCGCCGGGTTCCTGATCGCCAACGCCTCAACGTCCACGCCGCGCGCCGCGATCCTGGGCATGTGTGCCAGCGCCGCGAGCCTGAGCGCCTACGCGCTGTTCACCATCAGCCAGACGCCCAAGCTGTCGATCGCCTCTCTTGTCCTCACGCCCGCGGCGGCCATCGGTGGGCTGCTGTGCGGACTCCTGATCGCGCGAGTAGCAGCTCAATGCTGATGTGGGTGCTGGTCGCCGTCGGCGGAGCCGCAGGCTCAGCGCTCGGGCTGCTGTTGATGCGGCGCCCGTCGACGACGCGGCTGATGACGGCCACGGCCGCGGTGTGCGGGCTGATGGGCGCCTTCAGCGTTCAACTGCATTCGCCCGAGCTGACAGCCGTCCTGAAGTACGGGGTGCTGGGCACGGCGGCGAGCATGCTCGCGGTCGGCGTCACGTCCCGCACGTGGATCGGCGGCGACGCGCCGCTGCGCAGTGCACTGGCGGTCGCCAGGAATCTCGCGGTGTACTGCGTCGTCGCGGTGACGTGCACGCTGCTGGGCTATCTCGCGTTGCGCAGCGGGTTCACGCTGTACAAGAAGTTCGGCTAGCCGCAGGAGCCCTGGATCTCTGCTTTGACGAACCCGGCGTACTGATACAGATAGGTGTACTGCCACTGCGCCACCGAGAACGGATACGCCCGCGGCACGTCGCGCATGACCACCGTCCGTGTCGACGACGCGAAGCACTGCTCGAAGATGTGCCGCGCCCGCGGCAGGTGGTAGCGCCAGCTGATCACGATGATCGAGCGCCAGCCTCGCGCGTCGGCGAAGGCCCGCGTCATCAGCGCCTCTCCGCGGGTGGTGCTGGGCACCGGCGGCCGGCAGATCACCTCGATGCCGGCGCGCGGCCGGCACGCCTTGCGCATCACCGGGTCCTTCGACCCGTAGGGGTCCGACATCAGCACGGTGGGCGCGTAGCCCCGCTGGGCCAGTTTCAGCCCGTACGCCTCGCGGCCGTCGTGCTCACCGCCGAGCACGACGATCGCGTCGACCTTCCGCAGCGGATCCGGCTTCGCATGGGTGAACAGCAGCGTCCCGGTGAAGCCGTTGAGGAAGAGCAGCAGGACCATCGCGGCGATCGAGGCAGGGATCGGGCCGGCGTTGGCCACCCTCCCCCGCGACACCGTCACCCCTTGCACGGTAGAGAAACCGACGCGCGCGTGCGGACCGTGCGTCAGCTGGGCGACTCTTCGGTGCCCAGCGTGTCGAAGACTTCGTGATAGAGCAGCGAGTGCACCCGCTCGACTCGGGGGATGTCGTGGAACTCCAGCGGGTCCTGCGACGCGGACTCGATGATCAGCGTGCCGGTGCGCAGGATGCGGTCCATCAAGCCGTGCCGGAACTCGACGCTGTTGATCCGCGCCAGCGGGATGTCGATGCCGGAGCGGGTGAGCACACCGTGCCGGAACATCACGCGACGGTCGGTGATGACGAAGTGGGTGGTCCACCAGTTGAAGAACGGCCACACCGACAGCCACCCGATGATGATGAGCCAGACCGCCGCAATGACGAGGAACACGATGTTCTTCGCGGAGGTTTGCCAGTGCAGGGTGTTGATGTAGCCCGCGACGAACGCCGCGGCGGCGGTCGCGACGATCAAGATCACCGCGGGAAGGAACAGACGCCCCCAGTGCGGGTGGCGATGGACGACCACGTGTTCGTCCTTGGCCAGCACGCTCTCCGGATAGCCCACGGCAGCACTGTACTGGAGTCGTGCCGCTGGTGGCCTACGGATTTTCGCTTTGCGGCCCGGATCGCGACACCAGGGCCCAATGTTGATCGAATTTGCCAGCAATTGCACAGCGAGGAGTATCTTCGAGGCGTGTCATCGGGGGATTGTCGGTGCGGCCATGACGGCCCCGCCCACGAGCACTACCGAGCAGGATCGGACTGCTCACTGTGCGAATGTCCGCGATTCCTGTTGCCGGACAACGAGTTCAACTCGTTGCTGGATCGCCTGTTCGCTCGGTGGTTCGCGCACTGAACAGTAGCCTGCGACCAGTTCACTGGTAGTAGCGAAGCCAGAAGCTCGGGCAGTCCGCTAAGTGAGCATCAATGGCAAACAAGTTAACAGAGCTCTCCGCGTGGTTGACGTAAGCGTCGAATAAGCGCCGGCGACATCGAGCTCGCCGACGGGCGCCGCGCCGCTCCGACTTACCTCTTCAGCACGCCGTGTTCGTGATAGCCGAGGTCGGAGTTGACCTGCCACGGGTCGACGTTCTCCCCGAAGTAGCGTCCGACACTGCGCATCGCGCTCAGCATCGCGTGATCTTGATTGTCGTAGTGGTGCATTCCGTTGCGGCCCATGGGGTGCAGCGACGGGTAGTGCTCACGCAGATAATCGCGGACCCGCACCACGCTGCGGTCCCGCGCCGAGTTGTAGATCGGATAGGCGTGTTGGGACCGGACGACGATGACCCGCTCGATCGTCGATGCGTCGAGGCCGAGTGCGGCGAGATCTTGCTCGACGACCGCGCCGAGGCCGTCGTCACCGGCCACCCAGAGATCGCTGTCCGGTAGGAGGAAGTACTCGAGCCCGACGAAGGTGCCGTTCCAGTCGCGGGGCGACAGATCGCGTGACCAGCGCCCGTAATTCTGAATTCGCCCCACGCGCAAATGGGGCTCCGGGGTGTACACCCAGTTATAAGGAATGTCATAGCGTTTCGACAGTGCGACCGCGACGGTGATCAGGGAGCGGTGCCTCAGGCGCGCGGCGATCGTCTTGATGTGCTTCGGCGGTTCGGGCTCCAGCGCGTCGACCAGTGAGCGCAGCGGCATGCTCGAGAACAACGCATCGCCGGACGCGGTGGTTCCGTTCTGCTTCTCGAGCATCCAGGTCGTCCCGTCGTAGCGGGCGTGCACGATCGGCGAGTTCAGTGCGATGCCGACACCGTGGTCGCGCAGGGTCGCGGCGGCGGCCTCCCAGAGTTGGCCGGGTCCGTGCCGCGGGTAGCGGAAGACGTCCTGATCCATCGGGTCGACGCCGCGCGACAGGCGCCAGCCGATCGGTTTGATCCGCTGGTTCGCCCAGTCGCTGGTGATCTCCTCGGGGTCCGTCAGCCACGTCTTCCGGACATAACCGTCGAAGAACAGGTCGTACCAGTAGCGGCCGAATTCTCTTCTCCCCCAATCCCGGAAGCTCCCCGAGTGATCGCTCCCCATGCCGCGCCGGAATCGATGCCACATCAAGCTGCCGGCACCACGCGCTCCGCGGTGCAGCCCCATCTGCGTCAGCAGATGCCGGCCGACGAGCGGATACTGCACGTAATGGCCGCGGACGAGCATGGCGGAGCGCCGCGGCACCGCGATCCACTGGTCGGCGGGTAGCAGGGAGCGCCACAGGTCGGCGACGTCCTCGCTTCGAGTGAAGAACCGGTGGCCGCCCGGGTCGATGCGCCAGTCGCCGTCGGCCGGTGTGCGCGCCAGCCCGCCGACGTGGGCGGAGGCCTCGTAGATGCGCGGCGTCACCCCGCGCTTGACCAGCTCGAGGCCGGCGGTGAGGCCGGCGGGCCCTGCGCCGATGATCAACGGATTGCGCGACGACTGCATGATCACCGACCACGAAGCTGGGGAAAGCGTCGGTGCTGCGCGATGAAGTCGTCGATGTCCTGCACCGTCAGATCGTTCAGCGGTGTGGACAGGAAGATCAGTTGCGCGTATTGGCTTTGCAGCGGCAGGAATCCGCTGAGCAGCGGCTCCGGCGTGGTGCGGATGACGAGGTCGACGTCGTCGATGTCGAACGCCTTGCCGATGTCGCACCCGTCGCGCTGCCCGCGCCGGTGCGCGGCGCGCAGTTCGTCGTAGGCGTCATAGGCCGCCAGGATGTTGATCCGGAAGTCGGGCCCGCGCATGAGCGATTCGCACGCCTCGGCGGCAGCAAGATAGCGCTGCGGCAGCACATTCCGGTCGCCGTGCAGGCGCAGGCTGCAGACCGCGGGGTCGAAGTGGTTGGGGATCAGCGTGGTGAAGAAGTGGATCGACGCCGCATACACCGCGTCGAGTTCATCGTCGCGCCGTGCAAGATTCGCACGGCTGAGGTTGTACACCGACACGGTCTGCACCCCGCGGTGCTGCAGCGTCGACACGATTTCGACCACCTTCGCCGCGCCCCGCAGGTACGCATCGGCCAACGTGGTGCCGTTCGTATGTGCCCAGCGCCGCAACCCGTCGGGAATCAACCCCACGTGTGCCGGTTGATCATGCACAGCAACCCCCGACTGACCAAGCTCCCCGCAGCAAATTTAACGCATTCCCCCAGCATTTGCCAAGTGAATGCGAATAGTGCAGTCGCTCAGCTACTTACGCGCACCGGTCAGCCCCGCCCCCAGGTCAGTTCCGCAAATCGCGCGGAGCTCAGTCCTCGGCGCTGCGGAGCACTGCCAGCACGGTCAGCAGCAGGATCTTGACGTCGAGGAGGATGTTCCAGTTCTCGATGTAGTAGTTGTCGAACTCGGCGCGGTCGGCGATCGAGGTCTGTCCGCGCAGACCGTGCACCTGCGCCCACCCGGTCATGCCGGCCTTGACCCGGTGCCGGTCGCCGTAGCGCCGTATCTGCATTTCGAACAACTCGACGAACTCGGGTCGCTCGGGGCGCGGACCGACGAGGCTCATGTCGCCGCGCAGCACGTTGAGCAGCTGGGGCAGTTCGTCGAGCGAGGTCTTGCGCATGATCTTGCCGATTCGGGTGCGGCGGTCCTCGCCTTCGACGCCACCGGGCGCTGCCCCGTCCTTCAACTCGAAGTGCGTCGCGTCCGGGTCCACCGGACGCATGCTCCGGAACTTCAGGCACTGGAAGACCTTGCCGTCGCGACCGATGCGATCTTGCCCGAAGAAGATCGGGCCCGGTGAGCTGAACCTGACCAGAAGCATGAGCGTGAGAAACACCGGCGAGATCATCAGCAGACCCACCGCGGCGACGGTGCGGTCCATCACGTGTTTGATGGTGAACTGCCATCCCTTGGGATCGGTGTGGCAGAGCACCATCAGCGGGATGCCGCCCAGGTGCTCGACCGTCGCTCCCCCGCCGACGGCGTCCATCAGCCGTGGCACGACCCGCACCCGCATCCCGAGGTTTTGGGCCAGCTGAGCGGTGTGGGCCAGCTGTTCGTCGGGGATAGTCGACGGCGCGATGATCAGTTCTTCGGCGCCGCGGGCTCGTGCGATGACCTCGAGGTTGTCCGTCGTCCCGAGGTAGGGCGCCTCGAGCATCTCGGCCTCGACGGGACGCTGGTCGTCGAGCAGACCGACCGGGCGTAGACCGTAGTCGGGCACCTGACGCATCCGGGTCAGCAGTTGGTGGGCCACCGGGCCGGAGCCGACGATCAGCGCCGGTACCCCGAAGTTGTGCTTGCGCCGGAGATAGCGCTGCGCCATCGACCGGGCGAGGCGCACCAGGGGAACCAGGAAGGCAGCCCAGAGCCAGACGCGAAGCATCATCTCGCTGGGCCGGACGTATTCGGGAAGCACGGTGCCGGCCGGGAACTGAGGGATCACCCACCACGTCATGAGGGCCAACAAGAACAGCGACGCCACCGCGATGGAGGTCTCCACGGGCTCGAACTCATCGAGGAACCGGTGACTGAGTCTGCGCTTGTACAGCGACCGCGTCGACAGGATGATCACGAGAATCGGCACGAAAGCCCAGGACCATCCGTAGACACCGCGCGAGTCGTTCCCGGTGATGGACCACTGGGCGAACAGCACCGACCAGAACGCCGCCCAGACGTCGAGTCCGACGGTGAGGGCGACGTACCCGGATTCAGCGCGGAGGTAGTCGACGAAACGGGTCCAGGGCGCGGTCTGAGCAGCGGCGGGTTGGGTCGCCGCATGCAGCCGCGGCACCGTCGGCCGGCTACTCGGCGTGTGACTGGCCGCCTCGAGGTCTAGCTGCATGCGGTGATCCCCCGGATAGTTTCAGCAATCACTTTAAGCCGACCCGCTGGCGCGGCAGTGGGATTTGCCCTCGATCCCGCGAAAGGATTGGAAATCGGTGTTGCTGGCTGCGGAGGGCTTAGCTGGCTCGACCCGACGCGGAACCGAAGATCCGCTCGGCCGCGAGCGCGGCGAGATCTCCGAGAACCTGCACATGGCCCGTGCTCCACAACCGTGGCTTGTTGTCGAACACACACAGCGTGCCGATGGCATGGCCGGTGTGATCCATCAAGGGAATACCGAGATAGGCGACGACCGCGCCGCTGCGAACGACGGGATGGTTCTTGAAAATAGGATCGTTGCGGGCGTCTTCGAGCACCAGCGGAGATCCATTAGCCACTGCGTATTGGCAGACGGACTGATCCAGTGGCGTTTGCCTTTCCCCACCACCGATATCCATACCTGCCGTGCTCTTGAAGAACTGGCGGTCGACATCGACCAGCGATACCGCGGAGTACGGGGCGTCGAGGGCGTCGGCGGCCGCACGGGTGATTCGGTCGTAGATCTGTTCCGGCGGCGAATCGAGAAGCCCGGTGGCATAGAGCGCGTTGAGACGGTCGGGGTCGTTCACCACCGCCGTCACATTCGGCATCCCACTCGATGTGAACACTCCCGAAACCGAAAACCGATTGAGCAGGTCCTTGGCAAGGGGATTTTCGGCGCGCATCAGGTCGGCCAGCATCTGCGATGCGACCGCGCGGACCACATAGGTGTCGACATCCTCGCCCGCCTCGCGCGCGCATTCCTCGAGCGCGCGGTTGAGCGATTCGTCGAACCCGGGCAGCAAAGTCGTCACCCACAGGAGGTTATCGGAAGTGCGCAGTGTTGGACGCCTGTCTGCGCGTTAATTTTGACCGCCTGGCCAACTCGTGAGCCATCGCGTTGGCGTGCAGCGAACAGAACCTTGATGTCAGTAAGCGCCGGAGTGACCGAGCATCGCCTTGACGGTCTTCACGGCGATGATGAGGTCGGAAATCATCGACCAGTTCTCGACGTAGAAGAGGTCGAGGCGCACCGAGTCCTCCCACGACAGGTCGGAGCGTCCGCTCACCTGCCACAGGCCGGTGATGCCCGGGCGGACGAGCAGGCGCCGCTTGGCGTAGTCGTCGTAGGACTTGACCTCTTTCGCCAGAGGCGGACGTGGTCCGACGACACTCATGTCGCGCTTGAGGACGTTGATGAACTGCGGCAACTCGTCAATGCTGTACTTGCGCAGGATCTTTCCAACGGAAGTAACCCGCGGATCCTCGCGAATCTTGAAGAGCACCCCACCGTCACTCTCGTTGAGAGCGGAGAGCTTGTCGACCATCTTGTCCGCGCCGTCGACCATGGTGCGGAACTTGATCATGCAGAAGGGATGGCCATCGAGACCGATGCGCTCCTGGCGGTAAAAGATCGGACCCTTACTGGTCAGCTTCACGGCGAGCGCGACAGCGATCAAGATTGGCGAGCCGCACAACAGCACGGCGCTGGAGAAAAGGATGTCGAAGAGGCGCTTCTGAAAGCGCTTGGCCCCGTGGTACTGCGGCTTCTCCACATGGATCAGCGGAAGGCCGGCGACGGGGCGCATCTGTAGCCGCGGCCCGGCGATATCGACTACGCCAGGCGCAACCAAGAGGTCGATCTCGAGCTTCTCCAACTCCCACGACAAGTCGCGGATGCCGCGGCCATCAAGCCGCTCCGTCGCCGTGACCGCGACGGCATGGCTATTTGTGGCAGTCACGGCACCGACGACATTCGACTCGTCACCGAAGGTCGGGATCGCGCCGACGCCCGGAACGTCGATCTTCGTCCTGGGGATGGGACCTGGAATGCAGGCGCCAACCACCTCGTACTCGGACCTCGGCTCTCGATGCAACGACGTCGTGAGATCACGAACCGCTGGGGCGCTCCCGACAACAAGGACGCGCGTAATGCAGCGTCCGTACTTCTGACGCACCCGGACGACAACCTGGCGCGCCACCCACCGGAGTAAGACCAAGAGCGCAATGCCGGCAGGCAACGCGATCATCAGATAGCCACGAGCGATCTCGAGTTTGAACAGCATTGAAACGATCGCCACGCCACCAAAGACCGCGAGAGTCGCGAGCAACACTCGGCGGTACTCCTCGGCACCCGAGCCGATGATCCTCGGCGACCGCGAGTGGTTGATAGTAAGGACGACCATCCAGATCACTGCAATGGCGACCGAAACCACGGGATAGCCGAGGTATCGGTTGGTCTCCATGTCGCCAGTCAGTCCCCCGAAGCGCAACCACTGCGCCAATCCGACAGCAAGCATGACTCCGAGCAGGTCAATTGCCACGAGCCGACGGGAATATCCCCGTTGCCACGCAGGAATCTTGGTTGGAATCGGAACGATGTTTGCTGAAATATCCAGCCGATCGTTGACCGCAGTCATGTGTTCCCCCACACGTTCTCCCCCTTGCGCTGGAACTTTATCCCAGAGCCTGCACACATCTCAACCCGAGCCAGGAGTTCGCTCAGCAACTTAACATGACGGTCTCGTTACCCGAGCGTTATTGACGCTTTCGACCGAGCCGAGGGACAGTCTTGAGGGACCGTAACCTCCTGAGGCGTAAGCAGCAGAGGGGTACCTATGATTCTTTCGGCATCGCCGAACGGCTACACAGACCGATAAGCGGTTGTAACAGATCAGCGATCTGCGCACCCACAGTCTCGAAGACCTCGATACTCTGGCCGATCGGGTCCGATATCTGGGCGATGCTATCTGACGGGAACTGCGCGCGAAGGTGGGAGAGGTCCGCGACGGTGGCAGCACCGCCTTCACTAGCGAGTCTCGCGGCTTCAGCCAAGACAAATGTACGATGCAGTGCGCGTGGGGCAAGTTCTAGGACGGCGTCACGATGCGCCGTTGTCATCGTGAGGATGAGATCCGCGTCGGCAGCCATCGTCGGAATGAACTGACGCGCGGCGAAGCTCGACGCGTCCCCCCCGAGACTTTCGAGTACGAGTGCGGCGGACGGATGAATCGCATGGCCGACCACGGCGCGGATTCCGGCACTCGAGGCTGAGAAGTTTGCAAGCTTGAGCTGTGCGCTGTAAGCAATGGCAAACCGCTCCGCCATCGGCGATCGGCAGATATTTCCAGTGCAAACGAACAGGAGATGCAGGGCAGACCTCCGAGATAACGGCGAACTTAGCGCCCTTATTGGGTTTGTTTACACTACCGTCTCCTGCAGCCACCGATATCCTGCCGCGCCTGCTGCACGGCGGCGCGCGATCTCATGGGGGTGACAATGTTCGCTCGGGGCGACGCAGGCTAGACGGCGCCTCTCTGTGTCAAGAGCCCGGAATCGGGGTCGGTTGTAGGGTGGCTGCTGGTAGGCCCGGGAAGTGACTCGTCCGAAGCGTCAGCATGCGGGGTTTGAGCTGGCCGCGCTGGATATTGGAGTCGCCCCCGAGTGTCCTCCCGGGCCTGCCCCAAGTCTGGCCGCGTCGCGGATCAGTTGTCGGTAAACCACGTCGGAGAGGCGTCGTTTGAGGCAGCGCAACGCTTCTCGGTGGCTCTTCCCGGCGGCTCGTTTTCGTCGGTAGTAGTCCCGCCCAGGGGTATCACGGGCGATCTGGGTGATGGCCATCGTGTGCAGGCAGCAGTTGAGCTGACGGTCACCGGCGCGGGAGAGGCGATGGCGAGTGACATCGCCGGAGGAGGCTGCGATGGGTGCAGCACCGGTGTAGGTGGCGAACGCGTCGGCTGAGCGGAAGCGGTGAACGGTGCCGACGCGGGCCACGATCTTGGCGGCGTTGAGGATCCCGATGCCGCTGAGCTCGGTGAGGGTGGTTCCCGACAATTCGACGGCGGCTGCGATGTCGCCGGCGGCTTTCGCGATGCGACGGTCCAGTGCGCGAATCTCGGCGACGAGGTCAGCGGCCAGGCTGCGCAGCGTCTTGAGTGCGGGCTCTCGGGGCCGGATCTGGCGCAGGATGTCCGCGGCCCGGTCAGCCGTCAGACCACGCGCAGCTCCTGACGGTGTGAGGTGGGTCAGCAGTACGTGCAGCCGGTTGACGGTTTGGGTGCGCGTTTTGACCAGGTCCTCGCGGTGTTCCAGTAGGGCGCGCAGGGCGGTGATGGCAGCGTCAACCGACGCTGTGTGAAGCCGGGTGGCAGTCAGGGCCGCGATACCGACCGAGATCGCGTCGGCCTCGTCGGTCTTGCGGCCATGCCCGGTGGAGAGCACTCGCACTCGAGCGGCAAGTTTGGCGGGCACGTCGGTCACGGCGATGCCGTCGGCATGCAGCCGCTGGGTCAGTGGGGCGCCCAGTCCGGCTGCACCTTCGATAGCCCAGCCAGGGTCGCTCCAGCGTTGAGCGAACCGCCGCAGCCGCCGATAACCCTGTGGGCTGGCGTCCACCCGGATGACGTCTACGGGTTGTAGCGCGGCGTCGACAGCGGCCGCGGTCCATGATGCTTTGTGTGGATCAACGGCGATCACAACACGATCGGCGGGCATTACTCCAGTCACGGGGTGGTGTTCCTCCTTGCGCTTTACTACGAATGAGTAGCGGGAGGGCACACCAACTTTCGGCTTTGCAGGCCTCTCTTCAGCCACTCCCGGCTGACGGTGCCGACCCGGGACGCAGGCCGTCTAAGAGCCAACCCGACCGGGCGGCAGGTATGAGAGCGAGCGATCCCGAACCGGCACCTGAGCAACCTGGGCTGCAGACCCTGATCACCTGAGGACTATTGAACAAGTTGGTATCGAGGCCGTTTGTCGACCAGTTGTCCTGACCTGAGACGTTGTTGTCAGGCGACGAGCCAGCTCAAGCAAGGTTGTGGCCTCGAAGTGTTTTACCGGCACTAGAATCGGCCAAGGTCTTGATGCGCAGGCTGTTGGACGCCATGGCTCAGGTCGTTCGGACAACAGGCCTGGCAGGACAGAAGGTCGATTCGTTAGATCAGGCCGCCCTGGACCGATGTCAAGGCAGAATGTTTTCCGGACCCTCGCTGAAGGCCACCCGCTAAGTCATCGATGGCGCACGGGTTCCGTCGAATCAAGCTTCTTTGTTTGCACCTTTCAGCAAGCTGAGACGCCGGCGTCGCGGGTCGTGCAGCCGCCGTCAGGCGGCGAGCAAACACGCTGTTGCGGACGCTCGCCTTGAGACGCGAGGACCTCCCGTGCGTGAATGCCAGCCACATCCACTCCTCCGGAGCTCCTCCCCCTTTTCAGAGCGATCGCGCCGTCAACAAAGCCCCAGTTCAGGGCCACTGGTCGCTGACCAGGACTCTCTTGGCCAGATAGTTATCAGCCCAAGCGGCGGTCCTGTGCAACGATAGGGACTGTGAGGGGGATTATTCTTGCGGGGGGCTCTGGTACGCGGCTGCATCCCATAACGCTTGGGGTTTCCAAACAGCTCGTCCCGGTTTATGACAAGCCGATGGTTTACTATCCGCTGTCAACACTGATGTTGGCGGGCATCCGCGACATCTTGGTAATCACGACGCCACACGACGCGGAAAGCTTCGAGAGGCTACTGGGCGACGGATCCCAATTCGGCATTTCACTCACCTACGCACAACAACCTTCGCCGGACGGGCTTGCTCAAGCGTTCACGATTGGGGCGGATTTCATCGGCGCCGACAACGTCACGCTTGTCCTCGGCGACAATCTCCTATACGGCCCAGGCCTCGGCACACAACTCGAGTGCTTCAACAAGATAACGGGCGGCGCAATCTTCGCATACTGGGTAGCCGAGCCCTCGGCGTATGGCGTGATCGAGTTCGACCACAATGGAATGGCGGTGTCTCTCGAGGAAAAGCCGAGGTCACCGAAAAGTAACTACGCAGTCCCAGGACTCTACTTCTACGATAACGACGTCGTGGCCATCGCTCAGCAACTGCGGCCCAGCGCTCGCGGCGAATACGAGATCACTGATGTGAATAGAACTTACCTCAAGCAGGGACGTCTACAGGTCCACGTCCTTCCCCGTGGTACCGCGTGGCTGGATACGGGGACCTTTGATCAGATGACTGACGCAGCCGAATACGTGCGGACGATGGAACGCCGCACAGGCTTGAAAATCGGCGCGCCCGAGGAAATCGGTTGGCGCCAAGGGTTTCTGACGGATGAGGAACTCCGCGCAGGCGCGGAGAAGCTTACGAAGTCCGGCTATGGTGCGTATTTGCTCAACTTGTTGGAGAGGGGACGCTAGTGCCGCGGTTGCTGGTTACCGGCGGCGCCGGATTCATCGGCTCTAATTTTGCGCACTACGTCATCAACAACAGCGACTACGACGTTATCGTGGTCGACAAGCTCACCTATGCCGGCAATCGGGCCTCACTGGCCGATCTGCCCGAAGACCGACTCACATTCGTCCGTGGCGACATCGCCGATGCGCGACTGATCGATGACCTGGTGGGCAATGTAGATATAGTTGTGCACTACGCCGCTGAATCGCACAACGACAACTCCCTCGATGACCCGCGACCGTTTCTCCATACCAACCTCGTGGGCACCTTCGCATTACTTGAGGCCGTTCGCAAATACGGCAAGCGTCTTCATCACATCTCTACAGACGAAGTCTATGGAGACCTTGCGTTTGACGACCCAAACCGATTCACCGAGGCCACGCCCTATAACCCGTCATCTCCCTACTCCTCTACCAAAGCGGGAAGCGACCTGCTAGTGCGTGCCTGGGTTCGGTCGTTCGGCGTCGCCGCAACTATCTCCAATTGCTCGAACAACTATGGCCCCTATCAGCACGTCGAGAAATTTATTCCCCGCCAAATCACGAATGTATTGCGTGGGCTCCGTCCCAGACTGTACGGCGAAGGCCGCAATGTTCGCGACTGGATCCACGCCGATGATCACTCCTCGGCCGTAATGACGATCATCGAGAAGGGGCGGATAGGAGAAACGTACTTGATCGGCGCCGACGGCGAGAAGGACAACAAGACAGTGGTCGAGTTGATCCTGACGCTCATGGGCCGGCCTCCTGATGCGTACGACCATGTCGCCGACCGCCCCGGCCATGACTTGCGCTACGCAATCGACTCCACCAAGTTGCGTACAGAGCTTGGGTGGCGGCCGTCGTTCAGCAACTTCGAGCATGGTTTGGCTGCGACCATCGAGTGGTACCGCAAAAACGAAGCGTGGTGGGCACCCGCCAAAGGTGCTACCGAAGCCTTCTATGCACGGCTTGGGCAGTGAGCGGAGGGCACATCCTGTGACCACATACGGTAAAGACTTGCGCGCCTCAACGACTCCGATCCCAGGTCTGCTGGTGATCGACCTACCGGTTCATGGTGACAACCGCGGTTGGTTCAAGGAGAACTGGCAGCGGGAGAAGATGATGGCTGCGGGTTTGCCTGATTTCGGGCCCGTGCAGAACAACGTCTCGTTCAATGACGCGGTTGGCACCACGCGCGGTATACATGCGGAGCCGTGGGACAAGTTCGTGTCCGTCGCGACCGGACGGATCTTCGGCGCGTGGATCGATCTCCGCACCGGGCCAAGCTTCGGGACCACGTTCACTGCCGAGATTGACCCCTCCCGTGCCGTGTTCGTGCCTCGAGGGGTCGGTAACGCATTCCAGACGCTTGAGCCGGATACTGCGTACACCTACCTGGTCAACGATCACTACTCGCCTAGCGGCGCGTACACCTCTGTGAATCTCGCCGACCCGGACATCGATATCAACTGGCCCATCCCTCTTGAGCGCGCGGAGTTGTCGGCGAAAGACCGGGCCCATCCACATCTGTCGGCTGTCGCCTCGATCCCTCCGAAGAGAGTGCTGGTCTTGGGCGCTAATGGGCAGCTGGGGCGCGCGCTCCGGCACTCCTACGCCGATTCCACGCACATTGACTTTGCCGATCGCACCGACATCGACCTTCTGTCGGTTGATCTGGATTCAGCTCGAGAGTGGCGCGAGTATGGAGTGATTGTCAACGCCGCCGCTTACACCGCTGTCGATGCGTCGGAGACAGCGGAGGGACGCTCACAGTCGTGGACTACGAACGTGAGCGGCGTCGCCGCGCTGGCCCGCATTGCCAGAGCGCACGGCGTGACACTTGTCCACATTTCCAGTGACTACGTCTTCGACGGCTCCGCCGATCGGGCGTACCGCGAGAACGATCCAGTATGTCCGCTAGGTGTTTATGGCCAGACGAAGGCCGCGGGCGATTTCGTCGTAGCCACCGTCCCGCGGCATTACGTCTTGCGCACATCGTGGGTCATCGGCGACGGCGTCAATTTCGTTCGCACGATGATGTCGCTGGCCGATCGCGGTGTCGACCCCTCCGTCGTCGACGACCAATTCGGACGGCTGACATTCACCTCAGAACTGGCCCGTGCGATCCGACACCTAGTCGAAGCTGCGCCCCCACACGGCATTTACAACGTCACCTGTTCCGGCGAGCCGACGTCATGGGCCGGCGTCGCCCGAAAAGTCTTTGTCTTGGCAGGACACGACCCGAGTCGCGTCACCGCAGTTACTACCGCAGAGTACTTCGCCTCGGCTGCGGGTCCCATTGCACCCCGACCGCGTAACAGCGTTCTTGACCTGGAAAAAATTTCGGCGACCGGTTTCGTCCCTGCCGCGGCCGACCCGTTGCTCGCCACATACGTCAACGAGGTTGTCGCAGCCGGGCAAACGGTTCGGAGAGGCTTCTGATGGTCTGGTTCAGGGATGACTCCGACCCAAGGCCGACTGACTTCTTGGGGGTCCTTTGCCCCACGGATCCGGGATTGGAGCAAGATCGGTAGCTACCCGCACCGCTCCGCCACGCAAGGAAATAGGGCTTCCGCAACAAGTTTTGTTCATGAGATCCACGAGGGTTTATGCCAAATCCGCAAGATGACCGACCGACTGTCCGGATCCTCGGGACGCATGGGGTGCCCGCCAACTATGGCGGCTTCGAGACCGCAGCGGAGAACGTGGCACGCTATCTGACCGATCACGGTTGGCGCGCGATCGTTTACTGCCAGACCAATCATGACGGCCCGATCTACGAAGACACGTGGAACGGCATCGAACGCGTCAATATTTCTGTGCCGAACCTGGGCTGGACCGGCACCGCGAGATTCGACTGGCTGTCGATCCGACATGCAGTTAAACACCGCGACGTGTGTTTGACGTTCGGATATAACACGGGCGTCTTCAATGTCCTCCAACGTCTTTACCGCATCCCGAACGTCATCAACATGGACGGCATCGAATGGTCGCGAAAGCGATGGGGCTTCTTCCGGCAGGCTATCCTCTATATCAACGAGCGGTTCGCGGCACTGTTCGGCAATGAACTGATCGCCGATCATCCTGAACTGAACGCCTACCTGCGCACTCGGGCCCCAGCCCGCAAGATCACCACTATCACCTATGGCGGGCACCCGATTACAGACGTACCTGCAGCGCCTGTCGAAGCGCTCGGGTTAGCGCGCGGACGGTACCTCACAATCATCGCTAGGCCCATTCCCGAGAATTCCATCCTTGAATTAGTTGAAGGGTTCTCAGCCAAGGCGCGCGGAGTCAAGCTGGCCATCCTCGGCAACTACGAAACAGACAAAGATGTTTACCATCGCAAGGTATTGAAGGCCGCGAGCGACGAGGTCGCGTTCCTAGGGGCGATCTACGAACCCGCGACAGTGCAAGCCATCAGATTCCATTCTTTGGGATACCTGCATGGACATACCGTCGGCGGAACCAATCCGTCCCTTGTGGAAGCGCTGGCAGCGGGGAATCCGGTTATTGCACATAACAATAAGTACAACAGGTGGGTCGCAGGCGACGCCGGCCTCTACTTCAGATCATCCGCCGATGCCGAAAAGCATATCGATGAGCTTCTCGGGGATAGCGAATTGGCGGAGACGCTCAGCCGGAACGCAGTTGCGAGATTCGAGAGCGAATTCACTTGGGATCACGTCGCAGGGCAGTACGAAGCGCTACTTCGCAAGAGCATGAGATAAGCACGATGAGAGCGAGTTGAGGAGCATTGTGGTCAACGTCGGAGTGATCGGCCTAGGCAAGATGGGGCTATCCCAATTTTCGATCATCAACGCGCGCAACGATGTCAAAGTCCTCGGTGTTTGCGACTCGTCAGGCTACATACTGGACATCCTCGGCAAGTACACCGGAGTAAGCACCTACACCGATCTTGGGAAGATGCTCGATTCCGCAGACTTCGACGCCGCTGTTGTTTCGACGCCATCGAAGTTTCACGCACCGATGGTGCGAGCTTGCCTTGAGCGCGGCCTACACGTCTTCTGCGAAAAGCCATTCTGCCTCGACCCAAGGGACTCAACGGAGCTTGCCGAGCTGGCCAGAGCCAAAGGCCTTGTGACACAGGTTGGTTACCATAACCGCTACGTCGGAACGTTCGGTGAAGTCAAACGACTCCTCGAACTCGGAGCGCTGGGGAAGGTCACGCATACATTGGGCGAAGCTTACGGCCCTGTCGTCCTCAAGCCCAAGGGCGGCACATGGCGGAGTAAAAAGGAAGAAGGCGGAGGTGCTCTCTACGATTACGCCGCTCACCCAGCAGATCTGCTGGCATGGTACTTCGGGTGCCCAGAATCAATCTCAGGAACGGTTCTTGGTCAGGTGTTTTCAGCAGAAACCGAAGACGAGGTGTTTACCACACTTCGTTGGCCGGGTGGTCTCAGTGGTCAGCTCTCCGTGAGCTGGTCGGACGATTCGCACCGCAAAATGACGACACGCGTGACGATCTGGGGAACCAACGGGAAAATCTTCGCGGACCGCCAGGAAATCCAGGTGTACTTGCGCGATGGATCCCACGCCCCGAAGGGCTATGAGGCGGGTTGGACCGTCCGGTACACCACTGAGCTCACCAACGAGGTGGATTTCTATGTTCGTGGAGAAGAGTACTCAGCGCAGCTGGACACTTGGGTGAAGCGCATCAACGAGCACGCAGTCACAGGTTTGTCCGACTTCAGCGACGCTTCCATCACCGACGAACTGCTTCACGCAATTGCCACCGGCGCCGACGGACAGATTCATCGATTGGACGGCAACGGAACTGCCGACGCCCGAGGCGAACACCCCCGCGGACTGTGGAGTCGGCTCCGTCGGCGCCGGACGCAAAGCCGAGGAACGGGAAGGAAAAGCTGAACATGGATCGTCTACTGTTTGGCGACAATCAATTTTTTGGCGTCAACCACATGTCGGAAGAGAAGGCGCGCGCGCAAGCCATGCGCTTCCAGTCACTCGACGCGATCATGTCGGTCCTAGATTCTGCCTACGACGCCGGCGTCAGAACGTTCATGTGCACAACCCACGACCGCATCGCATCCGTTGCCGACCGCATCCGTTCTAATCCCGAGCGGTACAAGGGGCAGCTTTTCTTTCCCTGCATGCCCTACGCGCATAAGTATGCCAATGCGATGGCAGAGGTCGGCACGTTCGGCGCAATAAGGCAGTTTCTCCCCGACGGCGGCTTCATGGACGCGGCGATGCGGGGCGGAAAATCACTGGCTAAGAAAGACGTCGAGGGTATCATCACTCTGCTGGTCGATGCAGAGATGAAGATGTTTCAAGGTCTCAACACTCCGGTGATCTTCTTGCAGAATGTCGTCGTTGATTTCCTTCTTGGAATGGGTTTCACGGAGGCATTCCGCGTCTTCGCAAGCCACGCGTCGAAGAAGTACGGCGCGGAGCCAGCGTTCATTACCATGAATATGCCGCGCCTCCTTGATGCCTTGGACTCCGTCGGGATCGAAAACCCGATTGTATGTGCCAACATTAACAAGATCGGGTTTCGGATGTGCGGTGGCATTGACAGCTACATCGACGCCCTTACCAACCGGAAATTCCGCGCGATTGCGATGTCAGTCTTCGCCTCAGGTGCCGTGCAACCGGAGGAAGCCATCGAATGGATCGCGTCGCTGCCAAATGTGGAATCGATAGTGTTTGGCGCATCGAGCCGTACAAACATCGAGTCAACAGTCAGCTTGGTAAGCAAGTATCTGCCAACTATCTAGCATCTGGCGCCCAGGCGGTCCGACGTCTACTGCGGCTCGAGTATCTTCGCCGCCGCGATCAGCGCCACAGCGCGAGACGTGGGCCATGAGCATTAAGGGACACAATTTGATTACCGAAGACAGGGCGCCTATTCGCATCTACAATCCGCTACCCAATGTCTTGGAGGATTTCGTGCAAAGGCTGACTGACTCCTTTGCAGCCACTGGTCACAGCACCAAACTCTTGCGCTCCCCCAGCGGGGAAGTGGGCAACAACCGCTTCGCCAAAGGGTATGCACTCGGCGCACACCTGCTGAACGCTCGCAATCACGCGCGAGGCGGGGGTCCGAATATCGTCGCGTGGCCTCTTTTGGGTTGGTGGGAAGCGCCCCTTTGGCAACACGCGGCGAACTGCACCTATATCGTCATGCACGATCCGAAACCCTTGGCCATCCAAGACGGATTATCGGCCAGAGCAGCCAAGCGATCTTCGCGTGCATGTCGTGCAAGATGGCCGCACCTTGTCACGATGAGCCCAGAGGCATACACAGTCACAAGCGAGTACTTTCCGGAGCACCGAATACACCTCGTTCCTCACCCCATGAGGACTCCGAGGTGTGACCGCCAAAACCCGACCGGCAGCGTCGCCTTGGTCTTAGGACAATATAAGCCTGCCCGCGATCTCCGGGTGATGTCCTCAATTGCTGGTGCTCTACGCGCAGATGGCTGGGAACCGATGGTTGCCGGCCGAGGCTGGCCGTCAATACCAGGCTGGCGGGTGGTTAATCGCTATCTCGAGAAAGCAGAATTTGATCGGCTCCTTGCCAGTGCGGCAGCCGTTCTACTGCCATATCAGCACTACTTTCAAAGCGGCGTTGCTCTCCGCGCCCTGGAGGCCGGCGTTCCGGTCGTGGGACGGGAAACTGGCTTCTTAGCGTGCGTGTTAGGTCCAAACTTCAGCGGCGCAGTAGCGGACTGGCATGAGCCCGATTCGTGGGCAGCGGCAATGAGCGACGCCGTAGCATCGACGTCAAGTCAAATTAAGGCGGCTACTCGCTACGGGAAACGTGGCATTTTCGAGTGGGACAGCCTAGTTCGAAGTTCCGTTACGAGGCCCCGATGACTCGACCTAGCAATTACGGTCAGCTCCACGTGTTGTGCGTTCACTTCAACACGCCGGATATTACTTTGCGCCTCGTCGAGGGGTTTCCTCGCCGCACTCAAGCAGGCCGAGAAATTGTCATCCGAGTCCTTGACAATTGTTCCACAGGGGAAAATTTTGCAACGCTCAAGCAGGGCCTTGACGGGCTTCCAGGCGTAATTCTCGAGCGAAGCACTGTCAACCTCGGGTTCGGCAAAGGCATAAACTTGCTGGCCAAAAGTAATGCGATACTTGACGACGACATAATCTGGATAGTCAACCCAGACACTCGCCTTACCCTTAATTGTTTAGATATTCTAGAAACCGAGCTGGATTTGGATACGTTCGCAATCATCTCGCCCTTAATCTACAGCGGCGACGAAGCGGACCCTTGGATCTGGTACTGCGGTGGGTCACTAGATGTTGACGCTCTGCGCGTGCAGCACGATTACTACGGGCGCGCTCTCGCTGAAGCGCCGCGAAGCGCCTTCGAAACCGAATTCGTGACCGGCGCGGCACCGATGATGCGGGCATCAACATTTCGGGGCATCGGGGGCTTCCCTCCAGAGTACTTCCTCTACTGGGAAGACACCCGCCTATCTTGGGAGGCGCGCAAACTCGGATACAAACTCGGAGTAGTACCATCGGCCGCTCTTTGGCATGCTGTCGGAGCGTCGTCGGGAGCTTCACAAAGTGGCACCTTCTATTATTGGTTCGCTCGAAATAGATTTCGGTTCGCGGCCGATATTGGCGTGACACGGCGTCAGCTCGCATTCGGTCGTGGTGCTTATGAATCGCTTCGTGTCGTTGCAAAAGCGCTCAAAGAGAGGGAGGGCCGTCTCTCGAAATTGCGAGCCGCAGTGCGCGGAACCCTTGCCGGACTGGATGACAATGCGTGAATAGCTTCCGTCAGTGCCGCCTCAACTGCTGCAAACTTATGGCCTGAGAAAGAACACGGTGTTCATAATGGGCGCAACGGGGAACGTATGGACTGCAACACGGCAACAAAGCTCACGTCGCGGCAAGGCCAAGAGCGTGCAGCCGTTTCGTTTCCTTGATACACGTATTCCACAGGAGAGAGGGCGACAATGCGCTTGGTAGTGTTGGGGATGGGTTATCTCGGAGCCGCTCACGCTGCGTGCATGGCTTCTATCGGTCACGAGGTCCTCGGCGTCGAGACCGATCCCGCCCGCCTCGCCAAATTGAAGACCGGTCAACTGCCCTTCTATGAGCCGGGCCTCACGGATCTGCTCAACAAGACGCTGGACTCTGGCCATCTCGTCATAACCAACTCGTATTCCGAGGCCGCCGCGTGGGGTGACATCTTTTTTATCGCAGTTGGCACGCCACAAAAGCGTAGCGATCCGAGTGCGGACTTATCTTTTGTAGACGCAGTAATCGATGAACTGGTGCCTCAGCTCCGCCATGATGCACTCATCGTCGGTAAGTCCACAGTCCCCGTAGGGACAGCCGCTCGTTTGTCCGAACGTGCGGCAGCATTATCCGATAAGGTGACGGTGGAAATCGCGTGGAACCCAGAATTTCTACGCGAAGGGTATGCCATAAAAGATACTCTTCAACCGGACAGGATTGTACTGGGATGCGTGGAGAACGGTAGCGCTGAACAAACGGCTCGTGAAATTTATGAGCCGATTCTGAATACTGAAACGCCGTTTATCGTGACGGACACATCGACGGCCGAGCTGGTGAAGGCTGCAGCGAACGCCTTCCTCGCCACCAAGATCTCTTTCATAAACGCCATGGCGGAGGTTTGTCTAGCCGCCGGCGCGGACGTGCTCGCGATCGCAAAGGCTATCGGCTACGACCCGCGGATCGGCCATCGATTCCTCCGACCAGGAATCGGCTTCGGCGGAGGATGCCTACCCAAAGACATTCGCGCCTTCATGGCATCGGCCGGCGAGCTCGGCGCAGCAGAAGCGTTAACATTCCTACGAGAAGTCGACGCGATCAATATGCGCCGCCGAAATCGAATGGTCAGCACAGCTAGTGACAGTTGCGGCGGTTCACTTCTCGGCAAACGCGTCGCTGTGCTTGGCGCGGCGTTCAAACCCGATTCGGATGACGTCCGCGACTCACCGGCGCTGAATGTCGCAGGTCAGATGCAATTGCAGGGCGCATCCGTAGCGGTATACGACCCGAGGGCTATGGCAAACGCAAGGCTGCTCTTTCCCACACTTTTCTACGCCGACTCCGTTGATCAAGCCTGCAAGGACGCTGACATTGTGATGGTGCTGACCGAATGGAGCGAGTTCGTTAACTTGGATCCGGTTGTCGTTGGACGATTGGTACGCGCGCGCACTGTCATCGATGGGCGCTTCTGCCTCGACAAACGGAGGTGGACAGATGCTGGGTGGGAATATCGTATCTAGCCATTCCCATGCTGGAGATTGCTTGGGTCGGCGCACCCTGCGAGCTGTCGTCGCCGCAATTCGCGCCTTCCACACAAGGGGAGGACAATAAGGGTGTCGCGGCAGACCGGCTCCGCAATGCTCTCTAATATGACAGAATTGTTCCGTTCCAGAATGGGATGCGGCATCAGTCAAGTACCGGACCGCAGCCGCCAACACTTAGAAGTGCTTGATAAGATCTCCACCAACACACTTCGGATTCTAATGGGAGAGTAATGGCCCGCGAAGGTGATAATGTGGAAGACGTACGGAAGCCGACAGCCCGGTATTACAAGGTCCTTCGCTCGGCGCATATGGAGCGCGCGGAGGAGATAGCGGACGGGCAGCTGACCTTTTATAAGGAACTTAGCTACGACATCAAGCCGACGGCGAGTGACTCCCTTGCCTTCGCTCACCAATGCTCGCCGATGCGTCTGGCACTCGAACTTCGACGCCAGCGAGTGCGAACACTGGAAATCAACGAGCCTGCGATGGTCAGCGCATGGCCGATATTGATTCAGATCTTATTGACGACGTGGTGGGCGCGCCGCCGCAGGCGATTAGAGCTCGTCGCTTACGCAATAGAGAACTTACCGGTCGAAGAGCAAATATATGCGAAGCTTCGGGTCAGAGCTTCATTTGTAGGCCGCATCGGAAGATTCTGCGCGAAACATTTTACGAACCGCCTGACGCGCATAGCCTTCGGTACGTCGGCTGCTCGTGACCTATACTTCAGACTGAGCCCAGCAGTGGCGCCTCTTATTAGTCGCCAGTTTCCCGCGTTTCCCAGCGCCTCCAAGGACAAACGACCTGTTCGCAAGATTCCTCTCAGCGTTCTTTTTGTCGGCGCCCTGGACGAACGTAAGGGCATTCGGCTCACCATGGATGCGTGGACGGAAGTCAGTAAAATGCTTCCGAAAGCGCAGTTGACGATATTGGGAAAAGGCGCGCTTGAGCGGGAAGTGGCGGAATGGTGCGAGCAAATTCCTTCGGCAACTCTAACCGTCGATCCGCCTCGCGGCGAAATTCACGAAAAGCTGGGAGCAGCTAGCGTCTTGGTTCTTTTTAGCCAACGCACCCCAGGCTGGCGGGAGCAGATTGGTCTCCCGATAGTTGAAGCTTTATCCCACGGCTGTACCGTAGCGACGACAGATGAGACCGGCGTTGCGGAAGAACTGAGACGCAGAGGACATACTGTCATTCCCGCTGACTCCTCGGCATCCGTTGCCGCTCGGGCACTTACGGACGCGTTGCTCAACCCTCTCGAACCCGACTCGGTGATAGCAGGACTTCCTTCAGTGGACGGACGCCTCGCGGCACACATATGGCTGATGGGCGGCACTCTCCCGCTCAATGAATCTGCGGACGCGAAGCGGAACGGCGAAGATTAGCCGATACCCCGTCCAAAAAGGGGTTGCTGGGCGGACGCAATGCGCTAGCAGGAACGCTGCGTCGCGACTCGACCCGACTATGGGACAGAATCATAATTCGGTCTGAAAAATTGTTCGTAGGCCGGCAGTGGGCATCATTGCCGGCCGAACTATTGCGGCCGCTGCTACCCCAGCGATGAAAACACCTGCCGCTCCGATGGAACGCAATCCGGTCATTTCGCCGTGAATGAAGAGAAAATAAGTGGCTGATGCAGCCGTACCCGGAAGCACGAGATACGCCACCGGTAAAACATCAGCCCAGAGCCACTGCCGGATGCTTACGTCAAGCGTTCTCTTAGCGATGAACAAGCAGAGTGGCTCTACTATCAGCAGCGGCATCGCAAAGGCTGCGGCTACGCCCACCGTTCCAAAGTTAGCTGAAAGTGGCTTTACCAAGGCCAGGAACGCGCACAACCACATAAGTTGCGTGAGCAGAAATGCGGCTGGTTTTCCCGCCGCATAGGCTGCGGCCGCAAAGGGAATGTGGATAGAGTTCAGAATTAGCCCGGCGAGCAATAGCGCCGAAGCGGCTGCAATGGAGGTGACTGGCACTTCCCCGCCTACCCACAGGCGAATGAGTCCCGGCCCGGCCAGAATGAGTATCAGACAGCCCACCGTGGCACCGGCAAGCATAGTCCTACTCATCGCTTGTAGAACCCTGTCTCCCTCGACTTTGTTAACCGCATACAGCCGACTCAGCGCAGGACGCAGCGGCTCAGTTATCCAGTACAGCAACTGCCGGACGCTGCTAAAAATCCGGTAGGCGATGCTGAAGTACGTAGCGTCCGCTGGCGCGAGCAAAATACCTGTAGCAAGAGTGCCACCTTGAAGCAGTGCTGCGTCGATGAGGCTAGAGGCGAAGGCCCGCAAGCTGTAGCGCATCATGTATCGCATCGTGCTTATGGTTGTACGCGACCAGCGCACGCGATGCTGACGCAGGCGTACGATTGTGATGCAACAAAGCACCGAGGGTAAAAGTAGCGCAAGCGTTTCGACCACAGCAATGAGCACTAACGATGGCGCCAGCCAACAAACGAGCAAGGTCCCGACCAAGCGGACCACAGTTGCAATGCCCTGAAATCGTTGCTCGATTGGCAAAAATCCGGCGCCGGCCAGCGCAGAATTGAAGGGGCGAATAATAAGGACCGCTACGGTCAACGCACCCAGCCCAATCAGTGCGGCGCTCACTCCAGGGCTGAGGTCGGCTGCTGGTGCGTGATGAGCTACGTAAATGCCAGCCATCAAAACATAGAGCGGCACCACCACAATCGCGGCGAGCGTGTTCCAAAGGATGCCGGCAGACAAGAGATCGCTGGGAGTCCTCGACTCCCCGCCTCCTCGCACGCGCGATGCGAAATGTACTATTGCAGTTCCAACTCCGAAATCAGAGTAATAAAGAAGCGATGCAGCTGATACCAGCACGAGCCAGAGTCCATACTGCGCAGCTGTAACTGCCGAGAGTATGAACGGTACAACCACAAGCGCTGTCAACATCGAAGTAACTCCGACTGCGGCGCTAGTTGAAATTCCCCCAAAGCCGCGGTGCGCGCGTTGGTCACGTCCGAACAAGTGCGCCACTCCGTATCTTTTCGATGACGTTCGCAATTACCTTAGCCCATCTAGGCCATCGAGAGACTTTGACCTGCTCTAGCCGAAACGGGCGATAACAACAGGCTTCGCGGAGAGGAACCCGATTCTGATCTTCTCGCGGCATTCTCGTTGATCAGCCTAGCCTTCGCCCCACCCAGTGGTGCGTGCCGACATCTTTTCGGCCTTCGCGCGAGCCCACCGTCTGGTCGAGCCCTTACTGTCGCTTCCATGACACGGTCGGGCGAAGACTTCTGGTGGCGAATTGCTGGTCGCGCTAATGCTGACCACGGACTGCTTAAGGCTGTGAAGTGTCTGAAGTTCTTTCCGGCAAAAGCAGGTACCCCCTCATCAACTGCGGCAGCTATACTTGGTTCCACGATACTGAGGTATGCCTACCGGGGGTACGGTGGAATTGACGTTGCATCGGCCCCTCCTCGGGTCGCAACTGGGCAGACGATCTGAGTTCTGGACGGATACTTGGCAATAGGTTTGAGCGCCAGACTGCAACGGCCTTCGAGGAGGTTTCGAATCCGCGATGCCGTTTGCGAGCGATAAGTACAAACAGCAATGGTGCGCATGACGAAATCGTCATCGGATCGCAGAGTTAGAATTTTCGAGAGCACTCGAACAGCAACCCTCATCGAGATGAAGGACATGCTACCGGGTTCGCTTTATTTCCGTAAACGGATGTACGATTTCGATGAGTCCGCGCTCAACTCTATCGATGCGCGCGAGATCAGCCTCTTTAGAGCAGCGTGGATTTTGGCAACGAAGAGGTTGGAATTCATCGAGCTGAACGAGCCAGCCATGCTGCCAGCATGGCCGTCCCTAATCGTCTATGTTTCGATCATTCGGATGAAGCGCGCAGTTATTCGCGTAGTTACGGCAGGAAGAGGCAAGCAGACTCCCCCATTGGTAGTGGCGTACGCCATCGAAAATAACCCTCTAATCCCAGCGTTCTGCGACTTCACCAAACTTCCTCTGTTCTTGTCGCATGCAATCGCGTTGGGTGTGTTTCGATATGTCGCTGGCTGCTTCGATAGAATTGCTTTCGGCACTCGTGATGCTCAAGTGAATTATCAGCAGCTCTTCTCGAGTGCCCACAGAAGAGGAGGAGCAGAAACAGCACACTTCAGCCCGCTCATAAACGCGTGTAGCTGCGGGACCTTGTCCAAGCAAAGATCAGCGCTATTTGTCGGCGAATTTTCGGAGCGGAAAGGAATCGCCTCAATGCTCGAACTATGGGATAAAGTACGTAAGTTGTCCTCGGGATCGAGCTTCGTAATCGTGGGCAAAGGAGAGTTGGAGTCAACAGTACGCGACTGGGCCTCGAATAAAAGCGAGGTGACGGTCCTCGTTGATCCTCCCCGGAGTGTCATCCACCGCGAACTTCGCCGAGCCTCGCTATTGATTCTACTGTCGCAGTCCACCGCAAGATGGCGTGAGCAGATCGGCCTACCCCTAACTGAAGGCCTCTCGCACGGTTGCGAGATCTTAACCACAGAGAAGGTTGGTTTCGCCCATTGGCTAAGGGCTCACGGGCACCTAGTGGTGCCCGAGAAGTTCGACAGGATGACTGTGGCCCGAGCGGTTACACAGCGCCTTCGAGAACCACGAAACCCAACTCATATCATCAAGGTTCTGCCCCCGGAGAATGGCCGTATCACCGCTGATCGGTGGCTCCACCGCCCACCTGAACCCGGGTGCCCAGATATCCCCACTCCGAGAGAGCGAGCGAGAACAATCACCCGCGATGCGGATATGCCTCGGCGTAAAACATGATCTCAGACTAGAGTCGCGAGATATGTCAAAGCTTCAGCGTCTGTCGAGTGGCTCCCTTCAAATGCTCAAAGGCTTCTCCGTCGAGCCCGGCTCGATTCGCGACCTGCCCCGCTGGATTCGCGATGCGAAGATCCGGAAAGCTCCTTTGGAGTACCGACGCCCCTGGTGGAACTACAATGCCGTCGCCTTTGTGAGCAAGCGGCTACCACCCAAACCCAACGTATTCGAGTACGGGGGCGGTGCTTCCACGTTGTGGTTGCTCGATCAAGGCGCGACGACGATCACGGTTGAAGACAATCATGACTGGTACCGGGCGTTGCTCGCCCGTCTGCCTGAGGGTATCGACGTCCGCTTCATTCAATCGGGCGAGGGAGCTAGTCCAGATAAGGCATCCGAACAGTACACGAATGCCATAGAGCAAGAACGAGACGAGAGTTTTGACTTGGTGATTGTAGATGGGCAAGGACGGCGGGAATGCGTTCTTGCTGCTGCACCAAAAGTCAAGCCGGGTGGGATGCTTCTTCTAGACGATTCTCAGTACACCGACCACGACCCGCCTCAGCGCGGCAACTTGACGAGACTCCGGCCTAGGTATGAGGACCTCCCAAACCATCTGGTGGGGTGGGAAACTCACCATCTTCGAGGCATCAAGCCTGGCACGTGGCTGCCCATACAGACGACCGTATTGATCAAGCCTAGTTTGTAATGACCTGAGAGGTTAACCATCCCAAGTTCTGAAGGTGTCAAGCGGCGATGGGTTGGCGGTGTGCCCAGGCTTTGTCCTCGTCGTAGAGGGTGTGGTGGTGGAGGCAGCCGTGCAGGATGCCGACGAGGCGGTTGCCGAGTGCACGAGTGCTTGGGGGGATTGACCACTACAGCGTCTACGGAGTGCTCAAGCTGTGGAAGCCGCACGTCGGGCCGGCCACGACGTCGGCCGTGACCAGGTCGCCCGATTGATGCGCAGTCTCGGCATCGAGGTGGTCCGGCGTGGCAAACCGGTGAAGACCACCACCGCCAACCCGGCAGCGGCGCGGCATCCCGATCTGGTCAACCGACAGTTCAGCGCGTCGGCCCCCAACCGGTTATGGGTTACCGACCTGACTTGTGTGCCGACCTGGTCGGGGTGGCCTACGTCTAGTTCAGCGTCGACGCGTTGTCCCGGATGATCGTCGGGTGGCGGGTCGCGTCGAACATGCGTACCACCATGGTCCTCGATGCATTGGAGATGGCCCGCTGGTCACGCGGAAACACGTTGTTCGGCTTGACCTGTCACAGCGATGCTGGATTGCAGTTCACCTCGGTGCGCTACGGCGAGCGGCTTCCCGACTTAGGACAATTTAGTGTGCACGGTTCGCGTTGATGGTGGCGATGGCGTCGCGGAGGTCGTCGGGTAGTGGGTCGACGGCGGTCAGGATTTGTCGGCCGGCTTTGATCTGTACGGTGCGGTAGCGGCGTGCGGTGCGCACGAATTCCTTGATGCTCCAGCCTGTTTGGTGCTCGATGTAGTGGCTGACGGCCAGAGCGGCGAACACGATGGTCAGGTGGGCGTCGATGGATTCGCGTTTGTGGTGGTAGATCGGCCGGGCCTGTAGGTCATGCTTGGACATCCGGAAGCTCTTCTCGATGCGCCAGAGCTGGTGGTAGGCGCCGATGACGAATTCGGGGTTCTGCTCGACGAGGTTGGTGGTGTATCCCTTGAGTCCGGCCAGGGCGCGGGCTTTGGTCTCCAGTTCGCGGTTGACGTTCTTGGTGGCACCGGTGAGCTTGATGAACCGGTTGCGTTTGACCGGCGCTTTCCCGTCGACGGCCTTCTCGGCCTTGGCGACCTGCTCGGTGATGCCACGCAGCGTGCGCCGTGCCCGGTCGGCGGGGTACTGGTAGTAGACGACACGATCGGGGATGCCGCGGGTCTTCTCGCTACTCGTCGATGGCCACGGCTGGATGAAGATCTGCCCGTCCTCGATCTCCTGATCGGGGTGCTTGTCGCGCCATTCACGCACCACGTCGGGCACATACGGGATCTTGGTGCCCAGGATGAACGACAACCCGGAGGCCTTCAGGGCGATCTGGTTGGCCTCGGAAATCATGCCGGCATCAGCGACCACGACGACATCGGTCAAATGGTGAGCGGCCCTGAACGCGTTGATGACCGGCAGCATGGTCGCGGTCTCGGCTTTGTTGCCCTCGAAGGCCTCCACGGCCAGAGGGAAGCCCGTCGCGTCGGTGAGCAGACCGATAGTGATCTGGGGTTCCAGCCGGCGTTCCTTGGAGAACCCGGGTTCGCGGAACCCGTCACCGGCATCGGTTTCGAAGTACAGCGTCGAAACGTCATAAAGCACCAGCGACGTCGGGCCCAGCCTCGCACGCGCTGCACATGCGGCTGATAACGACTGGCGTACAGCGGGTTTGGCGAACTTCGGCAGACGTCGGGTGACGGTGCGGTAGTCGACCGTCTCGATGCCGGTCTCGGCGAGCACGCGCAGCGAGTCGGCCTTGCTGGTCGGTTCGATGATGCGGGCCAGCACCAGGCTCCGAAACACTTCATCGCCGCCGGTGGCCGCGTCGAACCCGAGCACCCGGTAGGCCGCGCACAACGATTCCCACAACGGGGTCGAGGTTGTCGAGACGATCTCGAGCGGATCGCCATCGACACCAGTGCTGGCCAGCCCGAGGTCAAGGGTGGTCTGGCCCTCGGCCAGCCGCTGGCGAGCGGCGGCCTTGAGTGCTTCGACCTCGCCGTCGTCGTGCGCTGAGCCCAGGTGCTCGATGTTGCGCGAGCCGCGTCGGGTGGACCACACGATCTGCACCGCGACCGCGCCCGAGGCGGTCTTCACGGTGCGCACGTAGGCCACCACAGCACCCTAGAGTCCCGCGTTTAGTGTGCAAATTTCGACCTGACGCCGAACGAACCCTGAGCTCAACGCCCTACGCAGAGCGGCAACGCCAGAAAATGTCCTAAGTCAGGTGTCACAGCGATGCTGGATTGCAGTTCACCTCGGTGCGCTACGGCGAGCGGCTTGCTGAGATTGGTGCGCTGCCCTCGATTGGATCGGTCGGTGACAGCTTTGACAACGCGTTGGCCGAGACGGTCAACGGCTACTACAAAGCCGAGTTGCTCTACGGGCCGGCCCGCACCGGGCCGTGGAAGACCGTCGAGGACGTCGAGCTGGCAACTCTGAGCTGCATGTATTGGCACAACACCGCCCGGCTGCACAGCTACCTGCGCGACGTTCCTCCGGCCGAGTTCGAGGCCGCGTTCTACGATGCTCAACGGACCGATCAACCCTTGGTCGGAATCCAATAGATCGAGCCTCCGACAGAACCAGGGCGATTCAGTGTTCGGCGATCAAGTCGTAGCCGCAGCGATGATCGACCGCATCGTCCACCATGCCGACGTCCTGACCCTCAAAGGCTCCAGCTATCGACTCAAGGACACCGGAATCGACACCCTGCCCTCCGCCAGAGCCGACAACACGGCACAATAACCACGACCACGCGTGGCCTACTTTTCACCGTCGCTTCTGGCCCAGTTTTCGACCGTCGTCAACAGAGAAAGCGGGCCTCCTTCGGTGAAGCAACTGGCGTCAGACACCAGCAGCTTCGAAGGAGGCCCGCCCTTCTCGGCGGAGCCACACGGGTGGGGCTTTTCGATGAGCGTCAGTGGGGAATTTCAGCGAGCGCCGTCACGGCTACATCGAATCGTTCAACAATCGACTCAGGAAAGAGTGCCTCACCCGCAACCACTGGAACACCCTGTTCGAGGCCCGCGTAGTCATCTGCGACTTCAAGCACGAACACAACCACCGACACCGCCACTCGGCCGTGGGCTACCGCACCCGGGCCGAGTACGCTGCCGCCTGCAGCTGCACCCACACCCCAGTGGCCTGCAGCATCAACTGAGACCTGATCACACCAACCTCGGCACTGGATCCGGGTGGACTCAATAACGGGGACTCGCCACCTGAATCAACCGAATTGGCGCTTCTTGTGGGACCCGACCGGGCGCCACATTGGCGTTCGCCTCTGCGCGCTGGGAGGCATCATCGCAGGGCCGACCAGCGCAAGCCGCGCCGGCGCTCGTGGTTCCATCACCCGATGCTGACCATTCACAACCGGCCCTCGTTCGATCGGCCGGCCGCAAACCGGGCACTTGCACGCGACCGACTATCCGGTCAATAGGTCGAGGTCCACTAGCGACTAGTTGGCGCCGACGCGGCATGTTGGCTTAAGGCACCGCCAGCAGCGGCCGTCTCCCCTTGCTGCCCTCTTACCCCAGTGGTCAACGGAAGCAGCGCTAGGCCGAGCAGGACGCCCAGCACGGGAGCGCCTTGGACATCCTCCGGTATAGGCACGACAGTGAACGTCACCATGAAGCCTATGATTGCGGCGGCAGTGGACGACCTAAGCGCCGAACGCCCCGCACCAAAGAGTGCATACACTACGGGCGTCAGAAACGCTGACACTAGAGCTAACATGCCAACCCAGCCCACTTTCACCACCGCCCACCAGTAGAACTGGTGTGCGTAGTACGTGCCAGATGTTGCGGAGAAGCCGATGCCGAACGGAGGTCGGTATCTGAAGCCAAAGCCCCTGCCCCAAACTTCGTGTCCAGGCACCGCCCGCCTCAGCCAGTCAACCTCGCCTTGCCTATACAAACTCGACACGTCGTATTTTCGGGCGCTGCTACTGAGTCCCTCGAGAACACGGCCCATATACGCGGAGTGAACCAGACGGAGATATTCCAAACCTGGTGTACCGGCAGTCAAAGACAGGAAGTAGCCGGATACCACAAAAATTACAATCACAGTCCCAGCGATAACCCCTGCGCGCAATAGGCCTCTGAAACTGCGATTGATCAGCGGTGCGAGAAGCAAAGTAACCGCTATCAGCACCAAAGCATTACGCGAGAATCCGATCACAGTAATACCCAGAGCGGGTATAAGGTAGCTTTTTGCACGCGGGAACGCGCTCGGGTGGATGGCCCACATAGCGACGCCGACAGCCAGAGTCGCGCTCGCAAGATGAGTAGACGGTCCCAAGACCCTCACTACGTCCGCCTCCGTGTAGAAACCGGCACCAGCCAGAGAAGCGTCTTCGGATTTTCCACCCAGTTTGATAAGACCGAGTGCACCTGCAAGAACTAACACAAAAGACACCCAAAGCGTTATCCTGATCGCTTTTAACGCATAGTAAGCGTCTGGCGTCTGCATTGTTCTACCAGTGATAAATAGGCATAGCGTGAGGGCAATTAACCCGCGTGCATCATTCATCGTTGCTTGTATGTCGTGCCCGCTCAGCAGACCGTAAAGAGCGCCAGCCGCTGCGAGACCGCCGAAAGCTGACGCCAGCAAATCGGTGGATTTATTGGGCGGTCGAGTAACAAAAAGCTTAACAGCGACCAGGAAAAGCGGTATTTCATGTAGGTATATTGCGAACCCTGCAACCTCAAACTGAGGCGGAATGAAGGCTGGAAAGTTTGTAAACGTGAGTACAATTACGATACCAACCCACCATTGCGGTGCGTAAGCAAGTACGACAAAGAAGACAACGACTATGCCAACGCATACGATCAGCACTTCGACCATCAATTTATACTGTCGTAAGGATATGGACACATCGATATCGACGGTCGGAACACTGGCGCACTTGTCACGCTCTGCGCTTACTCGCTGTTGATGTCGACTCACCTGAGACGGGAATAGCCGGTCCGGCATCGGAGGCTGCCGGCGCCTCGTGTTGCGGTTTGCTGTCGCCGTAATAGTTATACTGATAGCTGTAAGCTGAGGTGCCGCGTGTCGGTGTCATCGAGAAAACGGCGCCAAGTATGGGGGCTCCAACGCCTCGCAAATTGCCCACTGCATGCACAAGCTGGTCACGCTTGGTGTGGGCATAGCGGGACATCAAAAGCACGCCGTCTGCCCCCGCAGCTAGGATCGCCGCATCAGTTACTGCGAGCAACGGCGTAGAATCCACCACCACATAATCGAAGCGTGCCCGCAGTTCTGCCAGCATCTTACGCGCGGCCTGTGACCCCAGCAGCTCACTCGGATTCGGTGGAATGGCGCCTGACGTTAGAGCCGTGAGCCCCCTGAAGCGAGTCTTTTGCAGCGCGTCGTCGAGAGACGCCATCCCGCTAAGCACCGTGCTGAAACCGACGGGTTCCACCAAGTCCAGATACTTAGCAATCATCGGGCGCCTCATGTCGCCGTCAACCAGCACCACGGTGTGTTCCGCCTCAGCGAGCGCTAAGGCCAAATTGATCGCCGTTGTCGATTTCCCTTCGTGCGGCATCGAGCTGGTCACTACGATTACCCGAGGCGGGTTGTCGACCGCAAGAAACTGTAGATTCGTTCGCAGCTTCCTGAACGCTTCTGCGCTTGGTGAGTTATCTCGATCAAAGGAGATTGCCGCTTGTGTCCGACGAGCCTTATCCATAGGGATACTGCCCACCAAGCCGACGCCAGCGAATTCCTCAAGGGACTCCCGCGACTTGACAGTGTTGTCAAGCGCATCTCGAAGAACAGCCAAGCCTATTCCGAGTAGAACTCCTGCCGTCAAACCAAGCGCAAGGTTACGCTTAGTGTTGGGCAGAATCGGCTCATTGGGAACCGACGCGCGCTGTTCAATGACGACTCGTGCGTCGGGCGTCCGCCCACCTTCTGGAGTCTCAAGCTCTCGAACCATCACTACGAATTCGTCAGAAAGCGTATTTGCAATGTCTCGAGCCCTAACAGGCGATTCATCGCGGACTTGCACGTCTATGAGAACGGTCTCGGGCTTGGCGCTGGCCGTTATTCTGCCTCTGAGCTGCGCCGCGGTGAGGTCGAGTCCGAGCTTATCAATAGTCCGCTGGGCTAGCGTCTGACCCTTTAGAAGCTCTGTATACGAAATTACGCGTTCTTGAGAAAATCTGTTGCCCTGGTACACCTCCGCTAAAGAGGAGCCGGCGGAGGTAGAAACGAAGAGTCGGGTCGACGCCTGGTACATAGGTGTCGTCAGGATGGTAATCGCTACTCCCGCAAGAACACCAACGACAATAGTCAGACAGACCGTCAACCAGCGAGAGCGCAGCGTCTTCAAAAAATCCTGCAAATTCATAGATCTAGATCTCTCCCTTATTTATCTAGCTCCGCCACATGAATGAAACTCACGAGACGTGTCTCACCGACTGCAGCGGTGTGCCGCACTAGGCGACGACGCACCCACGTTGGCCTCCTCGGAGAGTGTCTCAGTCATGACACTCAGGCACTTGGACCCTCGGTGCCACGCTCTCCAGCAGCGGCTGACTCGGTACCCTAGGCGGTCCCGCCACAGTTGGCTCCGACATCTGGTATCTGATATCAGCAGACTGTCCGGGCGGGATGATTACTTGGACCTCGAATACTGGGTGCCCGCGCTCCGTGTTCAAGATCGCTGGCACGCGCTCACCGTTGAGGATTACAGCTGCAAGCTTCGCACCCTTCGTCGCGAAGAGTCTTACAGACGTTATGTTCGTTCCCTTGGGAACTTGGATCGGTACATCCGGGGACAGGCCCGCCTCCGCAGCCACGTAGTCCGGCAAGGGTTGATCAGGAACTTCATTTGTCAGCTTCACGGTGACCGTCGAGGCGCGTGTGTCGCCTTTGCAACTATCTGCCGCGTATTCGATTTGCGACTTTAAGTAGTAATCGAGCTTATTTCCGCCCAAATTGTTTATTACGACAGCGGCGTATGGCGCCGGGTCGTTCGGAATTTCATGGGCGAGCGCGGTTTCTTCAAGAAGCCTTTGGTCGCTTGGGAAAGCGCTCCAAATAGCGATGCGGCGTTCACTGACTGCCTTGCCCAGCGCGTCCAGCAATTGCCTAGGTGAGTCGACCCTGCCTGTGATCTTCTTGACGACAGCGGTGGCAATGTCTTGAAGATACCGCTTGCGCGCATCCTGATCTGTCGGAAAACGAAGATAAGCGGTCGATTCCGTCAGTTCGACAACATTGTCTTTCGATATGACTTCACCATCAGGCATAGTGATCGACCCGACAGCACCAAGGATGTAGCTTAATGCGACAGGGTCCATAGCGATTACTCCGTCGACGTTCATACCCGTCTGCTCGGCCCACATCGCTTTCCAAATCTGAGCCGTGTAAGGGAAATGCGGACTCAGGTTGCTATTCCGCAAGTCAGTAAACGGATTCACGAACCCGTACTGTTGGTCATATTCCGGGCCGAGGTCGACTGGACCGACCGCATCCTTGAGGTCGGTATTCGACGCCAGCGTGTCCACGGTCGGCGCGCCATTCTGGAACTTGAGAATCCCGTACGCACCGAGCAGGCCGCCGGTTCCGCGGGCTTCGGCATTAGTTTGGAAGCCCATGAAGTAGGTGCGCGGTCCGTCTGCGCCCATCATCGAAGGCACCAGACGCGCAGCCAGAGCGGTATTCTGCAACACTGATGTCAAATCGGAGATCTGCCCTTGAAGTTGTGAGCGCGCATTACTCAGAAGCGACACGTAGCGAGGATCTACTATCGCGCCAGCTTCGCTGTTTAGCCGGGTGGCTTCGGTCGCAAGCCTGCTCAGCTGGGACTCTTGACCGCGAAGCAGCTCGACGTCGACTCGGCCGTCTCGGTATAGACGATCCGGCGAGATCGTTACGCCTACATCCGCTGCTGGCTGTAACACGTTCGAGGCCAGACCAAGTACCACGTCGGTGATCTGCTGGCCTGTTTTAAATGGGCTTCCCAGCCAGGGCATGGCGGCCACGATGTTCCATGCCAGCGAATGCGTCGCGTCGCGTGCTGCGCGAGCGCTGACGAGGGCATCGCCAGCCGACTTGGCGGCGGCCCTCGTGTCGGCTTCCAGCAGTGAGTGCTTCGCTTCCTGCACACTTTGGCGGGCGTGCTCGAGGTTCGACTTTGCCTGGAACGCGCCCAGTGCCACCCAGCAGCCCAAGCCGAAGACGACAACCAGCAGCAGGGCGGCTCCCCAGATTATGCCGCGGCGGCGCGCGGTGCCTGACAACCATCGCCGATCCTCGTCGGAGATCTCTCCAATTTCGTCGCCATCGCCGTTGCCGACATTATCTTTAAGTCGCCGACGCGAAAGAAATCGCACTCAAGACTTCCTGTGAATAGTTGAAGCCTGCACGCCAGCCGCTGGCGACGTGCAGGCCTCAGTACTAGGAATTATTTGCGTCGAGTAATTGACGCCCTGTTTGGTAGGGATCCGCCCTGACCGTCCCGCAAGGTCCGACTGCGATACCGGTGCCGAATCAGCAGTCGCTATGAAAAATTTAACCACGGCGTACTGAAATGGCAAACTGTGTCGGTTTTCAGCAGCTGCCCGTCGAGACCGTTCCATAGGGTCCGATGCCGACGGAGTTACCGTTCAAACAGACATCGAACTTGACGCCTCTGGACACCGCTTCGGCCTGCCGAAGTTGGTCGGCGCGATTCGCGGCGAGTTGCCCAAAGAAGGTGTCGGGATGCGCCGCCGCATACGTCTCGAGACGAGTAGCCCGCCGGTCCTGGGACTTCGCGCTCTGATCGAGCCAAATGCTGACAAGCTGCAGCGAGGTGGCCGTCACGATATACACCGGGCCCTTCGGCTGCAGCGGCAAGTCAGCGAAGCTGACCGGCGCGGCCGGGAGCTGGAACGAGGGTGCGGCTTGGGCAGCGACGGGAACGAATGCAGCGGCGGCCGCAACAGCAGCAGCGGCCGCCGTCACCTGGAATTTGGTAGCAACGGTAGTCATATCCCCCACCTGATTTGATCTGAACAAGTTGCTGGAAGCATCGCAGACTCGGTGTGGCCTGTCAAACGAAACAGCGATGTTTTTCCGAGTTTTTCGGCAACGCGCCAAACCGCGCGTTACCAGCACATCAGTATCCCGAAGCTATGGCTACGGCGGCCCACCATGCGCACTCTCCGGGGGGTGTCGGCCAGGCGCATCCACCGCCGAGGTATTAGGTTTGCTGGCGCCCACGCAATTACCGATTTGCTCAGCAAGCGGGCCGAGAGTGATGAAAATCGCCCGTGGCTAGATGTTGCGCTCTTCTTCACAGAAGGCCAACCGCAATTCAACGGATGACCCCGTCCGCTCTGGTTTTTAAGGGACTAATAAGGGTCGGCCGCGAGCCGCCGATCCGCCACCATTAGCATCACCTCTATGACCAGCGTGACTGAGCCCGCCGCCGAGCATGAGATCGACATCCACACCACCGCCGGGAAACTGGCTGACCTGCGTAAGCGCGCTGAGGAGGCGCTGCACCCGGTCGGTGAGACTGCCGTGGAGAAGGTGCACGCCAAGGGCAAGCTCACCGCCCGCGAACGCATTCTCGCCCTGCTCGACGAAGACTCCTTCGTGGAGCTGGACGCGCTGGCGAAGCACCGCAGCAAGAACTTCGGCCTCGAGGCCAACCGCCCCACCGGCGATGGTGTGGTCACCGGGTACGGCACCATCGACGGCCGCGATGTGTGCATCTTCAGCCAGGACGCCACCGTATTCGGCGGGAGCCTCGGCGAGGTCTACGGCGAGAAGATCGTTAAGGTACAGGAATTGGCCATCAAGACCGGCCGCCCACTGATCGGCATCAATGACGGCGCCGGCGCGCGCATCCAGGAGGGCGTGGTCTCCCTCGGCCTCTACAGCCGGATCTTCCACAACAACATCAAGGCCTCGGGCGTCATCCCGCAGATCTCACTCATCATGGGCGCGGCCGCCGGCGGCCACGTCTACTCCCCCGCCCTCACCGACTTCGTCATCATGGTCGACCAGACCAGCCAGATGTTCATCACCGGACCCGACGTCATCAAGACCGTCACCGGCGAGGACGTCACGATGGAGGAGCTCGGCGGCGCCCACACCCACATGGCCAAATCCGGCACCGTGCACTACGTCGCCTCCGGCGAGCAGGACGCCCTGGATTACGTCCGCGACCTGCTGAGCTACCTGCCGCCCAACAACTACGCCGAGCCGCCCCGCTACCCCGCCCCGCACCCCGGCCCCATCGAAGAGAGCCTCACCGACGAGGACCTCGAACTCGACACGCTGATCCCGGACTCCCCCAACCAGCCCTACGACATGCACGAGGTCATCACCCGCATCCTCGACGACGACGAATTCCTCGAGATCCAAGCGGGTTACGCGGGCAACATCATCGTGGGCTTCGGCCGCATCGACGGCCGCCCGGTCGGCATCGTGGCCAACCAGCCCACCCAGTTCGCCGGCTGCCTGGACATCAACGCCTCTGAGAAAGCCGCCCGGTTCGTCCGCACCTGCGACTGCTTCAACATCCCGATCGTCATGCTCGTCGACGTGCCGGGCTTCCTGCCCGGCACCGACCAGGAGTACAACGGCATCATCCGCCGCGGCGCCAAACTGCTCTACGCCTACGGCGAGGCCACCGTCGCCAAGGTCACCGTCATCACCCGCAAGGCCTACGGCGGCGCCTACTGCGTCATGGGGTCCAAGGACATGGGCTGCGACGTCAACGTCGCCTGGCCGACCGCCCAGATCGCCGTCATGGGTGCCTCCGGCGCCGTCGGGTTCGTCTACCGCAAGGAACTCAAGGAAGCCGCTCAGAAGGGCGAGGACGTCGACGCGCTGCGGCTCGAGCTGCAACAGCAGTACGAAGACACCCTCGTCAACCCGTACATCGCCGCCGAGCGTGGCTACGTGGACGCGGTGATCCCGCCGTCGCACACCCGCGGCTACATCGGCACCGCGCTGCGGTTGCTGGAGCGAAAGATCACCCAGACCGCGCCGAAGAAGCACGGCAACATTCCGCTGTAAGCCGCCCGAATTGCTTCTCCGACAAGGACTTCGCCATGAACCATGACGCCGACATCGTCGAGGTCTCCGACCCTCGGGACATGACCATCGACGATCCGCGCCCGCCCGAGCCGCATTTCCAGATCGTCAAGGGACAGCCGACCGCCGAGGAAATCGCCGCTCTGGTCACCGTGCTCGCCAGCGCGGGCGGGGGCGCCGCACCCGAACCGGGACCGCAGGAGCTCAATCCGTGGGGCCACCCGGTCGACAAACTCCGGTACTCGATTTTCAGCTGGCAGCGCGTGACCTTGTTGGAACGGACACACATGCGCCGATGACCCGGATGGTCTTAGCGTCCAGATCGCCCGCTCGCCTGAAGCTGTTGCGGCAGGCCGGCGTAGATCCTTTCGTGATGGTCCCAACCATCGACGAAGAAGCGCTTGCCGAGTCATTGTCTCCGACTTCGCCTGAAGATGTCGTGTTGGCCCTGGCTAGGGCAAAGGCCAGCGATGTCGTTGCGAGGCTGCCAGGCGATATTTTGTCCGATTGCATCGTGCTCGGTTGTGACACGTTGCTTCTACTTGGCAACGACCTCTACGGAAAGCCGGGCTCAACGGAGGCCGCGGTAGCCCAATGGAAAATTATGTCAGGTGCAATCGGCCGGATTTTAACGGGCCATGCGCTATTGCGCGTGAAAGCTGGGAGCATTCTGAGCACTGAAACCCGACCAGCAAGCGCAGATGTGTACTTCGGCAACCCCACTGACGAAGAAGTGGCCGCGTACGTCACGAGCGGCGAACCCATCGAAACGGCAGGAGCCTTCACCTTGGACGGACTAGGCGGCTGGTTCGTCGAGCGCATCGAGGGGCATCCGTCAACTGTCATCGGTCTTAGTTTGCCCGAACTCTACCAAATGGTATGCCGAACGGGCTTGTCGTTGCATGCTCTGTGGCGCTCCCGATAGAAGGTATCGAGGGGTCAACCGGCCAGCCCGCGGCGGAAGCATGACCAATCAGCACTTCTCGTTGAGCCGCCGGATGGAAAAATACACGTCCTGCTTTTTCTTGGGTTTGGGAGTAACCAACTTTTCTGGTTCCGGTGACGTGTAACAGACAGCCCAGTTCGAGAGGTTGTAGACCACCTGATTCACGTGACGAGGTGAGTAGTGAATAGCCAACTGGGCCGGACCGGCCGCGCTGCGGACCTGATCGAGAGCACTCTGGAGAATCAGCTTTCTTGTGTCCGGCATCTCCCACTTCTGCTGTCCCGTCGGGCCAGTGTCGTCCGCTCCCGCGGGGGCGGCCTGTCCGGTCGCCGCCAGCGCGAAGGCGATACATGCGGCCGCCACGACGAAATTCCTGCGCATCGCTTACCCCCAAGTGTTGTAACGCCCAGCAGTCCTTTGTGCAATCGAATCACCGCCGAGTCCACCCAGCTCAAAACCTATTGTCTGCCTGGGTCTGCCGATGATATCGCAAACCGGACTACCTAACTAGTCGAACGACGTCGGGCCTGGCATTCGCTCTCGGCGATGATTGAAGCGCGTGGTCCTGCCGAGGACTCAAGGTGTCAATTCCGACTATGGTGCACACAGACTTACGAAGCGCTCCAAACTCGGCGAAGGGATGTCTCCGAGTTAGCTGTCCGGCGGCGGGTTTTTGAGTCACGACACCGTGCATATATCGCCTTCCTACCCCAAAATATCAACCGGGTCATCGACGAATCATTAAAAACTGCGGCGTCTACTCACCCGCCTTTTGCATACATGCTTTGGCACCGATTTGCGGATTGCCTGGGCCCACGACCACGGAGCAAACGGATCCATCTGCGGCCCGCAGACCGTGTCCTCGCAGCACGGCAGGGCGGGACAGTGTGCACCCGTCGATGGGTGGGCGTGCCAAGTGGCCCGTCGAGGACCTGACCACGCGAATTATGACGCCATGACTGGGTCCCCGTCTGCGTCGCCGGCTCCATTGAACCAAACCAGCTCGGCGTCGACCTGGAAGCCGACCACGAGGTCGGAGAAGCCGCGAGGGGTGATCGCCGCCCCGGCGGCAGGTTGCACTGAGCAAAGCGGTGCCCACCACCGCGGGAACTAGCGTTTGCCGCGGTCACCGACACACGATGCCGGCCACGATGGCGCCGGAAGTCGTCGGCGACACCGCCGCCCGTTGCGCCGTGCTTCCGCACGTTCCGACCGTGCGCGGTGGCCGTCCCCGAACAGAAGACCGGAAACGCCGACCAGAGATAAGTGCCTAGGCATGCATCAGCGGGGCGCCTCTACTTCCTCGGCCACCACCTCCGCCGCCGGCCGCAGTGACAACCCCGACTGCCGCGCGGTGACATGCGCCCAACCTCGCGCCGCTAGCTTCGCCCTCGCGTCCTCGGCGTGGCACAGGCGGCGCAGCAGCTCCGCCAATGCACCCCGGTCGCGGGGGTCGAAGTATTCCGCGCCGTCCCCGCATGTCTCTCGAAGCGCTGGGATGTCCGAGGCGATCACCGCCGTGTGCGACGCCATCGCCTCGATCGGCGGCAGCCCGGCGCCCTCGTGCAGTGACGGCATCACCAACAGATCGGCCCCCGCCACCAAAGCCCGCAGCACCGTGAAGTAGAGCCGGCCCATCACCTCGACCCGGTCCCCCAGCTCGGCCGCCAGCGCCGGCATCCGCTCGTCGCCGCCGCGGAGAGCCTCACCGCTTCCAGCGATCACCAGCTTGTGCGGAACCTCCCCTGCGACATCGCCGTAGGCCGACAGCAGCAGCGGCAGGTTCTTGTGCCACTTGGCGTTCCCCACGTAGAGGATGTACGGCGCCCGCACCGGCGACAGGCTGGGATCGACCGGCTGGAACCACTCCTCGTCGACCGGGATCGGCGTCACCACCACGTGCGCACCCGGTGAAATCCTTTTCAGGTCCGCGGCGGTCGCCCGCGACGGCGTGAACACGGTCTGCGCCTTACGCGCATCCAATGTGAACATCGTCCGCGCATAGGCGCGCCGTGCCGCGCTCTGGCCACTGATCTCCCGCCTCCGGATATGCATGGTGTCGTGCACAGTGACGAACAGCCGCGTGCGCCGGTTGCGCGGTCGCAGCGCCGCCAGCGGAAAGGGATAGTGCGGCACCCAGAACCCGCGGGGCCGCATTTCGCGGAGCACGCGATCCCAAACCCGTTGCTCGCCCAGTGAATACATCGACGCGGGCGCAGCCTCGGTGACGACGGTGGTGCCGTCGCGCAGCTGGGGAACGGCGTGGGCCGCAGCCAGCACCGCGAGCGACAGGTCGCGCTCGACAAATACCTGCTCCAGCTCCGGCAACAACATCGCGATGTACGTCCCGATCCCGCTCTGCCGGATATGTCGCGCGTCGAACAGCAGATCGACCTGCCGTTCGGTCAAGTCAGACGACCTTCCAGTTCCGGCAGGAAGTCGGGGTTGGCCCACATCCGCTTCAGCGTCTCGTCGAGTTCCCATTGCGGGCTCCACCCGAAGAGCTCACCGATCCTGGAGATGTCGGCGCCCAGATACGGACGGTCCACGGCGCGCATCCGGCTGGCGTCCTGGCGCACCTCGAAATCCAGGCCCAGCACCGAGCGCATCCGCTCCACGATGTCGTCCACCGAATACTGCTGTCCGCTGCCCAGATTGACCACCTCGCACCCGCCCGGTTCCGGCGTCGAGCCGAGCGCGGCCGCGGCGAAGCCGGCCGCGGCGTCTTGCACGTCGATGTAGTCGCGTTTGGGCCAGGTGTTGCCCAGCTGAATCGCCTCGGGGTTCTCCCGCAGTTGCGCGACGATCGCCGGCAACAGGTGCGGGTTGGTCTCCCCGGGCCCGATGACGTTGAACAGCCGCACGATCACACAGGCCAGCCCGCGGTTGGCAGCGAACGCGCGAACGTAGTCCTCGCCGTGGTCCTTGGTGAAGCCGTAGATGTCGACCGGCTCGACCACGGACTCGAGTTCGCGGTGCGGCGCCTCGTCCGGCCGATAGACAGCGCCGCTGCTGGCAAACACGACCCGGGTGCCCTGCGGGCATGCGGCCAGGACATTGACCGTGCCCGTGACGTTGGTGGCCACCGCGTTCGACGGATCGGCATCGCACTCGGGGATGTAGTGGATGGCCGCCAGGTGCACGATCACGTCGGGGTTGAACCTCTCGACCACCGCCTTGATCGCGGCGGCGTCACGGATGTCGACCCGTTCGAACGCGAACCCGTCGAGTTCGCCCGAGAGCCAGTCTGGCGTGCCGTAGCGCAGCAGGTCGGCGACCAGCACCTCGGCGCGGTCCCGCAGGTTCTGCACCAGCTCCTTACCGACGAATCCCGCTCCGCCCGTGACCATTACGCGCATCGTGCGATGTCCCCTCTGTCGAACCGTCCATCTAGGCTGTGCTCAGCACCCGCCGGGCATGCGTCTCGAGCTTTTCGGCGATGTGCGACCAGTCCAGGTCCGCCGCACCGGCGAGCCCCGCTTGCGAGTAGCTGTCCCAGCCGGCCTGCGCGGCGAGCAGCGCCTCCGCGAAATCTGCGGGTTCCTGTCCGCACACCACGCCCGCGCCGTACTGCTTGACCACATCCTTGGCGCCGTTCTCCGCGAAATCGGCCGTGACCACCGGTAGGCCGCTCGCCATCGCCTCGGCGATGACACGCGGGAAACCCTCCCGCCGGCTCGGCATGCCTAACACCGCGGATTCGGAGAGCAGCTGGATCTTCTGCGCTTCGTCGACCGATCCGAGGACGTGGACCCGCGTCGCGACGGGCGAGTTGCGGACGTGCTCCTCGACCGCCGCGCGCGACGGTCCGTCGCCGGCGATCACCAAATCACCGTCGATGCCCCTCGTCACGGCGAGGGCGAACGCGTCCACCAGCAGCGGCAGGTTCTTGTGGGGCGCCAACCGCCCGACGTAGAGCACGCCCGAGCGGTCCCGCTCTGGCGCCGACCGGTACCTCTCGGCGACGATCCCGCTCGGCAGCACGCCACATTCGCAGCCCGATTGCTCGGTGATCTCTGCGGCCACCGCCTCGCTGACGGCGAAGTTCGAGCCGACGCGCTTCGGCAGCTGGGCCTGCAGCGTGCGCAACAGCCGGTCGTCGCGAATCTCGCACCAGTGCAACGCACTTTGCGCTCTCACCTCGTTGGGCAGCGCCGTGACATGCCGCAATGGCCACTGGTTCAGAAGATAGAAGTCGTGGTCACCCTGTGCCGCCATCCGGCGCACGGCCCCGCTGTACCTGATGATGTCCGACCAGTTACGTCGCAGGGCGGCGATTCGCGGAGTCTTGTACCTGCCCGAATTGGGGTACCGCCGAACCGTGACCCCGTTCATCACCTCGACCTCGGCCAAGCCGGCTTCGTGCCCGATGCACAGGACATCGACGCGGTGGCCGCGGCGCACCATCGCCTCCCCCAGCTCCTGAAAGAAGACTTCCTGACCGCCGACGCTCGGAAAGTAGAGCTCCGTCAAGAAAGCGAACCGCATCTATCGAGGTCCAGGTTCGGCTCGTGCTGGCATCCGACAGGCCTCTCCCCCAGCCGGCGACCCGCCGTGACTCGGCAATCGAGAAGGTAGCGCGCGAGCAAATCGAAATGCCACGCTCATCGCACCCCTTTACAGCGTCTACCTCTGTTGAGGGCTATCGTACAAGCCCGTTGCAGTTCACGACGTTCGTTTGCTTGCTCGATTGTGAGCATCGGCCCCAGACGCGGCGCGCTTCGTCCCCGCGTTCCCCCGGCCAGGCACCAACGGTCGACTAGGCTTCGGCCCATGGGCGCCAGCGTGCCGCATCCGGCTGTCCCCGTCGGTGTCGCCATCACCACGGTCGGCCGGTGGGATGCGCTCCGAAACCTGCTCGGCGACTTGGCCACTCAAACCCGACGGCCCTGCGCGGTGACGATCGCCCACCACGATCCCGACTCCGCCGCGAAACTGGACGCATTGGTTCAGTCGTTCGCGCCACAGCTCGAGATCCGCACCGTCGTCAGCCCACGGGGCATCTCGAACGGGCGCAACGCGGCCGCCGCGACATTCGGCGACGAGGTCGAGTGGCTTTGGTTCCCCAACGACACCAGCCGAGTCGACGCCGACTTCTTCGAACGCGTCTTTACCCACTGCACACCGGCGACGACCGTGTGCGCCGTGCAGTTGGCCGACCGCGAAGGTGCCCGCAACCCGCTGCCGCCTGCGGGCACCAAGCTGACCCGGCGCAACGCCTGGGGAGCCATCGAGCCGGCCACCCTGTACCGGCGCGACGCTTTCATGACGGTCGGCGGGTTCGATCCGTCGATGGGGTCGGGAGCCGACTCACCGTGGCAGTCCGGCGAAGGGCCCGACCTGCTGCTGCGCATGGGTGACCTCGAGGGGTTCTCGATCGCCTGGGTTCCCGGCATCGTCGTGAAAGCCCAGACCGAGTTCGCCCACCTACCGCCCGACGAGCGCCGCCGCAAGCTGCGTAACTACGGCCGGGGCGCGGGAAATGTGCTGCGCAAGTGGCGCTACCCCCTGTGGTACAAAGCGGCTCACCTCGTCGCCGCGGCCATGATGCCGGTCCGCAACCCCGCGAAGTTCGGTGTCCGAGACAGCGCCGCGCTGCTCGTCGGGCGGGCCGAAGGGCTTGCCGGGCGGCCGTTTTCGCGCAACACCGACACCCGCGCGATTCTGCGATGACCGACCGCCGGGGATGACGACGCCCAGGAGTCTGGTCCGCCTGCTGTTGCTCATCCTGGTCGCCGTCTCGGCCACCTCCTGTCAAGCCACGGGCTCCACCGCCGAGATCGGCATGACCCTGCACTTCCGCGGCGCCGACGCGGCCGCCATCAAGCGGCAGTTCGAGCTGATGGCGGCCATGGGCGTCACGTGGGTCAGAGTCGACGTCGACTGGTCGGTGATCGAGACCGAACGGGGCCAGCCCGACTGGAGTGCTCCCGACCTGCTCATCGACGAGGCCGCGTCACATCAGATGAAGGTCCTCGCCGTGCTCGCGTTCAGCCCCGCGTGGGCGTCCGCGGGCGGCCACTCCGCAGACGCCAGCCACGCGCAGCGGCCCAGCCGCCTGTCCGACTACGCGGCCTTCGCGCGGACCGCCGCTTCCCGCTATGCGCCGCGGGGAGTGCACAGCTGGGAGATCTGGAACGAACCCAACACCGCGAAGTTCTGGCCGCCAAGTCCCGACGCCGGCGAGTACGGCCGTTTGTTCCGGGCGGCTGCTGACGCTATCCGCGGTGTCGATGCACACGCCACACTGCTCATCGGTGGCCTGTCTCCGCAATACGAGGTGCCCGGGTCAGACGTGGCACCGGCGAGCTACCTCGAGCAGCTGTACGACGACGGAGCGGCACAACTCGCCGACGGACTCGCGGTCCATCCGTACACCTTCCCGTCGCTGCCTATGGACTCCTTCCAACGAACCACCGGTGGTTTTCGCGACCTCCCCGAGCTGCACGCGATGATGGAGAAGCGCGGCGACGGGCGAAAGAAGCTGTGGATCACTGAATTCGGCGCGCCGACTGGAACCGGTCCCAGCGCGGTAACCGAGCAATACCAAGCGGCAATACTCCTGCAGGCCCGTCGCGAGATCGATGGATGGGACTGGGCCGGACCGCTCATCTACTACGAGCTCGTCGACGGGGGAACGAGGCGGGCCGATATCGAGCAGAACTTCGGTGTGCTGCGCGCAGACAACACCCCCAAACTCGCCGCGCGTGCGCTGATGGACACCACGCGCCGCTGAATCGCCTGAGCTAATTCGCGGCGCTCGAGGCGGGCGGTACCGGTAGCTTGAGGATTTTGCGAATCAACGGCCTGCTGCGCTCGGGCAGATGCTCAATGAGTCGTTTTGTCAGGCCGGGATCGATCATCGACGTCACCGAGAGCGCGCGCAGGGCGACGACGTAGACCAGAATTGCCGCGGGAATGGAGAGTGCCAGCGATACCGCGCCACCCACTTCCACGCTGATGACATAGGCGGCAACGCCTTGCGCCACGGAGGCCAGCGTGATCACACCCAGCACTCGATACGGCGGAGCGAAGTTCAATCGTCGTGTCACATACCACGTTTCGATCAGCACGACGAGCACCTGAACGGTGCCGCGCGACCAGGCGGCCCCCATCAAACCAAAGCGCGGAATGAGCAGAAACCCCAGCGCGACCGTGCCGGCCAATCCAACCCCGTTCGACACCACGAGCAGCCCGGTCTTGCCGGCGCTGTACAGCAGGTACAGGGTGGTGACCCCGAGACTGCTCACGGCTGCCGCGATCAGCAGCACCGACGCGACTGGTATCGCGTCAGCGAACTCGGCGCCGAACAGCACCGGTATGAGCACCGGCGCGATTGCGGCCAGGCCCAGGCAGAGCGGCACGATCACCATTGCGATGAGTGCTGTCGTCGTTCGGTACAACCGCAGCATGCTTTCATGCGCGCCGAGGCCGTGTTGCTCACTGAAGCGCGGAAGCAGAGCCGAGAGCAGCAGCGGCGGTAGCTGCACCGCCATCTCTGCCACCGTCACCGCCGCCGCGAACATGCCGACCGCACCGAGTCCGGTGTAGTGCTCGAGGAAGACGATCTGCGTCCGTCCGAACACAAGAGTGCCGATCACTCCGGCCACCCAGCTGCCCAGAGCGAACCTGATGACCTCCCGCTTGAGCGCGGCGTCGACGCTGGGCTTCTTGCGCAACAGCCGGAACATTCGGCTCGCCGGCAGAACGGTCCCTGCGATATAGCCGGCGAGGGCACCGGGAATCCCGAACAGCCAGGCGCCCAACGCCATCGTCGCGACCTTCATCAACGCCGAGACAGCCGACAGGCGTGCGAGTTCACCGAACCGCTGCTCGCCGCGCAGATAGAACAGGTACAGATCGCTCAATTTCCAGCAGACGAACCACGTCAGGGCGACGGCGAGGATGACATCTCGAGAGCCCTCCGAGCCGCCTTCCATTGCGCTTCGTCCCGGCCAGTAGAGATACCCGAACAAGACCACACCGACCACGACCGTGGACATCATGGAGAACCGGGTCGTGGTCCCGATCAGACCCTCTGCCTCATCGTTTCTGCCTTCAGCCCGCAGGTTCGGAATGAAGCGCTGCTGAACCAGGTCGATGCCCATCGCGGCGACCGTCGCGGCGACCGTCACGCACCAGACGGCATAGGCGAAGACACCCAACTTTTCGGGTCCGAGCAGCCGGGCCACGACCGCATTGCCGACGAAGCCGGCGAGGGCGACCGCTGCACCGGAAGCGAAGCCCAGCAGGGTGTTGCGGGCGAAACTCGGCGACATCAGTGCCGTTCCCGTGTCGAGGAAGCACTCAGCCGCGCCTTGCTCAGCCTCATGAGCGACTTGCCCGCGCTGGCCCACGCCAACGCACCCGGTCGTCCATACCGGATTCCCGCCGCGATCGAATTGATCATGCCGCGAAAAGAACCCGCGCCGAGTGCGGAACCGACCGCACATGTCAGCATGTAATCACCGCGAACCCTCTTCGACTCTTGTCCGAGTTCGCGGAGGCCCCAATCGATGTACTCCTCGCTGCGGTCAACGCCCGAACGAGATACCGACATCGCTGTCCAATCGATGTCCACGAGTGGTTCAGGTAGCTGAATGAGGGGAAGGTCCGGAAACGCACGCTGCACTTCCATCAACCATTTCGGATCGTCGTGGATCGATCCGGCCGCGACCGACATCGGGACCGCACGCGCGACGTGTCGGGGAAACACCAGTGTCGGCGTCGGCACCATGTTGAACGCCTGTCGCTCGCGGAATTCGTACAGGTACTCGGCGATCCGCTCGTGGGGAGTGATCAACGTGCGAGGCCCAATGACCGGCTCCTGTCCTTCCGCGTGCCGGAAGAACCGGGAGGAGACAATCCATTCGTTTCCCGAGGGCGCCGCGGCCAGCTGCTTCTCGAGCTTGTCGGGGCGCCAAGCATCGTCATCGTCGAGCAACGCGATGACGTCCCCACCGGCCGACTCGATTCCCATGTGCTTGGCAAGACTCGGACCGACTCCGCCCGACGTTCGCACCACTCTGATGGACGTCGCGTCAGGCAGATCAGGATCACAGTCCCTGTCCAGCACAACGATCACCTCTAGCGGGGGACGGGTCTGCTGCAGCGCCGACTCGACCGCTCTCCGCAAGCTGGATCGGCCGATGGTCGGAATCACCACGCTCACGGCGAATTCGCGCGTCATAGGAGTCCTTCCTCGGCGCGGTCGCCATGCCTGGACAGAATCAGCATCGCGAAGATCAGGCCGCTGATCGGAAACAACTGCAGGTTGGGCAACAGCGCCCACACGGCTTCAGTCGCGGCAGCGACGAAGAACGCGCCGAGATATCCGAAGAGTGCGATCTGCTGGTTGGTGAGGCGCAGCGCACGCGCGGCGACGATCGCCGTCACCAACACCGGCGCCAGAATCACCACGCCGATGACGCCCGACTTCACCAGCGTGTCGACCACCAGGTTGTGCCCGGTACCGACGTAGGCCCACACCGCCACGTTCGCCGAGTATTTCGCGTCGGTCAGGAACCAGTTGACGCCCAGCCCGACAAGAGGAGAGTGCTGCCACACACCGAGGCTTGCCGCCCACACCGACGCGCGATCGGTGAACGCGTGGGGATCCCAGTTCAGAAACGGCAGAACGAGCATCGCGGAGACTCCTGCGCTGACGAACACGGTCCCCACAAAGCGGATCGAGATCACCGACCGGAACCGGCAGATCAGCCACCACAGAGCAACGAGTACCGACGCGATCACCGCAGTCCTCGACGCCGAGGCCAACGCCGTGGTGAACAGGATCATCCCGCAGACGACCTGCCATCGACGCCCCGGGATCAGCGGCACGAGGGAAAACGCCACGGCGCAATACATTCCGAGCACGTTGCCGTGTCCGAACGGGCCGGCCAGTTCCCAGCCGCCGATGATGGCCTTCTCGGACACGATGTTGTACATCATGTAGTCGGGGATGATGAGCCCGCCGATGAGCGAGTAGACGCCGATCCCGGCGACGATGATCGGCACCCACTTCAGCTCGTCGATCGAGGCCCCCGTCTTCCAGAGGGCCAGAACGAAGAGGTTGGCCAGGGCGATCTTGGGAAGGTCCGCCACGGCAGGTAACGCCGGACTGAGGACGTAAGGAATGTTGACCGCGAGCAGCAGAATGAGCACGCCGCCGATGTTTCGGTTCGGGTGACCGCGCTTCATGAGAACCACGAAGGAACTCAGGGCCAGTAGCAGAGCCGACCCGCCCAGACTGGCGAGATGGGCGAGCGGAAACTTCGATGACGCCGAATCGTCCTCCAGCGGAGGCAGATCGGGCGAGTGCTTGACGTTCAGGTGGGTGATCACCTCGGGGACCACAGCGAGCGCGAGCGACATGATGATCAGCAGCGCCAGCAGGTGTCTGTCCAGCAGTCGGGGTCGCGTGCGGCTCCTGAGGTATGGCGGCGCGGGGACGAAGACGGTGTGCGTCGCACTCGCCCCGGAACCGTCGTGCTGCATGCCTCGGCCCGCTCACTTCTCCAGCGCGCGCCGGCGCCGGCGTCCGCCGCCCTGGTGACCACCGTCGATCCGGTCGCCCTTCGTGGCCGGCATCATCGTCACGACGGCGCCGAGCAGCGGTGCTCCGGCCCTCCGGAGAACGGTGACCGTGTCCGCCAACTGACGGCGCTTCGTCCGGCCGAACCGCACGACCACCAGCACACCGTGCACCGATACTGCAAGCAGGGCAGCGTCTTTGACGGTCAGCGGCGGTGAATCGACGATCACGTAGTCGAACTGTCGGCTCATCTCGCCGAACGCGTCTTTCGCGGTCGAGGACCCCAGCAGTTCGGTGGGATTCGGCGGAACGCTGCCAGCGCTCAGCGCAGTCAGGCGGGGAAAGCGCGTCTCGTGAAGCGCGCTGTTGAGCGGCGCCCCGCCGGTGAGCACGGTACTCAAGCCGGGCTCGGCGGCCACGCCGAGGCTCGCGGCGATCTGGGGATGCCGGAGGTTGCCGTCGACGATGAGCACATCGGAGCCGGCTTCGGTCAGGGCGAGGGCCAGGTTGATGGCCGTCGTCGTCCTACCCTCGCCGGCCCCGGGACTCGCGACCAGGAGCGCCTTCGGCCCGTCGGCCACCTGCAGGGACTGCAGGTTGATCCGCAGTTCGCGGAAGGCGTCAGCGGTCGTCGAGTCGCCGCTCCCGAACGTCACCACCGGTCCGTGCCGGCGCGTTCCCTCGGCGGGAATCTCCCCGATCACCCCGACGCCCGAGGTTTCCTCGACGGTCTTGAGACGCCGGACCGTATCGTCGAGGCGGTCGCGGATGATCGCCGCCAGCACGCCGAGGACCGCGCCCAGCACGACCGCGATGGCCAGGTTGCGGGTCGTTTTCGGAGTGACGGGGCTGTCGGGAACGGCCGCGCGCTGCTGCACCACCACCTGCGCATTGGGCCGCGCGCCCAAGTCGGGCGTCTCCAGCCCGGCGGCCATGACGACGAACTCGTCGGACAGCGTGTTGGCGATGTCGCGGGCCCGCACCGGCGACGGGTCGAGCACCGTGACGTCGATCAAGACCGTGTCGGTCGGGGCGACGGCGGTGACTTCCCCCTGCAGCTGCGCCGCGGTCATGTCGAGGCCGAGTTTGTCGATGGTGCGCTGAGCCAAGATCCCGCCGGTCAGCAGTTGGGTGTAGGAGAGCACGCGGCGTTGGGCGAACAGACCGCCGTCGTTGGTCTGCGTGTTGGTGCCGTCTGACGTCGTCGAGACGAACAGCCGCGTGGAGGCCTGGTACTGCGGAGTCGCAAGCAACGAGTAGCCGAGGGCCCCGAGGAGGACGAGGACGATGACGCCGCAAATCAACTTCCACCGGGTGCGCAAGATCTGCGTGAAATCCTGAACAGTCAACTGCGACCCTTCACCGCCGGCACTCTCCTCGTGCTCACCGCTCGCGCGCCGACCCTCTGCCGGGCACTCGAGTGGCCTCACGCTATCTCAGAATGTAGCGCCCTGACGGCGATCCTCATCAGAGCCAGCGATGTCATTTTCCGGACGCTGATGCGCACGGAATTCCGGCCGCTCACCCTGGCCCGGACCGGACCCCGTCACCGTTTTTTCCCGCGCGTTGACCCGTCGGGCCTCGTGGTCCGCCGGTATAGTCCGACGCCATTGGGATCACATAGGTCGACCACCCGAAAGTAGAATCGCGTGCAGCCGGTCAGTTCATCGCCCTCAGGTTTCTCGCAGCGACTCCCAAATCCAGACTCCTCGACGCGAATGCGGCTGCGGCAGAGTGCTTATCCGGCCGGGGTGAAAAGCGGCTCCACGGAATGCAGCACCGACCCTGCGCGGGCTCGGCGATGAAGCGCACCGTCAAGGCGGCGGCGATGATGTCGGCGGTGTTGCTGACCCTCCCAGCAATGCTGGCGGGCACGGTCGCCGGGCCGGCGCAGGCCCAGCCCAGCAATGCCGCCGAGCCGCCTCCCGCGGCCGCGGTGACGCTGGGCTGGCGGGCGCTCGGCGTGAACTCCGAGGTGTTCCTCGGCCCCGACAGCCCGACGACGACCACGCTGCCGGTGCCCGAGGGGCTCACCGCCGTCCGGCTGCAGGGCATGATGCACGCCCCGATGAACATCGACGGGGGCTATCTCGAGATCGACGACAGTGACGGCAAGCTCCTCGGCACCGTCGACCTGCCTCCTGCGGGCGCCGCCCAGGCGATGACACCTCTGGACGTCGACATCTCCGCGGCGCGGACCCGCGCGTCGACGGTCGACCTGTCGCTCACCCTGCGAACCTCCCGCAGCGGTGACGGCTTCTGCGGCCCGCTGCAGCAGCTGACTCTCAGCGACATGGCGACGGTGTTCTCCGGCATCGAGCCGCCCGCGACGACGATCGCGACCTTCTTCCCACCGGTGCTCCAGCAGGTGAGCATCTATGTGCCCACCGACGCCGACACCGCAGAACAGCAGTCGGCCCTGTCGCTCGTCGCGACGCTGGCACGGCTCTACCACGCGCAGCCGCTGGGGATCGGGGTCGTCGCCCAGCCGCGGGGCGCGGCACCGCCGCCGGCCGGACAGCTCGCCCGCGCGATCGTCGTCGAGCGCGGCGGACCGGCCGGCCTGACGGTCGAAAGCCCCGGCACGCCAGACGCACACATGCGGATCTCCGGCAGTGGTGACGAACTGTCCACCCAGGTCTCGCTGCTCGTCAATCAGCTGCAGACCCTCGTTCAGACACCGGCATCCCGCATCGAGCAGGCCGGGTCCGTCCCTGTCGTGAGCGGCGACACCCTGACCTTCGGCCAGTTGAAGATGAGCGGCAAGACCGACGTCCTGCGGACCAGCACCGTGAGCGTGGGCGTCGATCGCTCTGCGCTGGGCAACGGCCGCGTGGAGGGCGTGCAGGTTCATCTGCTCGCCGATTACACGCCGGTTCCCAACGATGACGCAGCGAGTGTCGTCATCCGGACGAACAACGCGGTCGTGTATCGGAGCGCTCTCAACAACTCCGGCCGGCTGGACGCGACGTTCGACGTGCCGAGCCAGGACTTCACCCAGTACCTGAACCTCGACATGGCCCTGACTTACACGCCACACCAGACGTGCGGACCGTTGATCGCACCGATCACCTTCCAGATCGATCCGCAATCGACGCTGACTCTGCGTCGCGGCGGACCTCCGCTCGCCGGCTTCGGCGCGCTGCCGTCGGAGTTCAGCCCCAGCTTCATGGTCGCGTTCGATGGCAGCAGCCCGGACCAGCTGATCTACGCCGCTCGGACGATTTCGGCGATCGCGCGTCTGACGAACCAGCAACTGGCGCCGAAGGTGGTGGACCTCAAGACCGCCGTCGACGGCGACTCCGGGGCGTTGATCGTCGCGAATTCCGCTGCGATAGCCAAGACGTCGCTGAACCCGCCGGTCGGCGGTGACGGCACCGCGATCGACGTGCGTCTCCCCACCGAGCTGCGCGCCGACATCACCGACGGGCTGGGATCGATCCAGGCCTTCGCCGACCGGCCGCACAACCGTTCGGTCGTGCTGATCACGACGACCGCGTCATGGAGTCTGGTCGATCCGCTGCTGAACTACATCGAAGGTCTGCGAGGCGGCTGGTCCGAGCTGACCGGAGATGTGCTCGCTGCCGGCGCGGCCGGTGTGCCCACGAATGTCGCGATCCGGGCCGACTCCGACCGAAGTCCTCAGGCGGTCGCGATGCAGACGTCGGAGTCGTCGAACCGGTGGGTGCCCATCGTCGTGGTGGTGGCTGTGGTCGTGGCCCTGGCTCTCGTCGCGGCGGCGCTGTGGTCGAGGAGGCGCAAACCCGCCCGGGCCGGCGCCCACACCGCGGAGAACTCAGTCGACCGGGGTACCGACGGCACGTAGACGCCGCTGGCGCGCCTCCGCTCCACGGGCGGATCTGCGGGCAGATCCGCCAGCCGCGCGCTGGGACATCGGTTCATCGGCATCGCGGGCTTCTTGAGCGAGGTAGCGCTGCCGAACGCGCTTCCCGCAGCTCACCGGCCGGCGCGTCGCTCACACCAGATCGGCGGCGTTGGCCGCGCCGACTCCGCCGTTCGACGCCGAACCTGTCTGGACGTGCGTGATGTTGAAAGTCGTGGTGTCGGAGGAGTAGTCGACGGTGATACCGAAGACGGTGCCGAACGTGTCGCCGGCGCGATACTGCGAGAAGGTCGGCGACCCGGCGAAGGTGACGGTGTCACCTAGCGCCACTCCGGTATCGGTGTCCACCAGTGTCACCGAGGTCATCTCACGGTCGGAATAGAAGTATCCGAACTCGATCGCGTTGGTCCCCGGAGGAATCCCGTCGAGCGAATAGACGTCGGCGCCGGGGAAGGTGACGGGCTGTCCGATCGCCGCGCCGGTGGTGGTGTCGATGACGGTGTCGGTGGTCTCGACGTCACCCGCATCGTTCACTGAGTACACCGAGACGATGACCCTCGCACCGTCAGCCCGGAACGTCGCCTGGCTGAAGTAATCGCCGCCCACCCCGGCGGGGGCACCGACCAGCGCCCCTGCCGAGGTGTCGAAGACGCTCACCACTTTGCTGCCGTTGTCGTCGGTGACGAGGACCATCCGCGTCCCGTCGGGACTGAACACCCGATTCGCGTAGTCGAACTCGACGTCGACACCAGGAACCGTCGTGGTGGTGCCGATCTGTGCCCCGCCGGAAAGAGCCACGACTGCAACAGAACTCGTCGAGTTCGCGGCCAGGTCGGTCACGATCCAGGCGCGCTGGCCGTCGGGTGACAGCGTGATGGGAGGGCTGTAGGCGTAAGCCCGGGCGCCTGGGGTGACGAGGGTCGCGCCGAGCTGAACGCCTGAGCCGGTGTCGAACACGGCGACGCGGGTGATGGCGGACGGATCCGTCGGCTCCGCGGACTTGGTGGCGACGATGGCGCGGTCACCGCTGACCTTGCTGCCGTAGAGCTGGCCGTCGATCACCGTCTGGTTGAGCAACGTGCCGGTCGTGAGGTCGATAGCCGACACGTAGGTCTTTCCCGTCGTACCCCCGGCGCCGTTGAACGAATACCGCACGTCCAGCAGCCTGTTCTGGTCGTCGACCTGGCGGAGGCCGTAGATGTATGTGGTGCCGGCGGTTTGGATGGTGGTGCCGACCTGAGTTCCGGTGACCGTGTCGAACACGCTGATGCTCTTGGCATCGCCAAATCCCGGACCAGCAGTAACGACCACCCGGTTGCCGTACACAGCCGCAGTTTCGTAATAGCCGTCAATGACCGTGGCACCGATCTGACCGCCGGTCGCAGCGTCGAGAACGGTGACTTTAAGCGAGCCCTGCGACTCTCCTGTTACCAACACCAGGCGACTGCCGTCATCGGTTAACCGCGGCACTGCGTAGCCATTGATGTCGACGATTCGCCCCAGCACAACGCCCGTTGCGGTATCCACCACCGCGAACTGGGAAGCGGCGTTGAGGATGGTCCCGTTCTGGTTGTAGGCGTGCTGGGCGGAAGCCAAGGCGCGGCTGCCGTCGCCAGTGAGTTGCGTGGCTGCGGTGCCGCGCAGCGTGATGGTGGTTCCGATCTGGGCGCCGGTGGCGGCGTCGACGACGATCAGCCGGCTGGTTACCGGGGTGGTGGCCGAGTAGTCGGTGTCGTCGTTGGTCGTGACGACCACGCGTTGGCCGTCGGGTGTCACGGCCAGGCCGGTGCGGGCCTCACCGACGTCGTTTCCGAGGTTGCTTGTCACGTCGGACACCGTTCCGCCAACCAGGACGGAGGTGCCGATCTGGGTGCCGGTGGTGGTGTCGATGATCGACACGCTGGTGCTCGGCGTGCCGGTGCGGGTCTCGCCGGTGACCACGACACGGCTGCCGTCGGCGTTCAGCGCCTTGGTGATTCCCGCAGCTCCGGCGACGGTGATGGTGCTGCCGATCTGTTGACCGGTGGTGATGTCCACGACGGTGATCAGCGTCGACTGGCCGTCGCCGGCTGCCGTGGTGGTGAACACGGCACGGTCCCCGCCGGGCGTGACGAGTGGATAGGCGTACCTATCGCCACCGGCGATCACGATGGTGTCGCCGATCTGGGTGCCGGTCGCGGTGTCGATCACGGCCACCCTGGTGGTCGCTGCACCTGAGACGGGATCCGTGTCGAATGTGCTCACTGTGATCCGCGACTTGTCAGGGCTGACAACGTCGTATTGGTACTGCCCGGCCAGTGTCAGTGTGTGATTGACGATGAGCGCCGGGGCGATGGTGACAGTGACGGGAACCACGGTCGTCGCGCCCTGCCCGTCGCTGACCGACACGGTGAACGTATCGGAGTCCGGTCCCGCTGTCCCCTCGGCCTGAGTGCGGGCCGCGCCGTTCGGCGTGTAGGTGAATGTTCCGTCGCCGGTTGGGGTCACGGTGCCGCGGGCCGGTCCGCTGCTGACGGTATAGGACAACGGGTCGCCGTCCGGGTCGGTGGCGTTGAGGACCACGGTGACCGCGCCGGTGACGAAGTCGGGGTTGGTGACGGTGGGCGAGGCGGTAGGCGCGTCGTTGGAGGTTGCCGGCACCAGCGACAGCACGGACACGGCACCCGCATTGGTGCGATTCACGTAGATCTGGGTGCCGTCGGGGCTGACCGTGATGCCGAGCGGATGGTCGGCGAAGGTGAATGAGGTGATGGTGGCTTTGGTGGCGAGATCAATAACGGACACTTTGTCGTCGCCTTGACTCGTGACATACGCCAGCGACCCGTCGGGGCTCAGGGACAGAGCGGTGGGTTCGCTGGGTCCGTTGATGAAGTCGATGACGGCGTTGTCGGAGGTGCGGATCACCGTCAGATTGTCGTGGCTGATGTCCGCGGTGTAGAGCAGCGCGCCGTCCGGGCTCAGCGCGAGGCCGAGTGGCTGGAATCCCGAAGTGGGAGAACCCACATGGATCGTGTCGGTGACGACGTAGCTGGCCGCGTCGATGACTTGGATCTCCCCGGGGCCATTCGCGACGTTCGTCACGTATACCCGGCTGCCGTCCCGGCTGACCGCCACATCCAGTGGCCGGTGGAAACCGTCAAGAGTAGTGACGACGGTGTCGTTGGTCAGGTCGAGAACCGACACGGTGTTTGCGTCGTAATTGGTCACATAACCGCGGGTGCCGTCGGGCGAGATGGCGATGTTGGTCGACCCATCCGGCACTTCGATCGAGTCCACAACGGAGTTGCCAGCGGTGTCGACCACCGAGATGCCGCCACGGGAATTTGCGACGTAAAGCCGTGTGCCGTCGGTATTCAGCGCCATTCCCTGCGGGCCGTAGCCCACATCGATTGATTCAACCTCTGTATTGGTGGTGGTATCCATGACAGAGACGCGATTCTCGTGGGCAATTGTCACGTAGGCGCGACCGCCGTCCGGACTGAAGACGACCTGGACGGGCCCGTCCACCCCGGTCACTGGTGTGCTCAGCGAGAGCTTCGCCGGCAAGATCGGGGCGGCGACGGTCGTGCTGGTGGTGGCGAGCCCGTCACTGACGGTGACAGTGAACGAGTCAGTGTCGTCACCCGCCGTTGTGAAGGCGACCAGGCGCGCCGCCTGAGTCGGTGTGTAGGTGAAAGTGCCGTCGGAGTTGACGACGACGCTGCCTTTCGCCGTGGCGCCCGTCGCCGAATAGGTGAGGTCATCACGGTCTGGGTCGGTCGCAGTGACGATGCCCGTGACAGTGCCCATCGAATCCGGTTCCCCGACAGCGACGTTGATGATCGTCGGTGGCGTGTTGATGCCCGGCAGCGGTGCGATGTCGACCTTGACCGTGACTGCTGTAGTTCCGCCGTGTCCGTCGGACAGCGTGACCCTGAACGAGTCGGTCTTGGCCAACGCAGAGGCGCGGGGTGCGGAGGCAGCCTGGCGGGCGGCCTGGGTGGGGATGTAGGTGAAGGAATCGGTGGCGCTGTCGTAGGTGATCGCACCCTTCTTGGTGCTGGTCGGCCCGGTGAGGGTGAAGTCGTCATGGTCGGCGTCGGTGGCCACGATCGTGCCGGTGACCTTACCGCTGTTCGGGTTGGTGAACAGATCCGTTACGGCGGCGTTCGTGGGTTTGGCGTTCGTAGGACCGACTCGGACGGTGACGGTCTGGGTGACCGTGTGACCGTGGCCGTCGTCGACGGCCACGGTGAAGGTATCGGCTTTGTCGACGGCGGTGGCGGTGGTCGCGGCGGCTGCGTGACGGATTGCCGCGGTCGGGGTGTAGGTGAACTTGCCTTGGGCGTCGATGACCACGGAGCCGCCTTTGGCGCTTGTCGCCTCAGCGCCGTAGGTCAGCGGGTCACGATCTTTGTCTCGGGCAATCACCGAGCCGGTGACCACCCCGGTACTCGTATTCGGGAAACCGGCAACGACGAAGACCGCGGGCGCCGAGTTGGCTGCGGCTGCGGCTGCGATGGCGTCCATGGTCTCGCTCGTCGTAGGTGTTCCCGCAGCGGCCGTTCCCACCTTCTGCCCCGACGAACGCAGGGTGCCCAGCTCGCGGCGTGCGGCGGCCAGCGCCACCCAGACGCCGGGGGTTTCGATCGGGATGGCGGGATCACCGGTCGCGCCAAACGACCTGCCCACCAACGCAAGGAGCGATTCAACGAGGGTGGGGCCTTGGGCAGGCACACCCTCGCTTGGCGCAGCGGCTGCGGTCGCCGTGATGGTGGTCGCGCCGGAGTTTGTCGCCGGATCACCCGGTGACTGCTCGAGCGCTGTTCGAGTCGCGTTCGTCGTGTCGGTGGAGTCGAACGCCTCAACTGCGACGTCTTGGTTCTCCGAGACCGCCGGACTGTCGTCGACCTCCCGTGCCGTCGCGGAGACACTGTTGCGGTCTGCCACCGGCGACGATCCAGTAGGTCCTGCGCCGGAACTCGCGGTGCCCGCGGCGGCGGACGACGCCTCGAGGATCGAGATGTCCGGAGCGTCTGTCTCGACAGCGTCCACGGGCACGTCATCTGCTCCCCCGGACGTTTGGCTCGGCGACGGTTCTGAGGCCGGAGTGCTCACCGGGGTCGTCTCCGCCGACTCGACTTCGACCGCCTCGCTGGCATCATTCTCGGTTTCGTCCGGTGCGTCCGCCCCGGCGGTGGCATGACTGCCCGCCGGTTGCGCAGTCGCTTCGTCCGCGTTGTTTTCCGTTGCAGTACCGGCGTTGTCGGCGTCTTCGGTTCCGGTGGACGTCGAATGCTCAGCCGAGGATCCGGACGGCTCCGAACCCTTGGCAGTGTCGCTGGCCGGCGTTGCGTCGGTGGTCGACCCGGTGGAAGTAGTGTCGGCCCACGCGAAGCCCGGCGTAGTGGCGACCGCCGCCCCAATTCCAAGGGCGACGGCCAGTGCCCCGACTCGACCTATGTATCGGGCACAGCCCGACGCTGCCGGTGCCAGATGCCCTTCCCCGCTCGGCGCCTCGCCGCTCCGGGCACGACTTGAACTATGCAACCCCATGGCAGTCCCCCCGAAGCATATTCACAGGCTGGTTACTGTCGAACAGTACGGTGCCGTGGAGATTCAGCGAACGTCATTGTTCGAGCAAAGCTGCACTTCTTGCGTATGCAGGAACTGTTTCGGGCTGAAACACACTGCAAGAGTGTGCACACGCTGCCTCACCCTTTCGATGGCCCGAAAGATTCACCCGCTGCAGCAAACTCGATACTTTCGCGAGACGACTGAATCAGCAATGCCGCATTAGGATTCGGCAGGGCGGTAGCCCCCGCCTCTGCGCGCACTGCAAGCGATCCGATTTGCCGCCGCCGCACGGCACCCTCACCGCTTGCTTCGCGAAGGGTGCCGTGGCCAGAAGTTCACGATCTGAGCGCGCTACTACCCGACCGGCCCTGTGCGCAACGCCACGTCGGGTCTACAGCGCGTCCGTCGTGCTGATCGCCCTCACGGTGGTGGTGAATCCGCCGGTCAAATCTCCCGTGGTCGTACTCAGATAGACCGTGCCGTCCGGAGCGACGGTGACCGCCAACCCGTAGGCGTCCGCCACTTCGGCGACCTTCGTCACTCCCGTCGCGTTCATCGCGTAGACCGTCGCCTTGGTATATGCAGCCGTCGAACTAGTGTTATCGACATCGTCGACGGTCACATAGGCCGTGCCGTCGGGTCCGAACACGAATTGAGAGCCGGAATACCCCTGCAGCCCACCGAGTTTCAGAACAAGCGCAACCGTTCCGTGGTCTGTGAAAGTGCCCACGGTGGTGCCGTCGGGGTTGAACGCCAGGCCGTGCACCGTGCCGTCCGCGTAGGTGGTGAGCAGGAATGCCGTTCCCTCGGGCCCGACGACGACAGAAGGAACGATTCCTTGCGACTGAGCCGCGCTGCCCGCGAGGGCGGTGCTGGTCGCTCCGGTGGACAAGACCACGAGCTGGGTCGAACCCAGTCCCGTGTCCACAGTCTGGATGGCGTGGCCGTTGGCATCGAATACCGGTGCCTGAGTGGGGAATCCGTCGATCGGGTAGGTAGTTTCCAAGCCGGAAGCGCCGACCACCGCGACCCCGAAGCCGTCTCCGAGGCTTACCGGGATGTACGCCTTGTTATCCGGTCCGATGCCGGTGATGCCGAACTGAGATACCTGGCCCTGGATGGGGTCACCCGGGAGCTCCACTATCAGACTGCTTCCATCCGGGCGCAGCACCGTCACCTGGGCTGCGTCGCCGCTCCCGGTCAGGTAGGCAGTCCCGTCAGCGGCCACCTGCGGCCAGGACTCCACTAAACCGCTAGCAGTCGCGGACGACGTGATGCCCGTCGGGGTGATGCGGACCAGGGAGTATTGCTCGGAGGTGACATCGGTGACCGTCAGCAGAACCGATCCGTCAGGCGCAGCAATCAACTGCGATGCCGGCAGCCCCACCACGCTGCGTGTCGTCACGTCGCTGCCCTTGATCGTCACGATAGTCGTCTCGTACTGCTGCGCCGCCTCGTTGATGGTCAGAGCCGCCGCGTACGCCGTCCCGTCGGCGCCGACGACGATCGGCGTGGCCTGCAGCACCGAGATCGGCGACGTACTGAACGAACTTCCATCGGGCCTGACGACGAAGATCGACGCCTGCTGCGTTGCTGCATCGGCCGAAAGGACATAGGCCGCTCCGTCGGGACCCACCACCGGTGGAGAATAGGCACCGACTGGACCGGTCGCCGAAGTGTTGAGCGCGTAGGTGGTGACCGTGTTGTCGGGCGCGATACGGACCAAGGAGAAGTGGAAAGCGTTCTGCTCGTCCTGCAACGTGATCAGCGTGAAGATGGTCCCGTTGCTCGCTGTTGCTGGAAAGTAATACGAAGCGCCGTCGACGGTTTTCACCGTCGTCGCCTGCCCCGCTGACCCCACCGCCGTGAAGTACGTTTTCTGCGCCTGCACATCGGTCGTGGTCACCAACAGGGTTCCATCGGGCCGGGCTTCGGTGACCAAATGTGCCGGCTGCCCTGGGACTTCTGCGGTCGTCAGCACCCGGCCGTCCGCGGTCAGCACGCTCACGTAGGTTGAACCGGAGCCGGCGAGGCTGCTGGCGTCTGTGGTGATCTCGTACAACGTGCCGCCCGGCGCCGCGATGACGCCGCTGAAGGGCACCCCGGAGACCGAGTCGCTGGTCACCACGTTCGGCGCGATCGTCACCGTGACTTCCACCGGCGTGGACCCGCCGTGGCCGTCGCTGACCGTGACCGTGAACGTGTCGGTGTCGACGCCCGGTGACTGCGTCGCCTGCTCACGCGCCGCCGCGGTCGGCGTGTACGTGAACGCGCCCGTGGTCGGGTTGAGCGTGACCGTGCCACCCTTGGCTGACGTGGCCGGCCCGCTGTAGGTTCGGGTGTCGCCGTCGGCGTCAGCGGAGGTCACGGTGCCGGTCACCACGCCATTCGAATCCGGCGCTCCCGCAGCATAAGAACCGGTCGGCGCCGCGTTCTTCGGCAGGACCGCGACCGTCACCGGGACCTCCAGTGTGCCGCCGCGGCCGTCCGAGACGGTCACCGTGAAGGTGTCCTGCTTGTCCGCCGTCGTTGCACCCAGCGCCGAGGCGGCATGCCGCGCGTCATCGCTCGGGCTGTAGAGGAACGTGCCGTTGGCGTTGACGAGCACCGTGCCGCCCCTGGCGGAGGTGACCGGTCCGCTGTAGCTCAGCGGGTCGCCGTTGGCGTCGGTGGCGGTCACCGTGCCGCTGACTTTGCCGTCCGTACCGGGCTGTCCCACAGTGGCTTTCCCATTCGTGGGTGCACTGTTGGGCGCGGGGAGGATCGCCACCGACACCGTCACTGTGGTGGCGCCTCCGACATGCCCGTCGTCGACGGTCACCACGAAGCTGTCTGTCTTGTCCGCGGTGGTGGCACCCGCCTTGGCCGCGTTCTCACGCGCCGCGGCGCTCGGGGTGTAGGTGAACGTGCCGTCGGCATTGACGTGAACGGTGCCGCCCTTGGCAGAGGTGCCCGGCGCGCTGTAGGTGCGGGTATCGCCGTCGGCGTCGGTGGAGGTGACCGCACCGCTGATTTTGCCGTTCGAATCCGGTTGTCCCGCAGTATAAGAGCCGTCCGGCGCGGTGTTCTTCGGCAGGATCGCCACGGTCACCGGTACCGCCAGCGTGCCGCCCTGTCCGTCGGACACCGTCACCGTGAAGGTGTCCTGCTGGTCGGCCGTCGAGGCGCCCAGCGCCGAGGCGGCATGCCGCGCATCGTCGCTCGGGGTGTAGTCGAAGGTGCCGTCGGCGTTGACGGTGACCGCGCCGCCCTTGGTGGAGGTATCCGGCCCGCTGTAGGTCAGGTCGTCGCCGTCGGGATCGGTGGCGGTCACCTGTCCGGTGACCTTGGCGTCCGAATCCGGTTCTCCCGCTTCGTAAGCACCGTCGGTGGGGTCGTGGTTGACTACGGCGGCCAGCGGCACGATCGCCACCGTGACACTGGCCGTGGCGGTTCCGCCGTGACCGTCGTCGACGGTGAACGTCACCGTGTCGAGCATGTCGTCGTTCGACGCCCCATCGGCGCCGGCGGCCAGGCGCGCGGCGACGGTCGGGGTGTAGGTGAACGTGCCGTCGCCGTTGTCGACGACTCCGCCCTTGTCGGTGTCGGGCGCACTGACGGACAAGGCGTCGTTGTCCGCGTCCCGCGCGGTGACGGTGATGGCGACCGCACCGGTGTCGGCATCCGGCGCCCCGGCGCTCGCCCGGGCCCGCGTGGGAGCGCTGTTGAGGGGCGCGACGTTCACGACGACGGGCACCACGGCCGTCCCGCCGTACGCGTCGACCACGGTGATGTCGAAGACGTCGGTCTTGTCCTCGTCGGAGGCGCCGTCGGCCGCGGCGGCGTGGCGCGCGGCCGCGGTGGGTGTGTAGATGAAGCGTCCCGAGGGAGCGACGGTGACCGTGCCTTTGGCGGTGCTGGTGGTCCCGCTGAAGGTCAACCGGTCGCCGTCGGGATCGGTGGCGATCAGGCGTCCCCGCACTGAACCGCTGAAGGGATTCGGAGTACTGGTGTCGACCTGCACGGGTTCCGGCGCGCTGTTGTCGATCGCGGCGATGGCGACGGTCACCGCGACGGTTTGGAACCCGCCATGCCCGTCGTCGACGGTGACCGTGAACCGGTCGGTGCGGTCGGCCGCCCGGCCCGGCCGGGCGCTCGCGGCCTCGCGCGCCGCCTCGGTGGGGGTGTAGGCGAAGGTGCCGTCGTCGTTGATCTCGACGAAGCCCTTGCCCGGGTCGCTCGCCACATAGGTGACCGAGTCGCCGTCGGGGTCCGCGGTCTCGATCGTTCCGGTGACCACGCCGGTGCCCATGTCCGGCCGGTCGACCGAGGCCGAGGATGTCGGTCGCTGGTTGAACGGGCTGATGCGCACGGTGACACTCACCGGGGTGACGCCGCCGTTGCCGTCGTCGACCGCCACGGTGAACGTGTCGGTCAGGTCGTGCTCGGAGGCGCCGGTCTGGGCGGCCGCGTGACGCGCCTCCGCCGTGGGCGTGTAGGTGAACCGTCCGTTCGCGGCGACCACGACAGTGCCCTTGCCGGTGTCGGTCGACCCGGAGTAGGTCAGCCGGTCACGGTCGGGATCGGAGCCGATGACCCGGCCGGTCACCTTGCCGGAGAACCACGACGGTGAGCCGACGACCGCGCGACCGGTCGGCGGGTTGTTGTCCTCGGCCGCGGCGTCGAGCAGCTCACCGCTGGTGACTTGCGTTCCCGCACTGCCGATCTGGCGCGCCTGCTGACCGGACTGGCGTCGCGCGAATGCGAGCAGCCCCCATACCAGTGGAGTGTCCGCGGGCGCTGCGGGAACTCCGGGAGCGCCGGGCAGCAGCAGCGCCGAGAGCAGCGTGGTCGTCATTGCACCGGACTCCACCGCCGTCGACGACGGGAGCGGTGCGGAGTCGCCGGCCTCGGACGCGGTCACGCTCGCGCGCGGCAGGGGCGCGACGCGCGACAGCGGCGCGGGCGGGTCGCTCGGCGTGGACTGGTCGTCGGTGGCGGCCTCGACCGTCGCCGGAGCAGAGGACTCGATCGACTCGTGCTTGGCCACGGGCGCGGTGGTCTCGCTGAGGCGATGACGGGCGCTGGTGCGCGTCGGGGCCTGTTCGACTGCGGTGTCCCCCGCGGTATCGGTGGATTCCTCGACTGCTGCCGGGCCCGAATCATCTTGTGCGACATCGGTGTCCTCGACGTCTGGCTGCTCCTCCGCGCCCTCGATGTCGGCTGCGGAGTCATCGGTCGCGTCGCCTGCCGAGTCGACACCGTCGGCGACCGTGTCATCGTCGGTGACCGCGTCGTCGGGTTCTGCGGCGTCGTCTGCCGCCGATTCGGTGTCGCTGTCACCTGACCCGGACTGCGCGTTGCTGCCGGCGCTTTCGGAGGTGTCGCTCCCGGCGCCCCCGCTGGCTTGTCCGCCCGCGGATGCGTCGGCACTGGCCGACGGTCCCGAATCGGGTTCGGCCCAGGCGATGCCCCCTGGCGATGCGATCGCCGATCCGATACCCAGAGCTACAGCAAGCGCTCCGACCCTGCCGATATAGCGCGCATGACCCATGACAACCCCCATTGACCCCGGGTCCCCCGCGGATCCGCCCGCACGAAAATTAGCGCGATCCGACGAAAGATGTCTGGAGATAAGGAGAAAGCGTGTCGAGCTGTTTGCATGTGGAAAAATTTGGCACGCACTGCCAGCACAAACGCTACGCCGAGTCTCTGAATTTATGCGACCGTGAGCGACGTTTTGGCAAAGTTGCATGCCACACTGCCAGCCACACCCGGCTAAGCGCGTCGCGCCCCAACCGAACACTGGCGCCTCCCTGTCCCCGACGACGTCGTCGCCGTCGCCGCCCTCTTTCGAGGTGCTAGCGTCGCGGCAATGCGGCGTATTCGCGGATTGATCGCAGTGCCTCTAGCGGTCGTCGCCCTCACCACGGCCTGCACGCATCGCAGCAGCGACAGCAGCGACACCGCCACGTCGTCGGCGCCCGCGGGATGCTCCTCCGCGAAGCACTCGCCCGGCGATCCGCTGCCCGCCGACTTCACGCCGATTCCCGGCACCCACCTCGCGCTGCGCGTCCCCGACGGCATGCAGGTCGACGCGTCGCTGCCCGGGCTCGTGCGGCCGAAGACCAACACCACCATCGTGGTCGTCGACCAGCAGCAGCCCGCCGGTCAGCAGCCCGACAAGACGCTGGCCAAGATGGAGGACACCTTCCGCAAGTCGGCCGGTCCCGGCCAGCAGGGTCTGAAACTCGACGCTCCCAAACGCACCGAGATCGCCGGGTTCCCGGCGTCCATCGTCACCGGCACCCAAGAGGCGAAGGAGGGGAGCTTCCGCAAGGCCCTGGCGGCCATCGCGCCCCCAGACTCGTTCGTGACACTCACCGGCACCGCCGAACAGAAGGACCCGCTGACCGATCAGCAGCTCCTCGCGACGTTCTGCGACGCGCGCTGGCTCACCGAGCGCGCCCCCGCCGAGCTCGGCTTCACCATTACCCCCAGCGGCGACTACAAGGAAGTCCCGAGCGGCGGCTCGCTGATGTTCTCGCTGCGCGGCGAGACCGGACCCGACGTGCCGATCTTCCTCGCCGCGCCGTCGCAGGGCCAGAGCCCGGTGCCCGCCGCCGAACGGCGCGCCTTCGCCGAACGACGCTTCCGCGGCCTGCCGGGCAACCCGCAAGTTCAGACCGTCGAGGACGCGACCGTCGCGGGCGATCCGGCGGTGGAAATCGTCGGCTCCTCCCCCGCCGCGTCCAACTATTCGATGATGGTCTTCACCGACACCGGCTACATCCTGCTCAGCGGCGTGGCCCGCAACGACGCCCCCGACCAGACTCCGGCGTTCCGCGAGATGGCCCAGTCGCTGAGGCTGCAATGACGGTGGACCGCGGGAAAGCCTGCCTCGCAACGGCATTGGCGGTAGCAACGCTCGCCACGGCATGCGGGAAGCACCAGGACACGACGGCGTCGCCCGCCTCCAACGCCTGCTCGGCACAGCACCCGACCGGCGACACCACCCCCATCCCCGGCACGCGGATCGCGCTGCACGTCGCCGACGGCATGCAGGTCGACCCGGGACTTCCGGGGATCGTGCGGCCCAACACCCGGACCTCGATCAAGGTCGTCGACCAGCCGCAGCCCTCCGGGAGCACGCCACCCGACCAGATGCTCGGCAAGCTCGAAGACGCCCTCGGCCGCTCCCCCGGCCCCGGCAAGCCCGGGCTGGTGCTCGACGCGCCCAAGACCGCCGAGATCGCCGGCTTCCCCGCCTCCGTCGTCACCGCCACCGAGACCCGGCCCGAAGGCAGCTTCCGCGACGTGCTGGCCGCCATCGCCGCGCCCGGCTCCTTCGTCACCTTCACCGGCACCGTCGAACAGAACGACCCGCTGACCAACCAGCAGCTGCTCGACACGTACTGCGGCGCTCGCTGGCTCGACCAACGCGCCGAGGCCAACCTCGGCTTCCACATCACCCCCAGCGGCGACTACAAGCCGATGCCGAGCAGCGGGTCGCTGCTGTTCGCGCTGCACGGCGACCCCGGACCCAACGCGCCGATCTTCCTGGCGACCCCGTCGAAGAACCAGGGCCCAGTGCCTCCCGACGCCCGCCGCGCGCTGGCCGAAGCGCGCTTCGGCGCGATCCCCGGCAACCCGCATGTCGACACCATCCTCGAAACCTCGGTCGCGGGCCTGCCGGCGTGGGAGATCATCGGCGACTCCGACAGCGCGTCGCTGTACCAGATGGTGGTCTTCACCGACCGCGGCTACATCCTGCTCAGCGGCGCCGCCAACAAATCGGTGGCCGACCAGATCACGACGTTCCGCCAGATGGCCCAGTCGCTGACGCTGTAGTGAGCCTGCAGTGAGGCTCGGCTCACCGCCCCACCGGTAGGCTGAGGGCGTGCCGCTACCGCCTGATCCCAGCCCCGCCCTGCAGTCCTACGCGCATCCCGAACGCCTGGTCACCGCCGACTGGCTGTCGGGCAATCTCGGCCGGGCCGGGCTGGCCATCGTCGAGTCCGACGAGGACGTGCTGCTCTACGACACCGGCCACATCCCCGGCGCGGTCAAGATCGACTGGCACACCGACCTCAACGACCCGCACGTCCGCGACTACATCAACGGCGAGCAGTTCGCCGAGCTGATGAATCGCAAGGGCATCTCCCGCGACGACACCGTCGTCATCTACGGCGACAAGAGCAACTGGTGGGCCGCCTACGCGCTGTGGGTGTTCACGCTGTTCGGCCACCCCGACGTGCGCCTGCTCGACGGCGGCCGCTCGCTGTGGATCAACGACGGCCGCGACACCACGCTCGACGTGCCGTCCAAGCAGACCACCGGCTACCCCGTCGTCGAGCGCAACGACGCCCCGATCCGCGCCTTCAAGGAGGACGTCCTGGGCGTCCTCGGCAACCAGCCGCTGATCGACGTCCGCTCCCCGCAGGAGTACACCGGCGAGCGCACCCACATGCCGGACTACCCCGAGGAAGGCGCGCTGCGCGGCGGCCATATTCCGACCGCGGTGTCGATCCCGTGGGCCAAGGCCGCACTCGACAACGGCAAGTTCCGCAGCCGCGCCGAGCTCGAGGAGCTCTACGGGTTCGTCCAGCCCGACGACAAGACCGTCGTGTACTGCCGCATCGGCGAGCGCTCCAGCCACACCTGGTTCGTGCTGACCCATCTGCTCGGCAAGCCGGGGGTGCGCAACTACGACGGCTCGTGGACCGAGTGGGGCAACGCGGTGCGGGTCCCGGTCGCCGTCGGGGAAGAACCCGGGGATGCGCCGGGCACGTCATGAGCACCATGCCCGCGGCGCTCGCTGAGGTGGTCTCCGACTTCCAAGACGTCGAGGGACAGGACAAGCTCGCGCTGCTGCTCGAATTCGCCGACGAATTACCGGCTCTTCCTTCGGATTTGGAGGAGGCGGCGATGGAACCGGTACCCGAGTGCCAGTCGCCGCTGTTCCTGCACGTCGACGCCGAGAACCGCGACAACGTCCGGCTGTACTTCAGCGCCCCGGCGGAGGCGCCGACCACGCGCGGGTTCGCGGCCATTCTCGCGACGGGACTCGACGGCCAGCCGGCCGACGACATCCTCGCCGTGCCTGACGACTTCTACACCGACCTCGGGCTGGCCAAGCTGATCAGCCCGCTGCGGCTGCGCGGTATGTCGGCGATGCTCGCCCGCATCAAGCGCAGACTGCGGACATGACCCCCGCAGAGGGCGACCTTCGGGAAACGGTGACTGTTTGCTGAGCGCGCCCACTCGCGCGGCATGTGCACGTTTTTGCCCTGTTTCGCTGATGCGGCGAGTGCGCTGAAATCCCCCGAGCTATTTTCGCGATGTAACACACAGCGAACTTGATCTTGAACATATTAACTGTTCACAGGCTTGGGGTTTACACTCCGGCAAATGACCGAGACGCAAGAACAGCGCCGCAGCAGCGCGATTGCGGCCAACCTCGCGAGCCATAAGAGTCATATCCGGCGCGACCTTGATCGCGACGGGCTTGTTCGCCTCACCGGTGTGGTTCCGCCCGGCTGGCTGGCCGCCGCTCGCGCAGATGTGGACAGTTATCTGGCTCGCCACGGATCAGGGGAACACAGCCTGGTCGACACCGACGACTGGGACTGCCCCACCATCGCGGACCTGGCTGTCGACGAACGCGTCGAGTCCTTCCTGCACTCGCTCGCTTTCCCCGGCAGCACGAAACCGGGTTACGAGGGGTACCGGCAACGCGTGCTCCGAATCCTCGACGGGTCGGCTGTCGACTCCCCGCCATTCGACTGGCATTACGACGCGAATGCAGTGACCATGCTGGTGCCCATCGTGATTCCCGCCGACGGAACCGGGCATCTCGCGATGTTCCCCGACCATCGCCCGCATCGACGCTGGGCGACGCTCAGCGCGGCGGAGCGATTGCTGGTGCACAACACGCTGTACGGCCGGATGCTGCGACGCCGCTACGACCACGCGCCGTCAGCGTGCACCGTTGCGCTCAAGCCCGGCGATGTCTACGTGTTCCGGGGGTACCGCTCACTTCACGCCACATTGCCCTGGCCATCCAACACGCTGCGGGTGACACTCCTTCTGCAGTACGGCCATCCCTACGGCCCCGAAGGCCGACTCCTACAGGCGTTGCGAGCGCGGCGAAACTCCCAGCGCGGCGGGCGAATCGGCGCTCAGGCCTGACTCGCTTCCACCACGTCGCCGAAAGCCCGGGGCATTCCGGTAACGTTCGACGCCGTCGGTGCGACGTACAGAGCACTGACAGCAATCACCTAGGGGGGAACCGCCTGATGGCGATCACACTGACCAAACGATCGGCCTTCACGGTCGCACTCCTCGCGGCGGCGTTGGGCGCCGGCGTCGTCGGACTGGGCAGCGGCCTGGCCAGCGCCGACAACACCAACATCAAGCCCGACCCGTGGGTGGACAGCCCCCAGGGCAAGGTCCGCAAGAACGCGACCCAGGGCGAGGTGCGCGGCGGCGAAGTCCTCGCCCCTGCGGGCGGGTCGGTCACCGAGTCCCCCATCGCGGTGCCGGGCACCAAGGCCCGCGGCTTCAAAGGCGTGCGGGTCGGACCGCCCATCGGCGGCTGGTAAGTCACCAGCTCTGGTCCGCGCACTTCGCGGCGCGCCAGGCCTCCCACACTTCCGGGCGGAGCCGGCCGCGGTCGGATACCGGCAGGCCCGCAGCACGGGCCCACGCACGCACCTCGGCGGAGCTCGGTCCCGGCGCCGGAGTCTTATCGTCGACCACCGGGGAGTCGGCCCCTCCTGACGAAATTCGCTGCAGTGCAGCATCTTCCGTGGTAGCCCAGGTATACGCCGCGGCGAGGAATCGATAGGTCCACTCCTCGGCGAGCTGCCGGGTCTCACAGAACACGATCGGCACGTTCGGCCAGCGGACCTGCACCTCCGCCAGACCGTCGGCGATCAGGGCCGGCCGAACCCGCTCGAGCTTGAACACCTGCGAGTAGCGGTCCTCGACGACGACCGACGCGCGCGGCAGCGCGGCCAGGTCGGCGACCTGATAGCGGAGCCGACCACTGGTCAGGCTCCCGACCAGATCACTCAGAGATTTGCGCTCGACGCTGGCGACCAGACGCCCGTCGATGACGACCCCGTAGTCCCCGCACGGCAGCGCTTGCTGCTGGACCCCCGCCTGCTGGTTCTGAAACCGGTAGGCGTACCGCTCATGCGCATCGACCACGATCTGCAGCTCATCGAGGCCGTGAGCCCGGGCGGTCGGGGTGCGCACGCTCGGCCGCGCCTGCTTGCGAGTACGGGGTGACTGCCAGAACACCGCATCCCGGCCCCTCGCAGAGGTGAAGACCAGCTGGGAGCGGTTCTCACGGGCGCGCTCGACGATCACGTCGATCGCCGCACCCGAGCGCCGGCACGATCGCAGCGCCAGCCGCTCGACGATCTCGGCATCGCGCGGCCATTCGTCGAGGCCCACCGGGTGGCAGTACAGCGCCTTCACCCGCGGCCAGGTGCCCGATGTCCGGAACACGAGGTCACCGCCCGGCTGCGGGATTCGCATGAGATAGGGCAGCCGAGAGTTCTCGTCGGGGTTGACCGCGATCAACAACTCCGCCACAGACCCGAGTGTGCCTGTTCACCTCGCAGCCTGCCCACCACCGCGCCGGGGCGGCGACGGCAGACCGCCGATGTTCCTGAGCGGCCGCTGTGGTTACTGACCAGTAAGGGACCGGCGCGCCGACACCTCAGGTAGGACGCTTAAACTTCCCCGGGATACATCCTTAAAGACGTTCTTAGAAAAACATTTCTTCAGGAGGCGCAGTGGCCAGTCACGCCAGCTCAAAGATCTCCAAGGTACTCGTAGCCAATCGCGGGGAGATCGCGGTCCGGGTGATCCGAGCAGCCAGGGATTCCGGACTCGAGAGCGTGGCGGTCTACGCCGAGCCCGACGCCGACGCGCCCCACGTCCGCCTCGCCGACGAGGCGTTCGCCCTGGGCGGGCAGACCTCGGCCGAGTCCTACCTGGTGATCGACAAGCTGATCGACGCCGCCAAGAAGTCGGGCGCCAACGCGATCCACCCCGGCTACGGCTTCCTCTCCGAGAACGCCGAGTTCGCCCAGGCCGTCCTCGACGCCGGACTGATCTGGATCGGCCCGAGCCCGCAGTCGATCCGCGACCTCGGCGACAAGGTCACCGCCCGCCACATCGCCGCGCGCGCCCAGGCCCCGCTGGTGCCCGGCACCCCGGACCCGGTCAAGGACGCCGACGAGGTCGTCGCGTTCGCCAAGGAATACGGCGTGCCCGTCGCGATCAAGGCCGCCTTCGGCGGTGGCGGCCGCGGCATGAAAGTCGCCCGCACCATCGAGGAGATCCCCGAGCTGTTCGACTCGGCCACCCGTGAGGCCGTCGCGGCGTTCGGCCGCGGCGAGTGCTTCGTCGAGCGCTACCTCGACAAGCCGCGCCACGTCGAGGCACAGGTCATCGCCGACCAGCACGGCAACGTCGTCGTCGCCGGCACCCGCGACTGCTCGCTGCAGCGCCGCTTCCAGAAGCTCGTCGAGGAGGCGCCCGCGCCGTTCCTCACCGAGGCGCAGCGCAAGGAGATCCACGAGTCGGCCAAGCGCATCTGCAAGGAGGCCGGCTACTACGGCGCCGGCACCGTCGAGTACCTGGTCGGCCAGGACGGGCTGATCAGCTTCCTCGAGGTCAACACCCGCCTGCAGGTGGAGCACCCCGTCACCGAGGAGACCTCCGGCCTGGACCTGGTGCGTCAGCAGTTCAAGATCGCCAACGGCGAGCCGCTCGACATCACCGAGGACCCGACGCCGCGCGGCCACTCGATCGAGTTCCGCATCAACGGCGAGGACGCCGGGCGCGGCTTCCTGCCCGCCCCCGGCCCGGTCAGTAAGTTCGAGGCGCCGCAGGGCCCAGGCATCCGGCTGGACTCCGGTGTCGAGACCGGCTCGGTGATCGGCGGCCAGTTCGACTCGATGCTGGCCAAGCTGATCGTCAGCGGCGCCACCCGCCAGGAGGCGCTCGAGCGCTCCCGCCGCGCGCTCGACGAGTTCGTCGTCGAGGGCCTGGCCACCGTGATCCCGTTCCACCGCGCCGTGGTGTCCGACCCGGCGTTCATCGGCGACGAGGACGGTTTCGACGTCCACACCCGCTGGATCGAGACCGAGTGGAACAACACCGTCGAGCCGTTCACCGGCGGCGACCCGATCGACGAGGAGGACACCCTCCCCCGCCAGACCGTGGTCGTCGAGGTCGGCGGCCGCCGCCTCGAGGTGTCGCTGCCCGGCGACCTGGCGCTCGGCAACGGCGCGGCCGGCGCGAGCGGTGTCATCCGCAAGAAGCCCAAGCCCCGCAAGCGCGGTGGCGGCGGCGGAGCGGCCGCGTCCGGCGACTCGGTGACCGCGCCGATGCAGGGCACGGTCGTCAAGGTCGCGGTCGAAGAGGGCCAGACCGTCGCCGCGGGCGACCTCGTGGTGGTCCTCGAGGCCATGAAGATGGAGAACCCGGTGACCGCGCACAAGGACGGCGTCGTCACCGGCCTGGCCGTCGAGCCCGGCGCCGCGATCACCCAGGGCACCGTGGTCTGCGAGCTCAAGAGCGACTAGCTCCTTTTGCTGCACGTCCCTGTGTGACGGCTATCCGTAACGCGGCCGCGGTTCGCTGGGCGCGGTGAAAGCAGCAGTTCAGGCAAAGATTGCTCGTGTTCTCCGGACGGGTATACAGTTCGTGCCAGTGGGTGAGTGACATCGTTTGCCGGGCCGTCAATAAACGGTGATGACGAAGACCGAGGGGTGGTACGACCCCGCTTCCGCCGGCGCGCTGCCGGCGGTCGCGGGGCCGGACCAAGTCCCATGACAGGCTGATCGCGTGGAACCCGTCGAAATCAACGCCGGCGCCTGGTATCTGCGCGCGCTGCGGGCCGACGACCGCGTCGACGACCGGCCCGCGCTGGCCGACCTCGGCGAACACCGCCGCGACTACGTGAGTTCCCTTGCCGCGCAGTGGGATTCCGAGACGCTGTACTCATGGGCGGTCTGCGAGCCGACGACGGGTGAACTGCTGGCAGAGGTGACGCTCGATCCGTCCACCCGCACGATCGCAACGCGCTGCCGCCCCGGACACGAGCAGGCGGCTCGGACCGGGGCGGACGCGGTGCAACGGCTCGCCGACGCGATGCTCAGCTGATCTGCGTGGGCTTCACGGGGTGACCGAGGTGCCCGGTCGGGCGAACTCGGCGTGGCGACCGGATCACACGACTCCGCCAACCAGGGCGAACGAGGGCTGGTTCGACGGCACCGGCACCACCGTGTAGCCGATGTCCATCAGGATGCCGAGTTCGATCGGGCCCAGCGTCCGGGGATCGACCAGCCCGATGCCTCTGCTGTTGGGGTTCATCATCTGGTAGTCGTCGCCGGTGAACGTGTTCTCGTCGAGGTGAGACCCCGAGCTGCCGTCCTTCCACGGGTTGGGCGTGAACAGCGGGACGAGCTTGCCGCCGTAGGCCGCGACCGCGTTGGCGCCGCCGAAGAACAACCCGCCGTCGCCTCCGACCAGATACGGGTTCGCGCTCGTGGGCCACCGGAGGTCGTCGCCGATCACCGTCGAGCCGTCGGCCGCCCGAAGGAAGCTGTCGAACGTGCTCCACACCTGCTGGGTGTTCTTCCCGGGGGCAACCGTCTCCGACGAGAAGCCGAAGGAGTGCATCAACTCGTGCATCGCGGTGCTCTTGAAGTCGTATTGACCGGTGTCGACGGTGTCGCCCAGCGCCCACGCGTAACTGAAGTTCCATTCGATCGAGCCGTCGGCCTTCGTGCCGTTGGAGTCGCCACCGCCCTGCATCTTGTTCTGGATCACCGTCGCCCAGTAGCCGGGATCCTCGCTGATGAGGTCGCTCGAGGCGCCCGCCAGCCAGGTGACGCTCGAATTGTCCACTCCCTCGATGTCATAGCTCAGCACCACCGGAGCGGTGACCCGAAAGTAGGCGGCCAGCGCGTTGGCGGCGTCCTGCAGCGCTGCGCGGCGGTCCGGCGTCCAGTACTCGGCGCCCGTCGTGTACTGGAAGTCGAACTTGATCGCGTCGTGATTGACCAGTGCGACCGCACGCGTGGCGGCCGGCTGGAACCAGTCGATGACGTTCACATGCAGACCCGGATCTGCGGCCTTGACCGTGAACGTGTCCACCCCGTTGAAGCCCGCACCCGGTGTGTAGGTGTAGGTGCCGTCCTTGTTCAGGTGCACCGTGCCGTTCTCCGGCCGCTTCGCCACCCGGTAGACGATCCGGTCGCCGTCGGGATCCTGCCCGTTCAAGGTGCCCGTGACGGGTCCGTCGATCACGCCGCCGACCTGCACCGGAGTCACCGTCGGCGCCTGGTTGAGCAGAGTGCGGCGCACCTCGTTCCAGACCTTCTCGAGGTGCTGCTTGCGCGCGTCGCTGACCGGACGACCGTCGATCCAGGCCTGAGCCGACGCGCTCATCGCCGCGATCACCTGCGCGACGCGCTCCTCGTGCGAGGGCTTCGGCGGCGACGCGTCGGCCGGGGCGGGCGAGTCCGGTGCGGCGAGGGTGCTGACGGTCTTCACCGGCACGGCGGCCTCGACCGGCGTCGCGGCGGACCGCCGGCGAGCGGACGGTTGGTCCTCGTCGTCCTTCGAGGTGTCGGCCTTGGCGCCGGCCTTCGGAGTGTCGTCCTTCGGAGCTTCCTGCGCCTTCGGTGTGCGGCCGGCCGAGTCACCGGTGCTCCGGTGGCGTTCGGCGCGGGCGGCCTTGCGCGCGTCCGCTCTCGCAGATCGGTCGGTCGACGCATGCGAGGACGCCGACGACGCAGCGGAGGAACTGTCCGCCGCGGCGACACCGACCTGCGGACCGGTCAGCGCGAAGCCCAGCAACGCTGCGCTCACCCCCGCCGATGCCGCTCCCAACGCCAGCCACTGCCTGACCCCGAACTGCTGCGCACGCCGATGACTCCGAACCGCCATTGCCTGACCCCCTCGTCAATTATTTTGAGGGAGCCTACGGCAAATTCGTTTGCCAGACACGGTTTGGATGCATCCGACGCAAAACGGTTGGTCTGCCGATGTCCTCGAGCACGCGTCGGCGACGGCGTGGCCGGCAAGCAAACGGTGTGCGATCAGCGGCTCTGCTGGACCGTGGTGTCCATATGCGGGGTGAAGCCCTGCTGCGGCCAGTAGTAGTAGCCGTAGCCGCGGCGCGGCCAGCCGGTCCACGGCTGGGCGACGGTGTCCGGCGTGGCGACCATGCTGCCGTCGTCGTTGACGGTCATCGCGGCGCCGGCGGTGCCGGCCAGGCCGAGCGCGGCGCCGCCGATGATCCCGGCGGACAGGGTGGGAAGGGCGATCAGGCGGGTGAAGCGGGTCATGGTGTTACCTCTCTGCGGTTCCGGCCGATGCCGGTTCGTCGGTTGAGGTAACTCTCGCTGGTCAGCGGGTTTTCGTCTGTCGGGCGATCAGGCCGTCCCCCGGTGGATTCCCGTGTCCCCCGATCGGGGGAACGGGTGTCATCGTGTGTCGATGTCGCGTCCTGTCGCCAGGTCCGCGCAGTCGACGGCGACGACGTCGTCGCGCGCCCGCAGGAACGGTCCGGCTCCCGTATCGCCGCCGAGGCTGTCGAGCAGCAGCGGCCAGTGCCGACGAGCGATCACCACGGGATGTCCCGGCCGGCCGTCGTAGCGGGCACGGGCCAGACCCGACGACGACGCGCGAGCCGCGGCCAGAACCCGTTGCACGACTTCGGAATTCACGTCGGGGGTGTCGACGGTGGTGATCACCGCGTAGCCCGCGTCGTCGCGCAGCGACCGCAGGCCGGCCCGCACGGAAGCGCTCATTCCGGCCGCCCAGTCCTCGGCGACGACGGCGCGGGCGGGCGCCGGAACATCGACCACCGCGGCGCCGAGGACGACCACGACGTCGCCGCAGCCGCCGTCCCCAAGTGCGGCCACCGCAGACCTCAGCCACAAACCGTCTTCCACCAGCACCTTCGGCATTCCGTAACGCGAACCACCACCCGCCGCCAGAACCACGCCGGCAGCCGAATCCTGTTGCCTCACTTCGGAAATCGCCGCCATCTCCCCATCGCTCGACGTGACAGTCACTGCCACAGGTGTCAATTGTTACCAACCACCCATAATCGTTGTCCATGATCACCACAGGGGCGTATGGTTCAGACAGGGGTTGAAACTGACAGCCTTTTACGGAACACGTCATCGTCACTCGGGGCTCATCTCCCCCGTGCAGGCTTTAAGACCCAGGGCCCACCTTGGCGCGTACACCACAGCACGAAATTCATTTCGACTAGTGGATGGAGCCAACAGTGCCTTATGCCCCCGACAAGCCACCCGGCGAGCTGATCCCCGACCAGGTCACCTGCCGTTCCGCGCGCTTCGAAACGCGCTGGCCGCAGCCGTCGACCGCGGTCGTGTCAGCCAAGGGTGAGCTCGACGCAGCCAACGGCAACGAGTTCGTCAACTACGCGCTGCGCGACCCGGCCACCACCCAGTGGCTGATCATCGACCTGTCCGGGTTGAGCTTCTTCGGCAGCGCCGGATTCTCAGCGCTGCACACCCTCAACGTGCAGTGCGCGGGCAACGACATCCGCTGGGCGCTCGTGCCCAGCCTGGCCGTCGACCGCTTGCTGCGCATCTGCGATCCGGACTCGACCCTGCCGATCTGCGTCGACGTGTCCACCGCCATGACCACGGTGCACAACGACCCGCCGCGGTTACTCGAGCTGGTCCCGCAGACGAGTTAGCGACTTCGCCAGCAGGCGGGACACGTGCATCTGCGAGATGCCGACCCGCTCGGCGATCTGAGTCTGCGTCATCGACTCGAAGAACCGCAGCACCAGCACGGTGCGCTCCCGCTCCGGCAGCGCCTCCAGCAGCGGCCGCAGCGCTTCGCGGTTCTCGATCTGGTCGAGCGTCATGTCGACGTCGCCCAGCGTGTCGGCGATCGCCGGCGCGTCCTCGTTGCCGCTGCCCCCGCCGCTGTCGATCGACAGCGTGTTGTAGGAACTGCCGGCGACGAGACCTTCGATGACCTCGTCACGGTCCATTTCCAGCTCGGCGGCGAGTTCGGTCGCCGTCGGGGCGCGGCCCAGCCGCTGAGAAAGCTCCGCGGTCGCCGCACCCAGCCGCAGGTGCAGCTCCTTGAGGCGCCGCGGCACCTTCACCGACCAGCTGTTGTCGCGGAAGTGCCGGCGGACCTCGCCCATGATCGTGGGCACGGCGAACGACACGAAGTCCGACCCGGCGGTGACGTCGAACCGGATGACGGCGTTCACCAGGCCGACGCGGGCGACCTGCACCAGATCGTCGCGGGGCTCCCCGCGGCCGTCGAACCGGCGGGCGATGTGGTCGGCCAGCGGCAGGCAGCGCTCGACGATGCGGTCACGCTGCCGCTGGAACGTCGCCGTACCCTCGTCGAGTTGAGCCAACTCGCGGAACATGTCGGCGACGTCCGCATATTCAGAGCTCGGTCGTGACGACGAACCCTGCGAGGACGAACGCGTCACTGCAAGGAACTCGCTCGTCTCGTCGTCATCGTTATCCCGAATACCTGACCATCGGGTGACTGGCCGTTGTTGAAGGTCGTGACGTCATCGGTCAGCGAGCTGAGCACGTGCCAGCTGAAGCTGCCCGGCGCGAGGATGTCGGGGCTGTCGCAGGTGGTCGAGGCGTGCACGACCAGGGCGTCAGGCTTCGGATCGACCACGAGCAGCAGCGTCGAGTCCGGAAGCGCGGACCTGATCAGCCGCGTGCAGGCCTCGTCGACGGCGAGCCGTAAATCGGCGACCGCGTCAAAGTCGAGGTCCTCGAAGGTCCCGATCGCGGCCACCAGCGTGCGCAGCACCGCCAGGTTCTCCAGCGTGGCGGACACGCGGAGTTCCACTGACTGAGCGCTGTGGCGCTGACCCATCTGACCTCCTGAAAACTTCCCCGCGAGACTACCCCAGTACGCACCCCTGCTAACCACGGGCGTCTCGGCGAATGATCTGAGTGACAGTGGCTAGGCGCCGTCGATGCAGTGACGTCATGGTCCGGGTGTCATACCCCGCGACGCGTCATGGCCAAACCAGGGTTCTGCGCCGTCGTACGGCGGGTGGCCCGGCCCTCCGCCATATCGGCAAACCACTGGTCAGAGCAGCGAATATCGTTGTCCCTGAGTGTTTTCGGTGAGACGGGCGTCACTCGTTTAGCCCCTCACATCGGCGGGAAGACTCAACGCATCCGGCTTTGGAGTCCGGACGTCAGCCTCGAACAGGCGGACAGACCCTCTCTCCCAATCAGCGGAAGGTAACCATGACCGACAAGAACAGTGGTCCCGAAGAAGGCATCAAGGGCGTCGTCGAGGACGTCAAGGGCAAGGCCAAGGAAACGATCGGCACCGTCGCCGGCCGTGACGACATGGTCCGCGAGGGCAAGGCCCAGCAGGACAAGGCCGACGCTCAGCGCGATGCCGCGGAGAAGGAAGCCGAGGCCGAGTCGGCCCGCGCCGGCGCGAAGGCCGCCGAGAAGCGCCAGGAGTCGAACCAGTAAGACCCTCCACACAGTGGGCCCAGCCGGAACACCGGCTGGGCCCACTGCCGTGTGAGGCCGCCGCTCACCGTGCGCCCAGCGATTGTGGGTGCATCTGCGAAGCGGCCGGTCAACTGTGTCAGCTGCAGGGCGGCTGCCACGTGGTGCCGGGATGGTCGGCGTACCAACGCTGTTCGAGCCGGCGCACCCGATGGTGCTCGACTACCAGCCAGCCGCTCCCGACGATGAACGCGACACAGGCGAGCACCGCCAGTGCCACGCCGCTGCCGTCGTGGTTGGTGGCGAAGGCGGTCAGCATGGCGACAAACGCCACCAGCCCCAAGCCGATCACCACCAACGCCGGCATGATCAAGTTGTCTGTCATCGACTCCCCGGCGTGCGTCCGCGTCGTTCGGACGTGGTCGACCGGGTCTCTCGGTCCTTTCATCTCTGACTCCCAATTCAGGGGCCACCGCCCCGGCAGGGACGGCAGGCTTTCGGCGCGGGACCTCGCCTTTCCCCAGCGTAGGCCGCTTTTCGGCGGTGCGTAAGAGTCCGCGCGCCGCTACAGCGACGGCATGCCGAGGAGCGCGCTGATCACCGTGAGCGCCAGCAGGATCGCGGCCCCGACCGACCATGCCCACCAGGCGGGCTGGTCGCGCCGCATCCGGACGCTGCGCGTCACCGCCCACGCCGCGCCCGCCAGGAAGATGGCCGGTGCGGCCAGGGCGGAGACCGCCCGCTGCGGCGCACCGCACGCCAGCGCGTCGACCGTCGACCCGGTGCACGTGCTCATCCACACCGACGCGGTCAGCAGAGCCAGCACACCCGCGACCGCGAATCCCAGTCCGACGCGCACGGCCTCCCGGACACCACCGCGGTCGATAACGGTGCCATTGCGTAGCCGCTGCCCGCCGTGAGACAGGTCCGCCATCGTTCGTTCGCTCCTTTGTGCAGGTGACAGCGACATTCCCGCACGCCGAGTTAGGTAAACGTGATGTGGCGGAGGTTTGTCGGGGGCGGAGGTTTGTCGGGGCTGCGCCCTACGATCCCCCCGTGACGTGGTCGCGCTGGAAGCTGTGTGCGGTGCTGGCGATCGCCGTGGGCGTGGGCGCGTATCTCTGGGGGGCCGGCCCGGTCTGGAGCGTCGTGGCGGGGCTGCTGGCGCCGGCGGTGCCGACCTTCCTGATGGCCACACTCGCCGGCGCTCTCACCCCGGGCGCCCGCGAACAGTCGGCCGGTGACCAGATGTCGGGCACCGAGTTCGAGGATTACGTCGCGCGGATCGCCCGGTCGGCGGGCGTCCCGGTGATCATGACGTCGATCACCGGCGACTGGGGCGTGGACCTGATCGTGGGCCACCGCCCGAACCGCCTGGCGGTGCAGTGCAAGCGACATTCACGCCCGGTCGGGGCCGGCGCGGTGCAGGAGGTGGTGGCCGGCGCCCCGATGCAGGACTGCACGCAGACGATGGTGGTCACCAATGGCGGGTTCACCCCTGCGGCACGCAAACTCGCCGAGCTGCACGGGTGCGAACTGGTGGGCGGAGCGGACCTGCCGTGGCTGCGGGCGACGATCCGCCGGCTCACGCAGACCGCATCGACCTGAGCACCGCGCGCACGGCGTCGATCGCGGCGTCGATCTCGCTGTGCGACACCGTCAGGGCGGGCCGGAACCGGACGCTGTCGGCGCCGCAGCCGAGCATGATCACCCCGCGCTCCCACAGGCCGGCGATCAGTGTGTCGCGCTGCTGGGCGCTGGGCAGGCTGAACGCGCACATCAGGCCGCGGCCGCGGACGTCGCGCACCAGGCCGGGGAAATCGTCGGCGAGTTCGCCGAGCCGGTCGAGCAGGTAGCGTCCGCATTCGGTTGCGCGGGCGAACAATCCGTCGGCCTCGATGACCTCGAGAATGCGGCGCGCGCGAACCATGTCGACGAGGTTGCCGCCCCACGTGGAGTTGATCCGCGAGCTGACGGTGAACACGTTGCCGGCGACGTCGTCGACCCGCCGGCCGGCCATCACGCCGCACACCTGGGTCTTCTTGCCGAACGCGACGACGTCGGGGGCGACCCCGAATTGCTGGTACGCCCAGGCGGTTCCGGTGATCCCGCAGCCGGTCTGCACTTCGTCGAAGATCAGCAGCGCATCGAACTCGTCGCACAGCGCGCGCATCGCCGCGAAGAACTGCGGACGGAAGTGCCGATCGCCGCCCTCGCCCTGGATCGGTTCGGCGATGAAGCACGCGATGTCGCGCGGAGCGGCTTCGAACGCCGCGCGCGCCTGACGGATCGACTCGGCTTCGAGCGCGTCCATGTCGGCGTGCGGCCGCAGGTACGGCGCGTCGATGCGCGGCCAGTCGAACTTCGGGAACCGCGCGACCTTGTTCGGGTCGGTGTTCGTCAGCGACATCGTGTAACCGCTGCGCCCGTGGAAGGCGCCCGTCAGGTGCAGCACCCTGGTGCCCAGTGCGGGGTCGATGCCGCGGGACTCGTTGAGGCGGCTCTTCCAGTCGAAGGCGACCTTCAGCGCGTTCTCGACGGCCAGCGCGCCGCCGTCGACGAAGAACAGGTGGGGCAGGCCGGGGTCGCCGAGCACGCGGACGAACGTGTCGACGAAGCGGGCCATCGGCACGGAGTAGACGTCGGAGTTGCTGGGCTTGTTCAGCGCGGCGGCGGCGAGTTCGTCGCGGAACTGCGGGTCGTCGGCCAGCGCCGGGTGATTCATGCCCAGCGCCGAGGACGCGAAGAACGTGAACATGTCGAGATAGCCGCGGCCGGTGCGGGCGTCCCTCAGACAGGAGCCCCGGGAGCGGTCGATGTCGAGGACCAGGTCCAGTCCGTCGGCCAGGATGCTGCGGGCCAACACCGGACGAACATCGTCGGGTGTGACGTCATAGCCTGCAGCTTCGGCGCGCGCCGGAAGAACATCAGTCATACAGCCAGGTTATCGCAGTTATTACGGTATATCCACGTCTAAGCAATAACTAATCCGGTATGTGACGTCTACCGTCGTAGAATTTATGTAGGATGATCGTGCTGCGCGTCTTCACGTCGGCTGCAGTGCGGATGCGCTGCAACAGGCCCTCGAGCGCCCGGGCCGACTCGACGTGCACCAGCAGCACGTAGCTGTCCTCACCGGCGACCGAATAGCACGCCTCGATTTCGGGGATGTGTTCGAGCCGCGCGGGTGCATCATCGGGTTGAGAGGGATCGAGAGGGGTGATGGCGACGAACGCGGAGAGCATGCTGCCCACGGCCTCCGGGTTGATCCGCGCCGTGTACCCCGCGACCACTCCGCGTGACTCCAGCCGTCGCACCCTCGACTGCACCGCCGACACCGACAGCCCCGCGGTCGCGGCCAGGTGCGCCAGCGTCGCACGGCCGTCGGCGACGAGTTCACGGACCAGCACGCGATCGATCTCGTCGAGCTCGGGGTCGGTCATGGCCGCACTGTACGGCGCAGAGGTCTCCGCGTTCCACACCTCCTATCAGAAAGTCGTCTGCTCATGACCACCGTTGTGACGTCCGCACTTCCGACTTCCGACGCGCTGCGCGCCCGGGTCCGCGACGCGCTGGCCGCCGTCGGCGCCCGCGTCGACCTCGGTGAACCCAACGCCGGCGGCGTCACGGCCAGCACACCCATCAACGGCGACGTGTTGTTCACCGTCCCGGAGTCCACCGTCGAGCAGGCCGATGAGGCGATAGCCCAAGCGGCAGAGGCGTTCACGGCGTGGCGGCTGACCCCGGCGCCGGTGCGAGGAGCGCTGGTGGCGCGGCTGGGCCGGCTTCTGGTGGAGCACAAGGCCGATCTCGCGACGCTGGTGACGATCGAGGCCGGCAAGATCACCTCCGAGGCGCTCGGCGAAGTGCAAGAGATGATCGACATCTGCGACTTCGCGGTCGGGCTGTCGCGGCAGCTGTACGGCCGCACGATCGCCTCCGAGCGGCCCGGGCACCGGCTGATGGAGACGTGGCATCCGCTCGGCGTCGTCGGGGTCATCACGGCGTTCAACTTCCCGGTCGCGGTGTGGTCGTGGAACACCGCGATCGCGCTGGTCTGTGGTGACACCGTGGTGTGGAAGCCCTCGGAGCTCACGCCGCTGACCGCGATCGCCTGTCAGGCCCTGCTGGAACGGGCGTGTGCCGACGTCGGCGCGCCGGCCGGGGTCAGTCGCCTGATCCAGGGCGGCCGCGAGGTCGGCGAGCGTCTGGTCGACGATCCGCGGGTCGCGCTGCTGAGCGCGACCGGGTCCGTGCGCATGGGCCGCGAGGTGGGGCCGCGGGTGGCGCAGCGGTTCGGCAAGGTGCTGCTGGAACTCGGCGGCAACAACGCGGCCATCGTGACACCGGCCGCCGACCTCGACCTCGCGGTGCGCGGCATCGTGTTCTCGGCGGCGGGCACCGCGGGTCAGCGGTGTACGACGTTGCGGCGGTTGATCGTTCACTCCTCGATCGCCGACGACGTGGTGTCGCGAATCGTTTCGGCGTATCGGCAGCTTCCCGTCGGCGACCCGTTGGCCGACGGCACGCTCGTCGGCCCGCTGATCCACGAGACCGCCTACCGCGACATGGTCGGCGCGCTGCAGCAGGCCGGCGCCGAGGGCGGTGAGGTGCTCGGCGGCGAGCGCGTCGACGTCGGCGACGAGGGCGCCTTCTACGTCACCCCCGCGGTGGTGCGGATGCCCGGCCAGAGCGAGGTGGTGCACCTCGAGACGTTCGCCCCGATCCTCTACGTGCTCACCTACGACTCGCTCGACGAGGCGATCGCCTTGAACAACGCTGTCCCGCAGGGTCTTTCGTCGGCAATCTTCACGCTGGACCTGCGCGAGGCGGAGCGCTTCTGCTCCGCCGAGGGCAGCGACTGCGGCATCGCGAACGTCAACATCGGCACCTCCGGCGCCGAGATCGGCGGTGCGTTCGGCGGCGAGAAGGAGACCGGCGGCGGACGCGAGTCTGGGTCGGACGCGTGGAAGGCGTACATGCGCCGCGCGACCAACACCGTGAACTACTCCGCGGACCTGCCGCTGGCCCAGGGCGTCCACTTCGGCTGACCCCCTTTTGCCGCGAGCTGGGGGCACCTCCCGCTTGCGGGGGAGCGGGTCTGCACGTCGACACGCCGCCACCCGCGCACATTCCGCGCACGCTCGGGGCCGACAATCGTCACATGGATGTACAGGGCAAGGTCGCGATCGTCACCGGCGGAGCGTCGGGCATCGGCGAGGCGCTGGCACACGAACTCGCCGCCCAGGGCGCGCGCGTGGTCGTCGGCGACCTCGACGAGGTGGGCGCTCTGGACACCGCCGGGGCCGTCCGCGCGGCCGGCGGGGAGGCGGCAGGTCTGCGCGCCGACGCGGCCGACGTCGTCGACATCGAGGGGCTGATCACCCTCGCCACCCGCGAGTTCGGCCCCGTCGACATCTACGTCGCCAACGCCGGCATCATCGGGAAGACCGGCCTCGGAACGGAATCCGACTGGGACGTCATCCTCGACGTCAATCTGCGCGCGCACGTCCGCGCCGCCCGGCTGCTGGTGCCGCACTGGCAGTCGCGGGGGTCGGGCCACTTCGTGTCCGTGGCGTCGGCCGCGGGCCTGCTGACACAGCTCGGTGCGGCGGGATACGCGGTCAGCAAGCACGCGGCGGTCGGATTCGCGGAGTGGCTGGCGATCACCTACGGCGACGACGGCATCGGCGTCAGTTGCGTGTGCCCGCTCGGCGTCGACACCCCCCTGCTGCACGCCGTGCGCAGCACCGACGATCCCGACGCGCAGCTCGGCGCGTCCTCGATCGAGCACTCGGCCGGTGTGATCAGCGCGGCCGACGTGGCCCGGGTGACGGTCGACGCGGTGCGAGCGGGGCGGTTCATGGTGCTGCCGCATCCCGAACTGCTCGAGATGTACCGGCACAAGGGCGGCGACTACGACCGCTGGATCAGCGGGATGCGCCGGTATCAACGGACGTTGCGGGCGCGCTGACGCCCCTCCGCGAACGCAGCTCGGTGGACCGTCGCTGCGCAGCTGATGACCAAGGTCCCTGGCGGCGCCGGCCACCCCGCGGGCACGATGACTCGATGGTGCGGGGGGCCGCGCGACATTGCCAGGAGGTCGGAACGTGTTGTCGGATACGCAGGTATCGGGCATCGAGAAATCGAACTGGTTCCAGCGCAGGTGGGCTCCCTACCTGCTGATCGACCGCGACCTCCGCATCCGGGCCGTCAACGCGGCGTTCGAGCAGGCGTCCCAGCAGCCGAGGGAGAGCCTGGTCGGCGAGATGCTGTTCGAGGCGTTCCCGCACAACCCGGCCGACCCCGACGACGGAGCAGCCCGGCTGACGACGTCGTTGGACTGGGTGCTGCGCCGAGGTAGACGGCACTGCATGGGCGTGCAGCGCTACGACATCCCCGACACCACGCGACCCGGCGCCTTCGTCGACAAGGTGTGGACGCCGGTGAACTGGCCCATCGCCGAGCGGGGCAAGACCGTCGGGGTGCTCCACCACACCCAGGACGTGACGCCCGTGCTGTCGCCCGACGGTCCGCAGAGATCCGCGCCGGCCCTTGCCGATCTCCGCGAACAAGCCGAGGACATGCACCGCCGCCTGACGCAGCACAGCTTCGACGAGATCCTGGCCGTGCTGGTCCAGTCCTATCGAGTGGTCATGGAGAAACTCGGCCGACCGGACGCCGAGCAGGCTCAGACGCTGGCCAGAATCCAGCTCGACGTGCGTCCGGCGGCCCCGGGCCCATGACCGTCGCAGTGCGTGAGGAGACCGCCGGCGACGCCCTCGCCGACGTCACGTTCGGCACGCTGGCCACCATCTTCTGCGAGGGCGATCCGGGCGACCGCATGTTCGTCATCCACAGCGGCCACGTCCGGCTGTCCCGGCGCGGCTACGACGACCGCGAACTCCTGCTGGCCGTCCTGGGACCCGGCGACGTGCTCGGGGAACTCGCCGTGTTCGACCCCGGACCGCGGACGAGCACCGCCACGGCGCTGACCCCGGTGACCGCGACGGAGGTGACGCGGTCGGCGCTGCGCGCGCTGATCGCCGCCCGCCCGGCGCTGGGCTGGCACCTGCTGCAGCGGCTGGCCCGCCGGGTCGACACGGTCGAGGAACAGCTCGTCGACTTCGTCTCGACCGATGTCGCCGGGCGCATCGCCCGCCAATTGGTTTCGCTCGCAAGCCGATTCGACGCCGGCGACGACGGGACCGTCCACCTTGGGTACAGCCTGCTGCCCGAGGACCTCACCCAGCTCGCCGGCGCGGGCCACACGTCGGGCCGTGACGCACTCGGCGAGTTCGTGGCGCGCGGCTGGATCGCCGTCTATGACAACGAGGTGGTGATCCGCGACCTCGCGGCACTGCGGCGCTGTTCCGAGCGCGAGGACCGCGAGCTGCCCGGCGGTGAGGAGCACGACGAGCGCGAGGCCGCCGACGTCGCGTGACCCCGGGTCTGCGCGCGAACGTCGGTGCGCGCTCCGTAGTATTCGGGCATGGCTCGAGCACGGCGCCGCCTCTCGCCCGATGATCGCCGGAACGAGTTGTTGGGTTTGGGTGCAGAGGTGTTCGGTCACCGCCCCTACGACGAGGTGCGCATCGACGAGATCGCCGAGCGCGCAGGCGTCTCCCGCGCGCTGATGTACCACTACTTCCCCGACAAGCGGGCCTTCTTCGCCGCGGTCGTGCGTGCGGAGGGCGAGCGACTGTTCGAGGCCACGAACACCCCCGCCCAGCCGGATCAGACGCTGTTCGGCCAGGTCCGCTCCGGCGTGCTCGCCTACCTGCGCTACGACGAACAACATCCGCACGGCGCGTGGGCGGCGTACATGGTGCTCGGGCGGTCGGATCCCGTGCTGCGCGGCATCGAGGACACCGACAACGACCGGCAGGCCCACCGCATCCTCGACCGGATGGTCAAAACCGTCGGCGGGGAGATCGACGCGAAGGTGGAGCGGGACCTGCGCGCGATCGTCTACGGCTGGCTGGCCTTCACGTTGGAGATGTGCCGTCAGCGATTGAAGGACCCGTCGATCGACGCGGACCTCATCGCCGACCTGTGCGCGCACGCGCTGATGGACGCCGTCGAACGGGTGCCCGGCATCCCGGCCGCGCTCTCCGACGCGGTGGCCGCCTCAGCGCGCTGAGGCCGCCACCCCGTGTCCGAAGACCCGGTGCGTGCCCTTCGCGCCGCGATCGCTGGACTTCTTCGGCTTGGGTGACGCGGTCGTGCTGGTACCGGTGTCGGGCGCTGTGGCGTCGGCCTTCTGTGCGCGCGTCGTGTGCTTGTCGGCCTTCGTCACCGGTTCGGCTGTCTCCGTGGGGGTATCGGCCTGCTTCGGTGCCGTCGACGTCGTCGCGTCGGCGGGCTCCGCCGGTGTGTCTCCAGCCGCCTTCGCGGCGCGGACCGAGTCGCGTAGCGAGGCCAGCCGGGACTTCAGGGGGTGCGCCGGCGCGGCGTCCGTCTGCACCGCCTGCTCGGCGGCCATCGTCTGCTCGGTGGCCACCGCTGAGGAGCGGAACACCGGGGGCCACGGCGGCAGCGGCGGCAGGATCCAGTTCAGCTCGTCACGGCCCAACTGCACGAGCGCATTCCAGCTGTCCCGCGCCACATTGCGCACCCCCTCGCCGAAGGTGACGCTGCCGTCGATCCAGTAGGCGAAGTTGTAGGTGGCGCTCTGGGCGATGCTCTCGAAGAAGTCGTAGAAGATGCCGATCTGCGGCGCCAGCCATCCGACGACCGGAATCCAGCCGACGGCGTACTGCGCGACGTCGAAGCCCCACCTCACCCACGGCTCGACGGCGTTGTACACGTTGATGATGGCGTTGCCGACCGAAGCTGCGGCGACGTCGACCGACGCCTCGGGAGCGACCGACGGCGTCACGGTCACCAGAGCGTGCGGACGCGGCGGAACCGAGCGCGCCACGTCGGCCGGCTTGTCCAGCAGGCGGATCGGCAACAACGACAGGGGCACGGGCAGCGTCGCGGACGACAGCGCGACCGGGAAGACGCTGCGGCCGAGGGCAATCGGCGCCCGCGGCGGGCTGTGATCGGCCGGTGCGAGCGCGATCGACGCACCGAGCACGGCCGTCACCCCGGCCGTGCACACCGACTGCAGAACCCTCATGACTGCCCCCCGCGTCTCTCGAACGTCGTCGACGTTAGTCCTCCGCGTCGCATCACAAGGCCGTTCGCGGCGCGAGTCGTTCAAGTGAGGACCAAAGTCCCTACACTCCTCGACCGCTCCGGTGCTCGCGACGTCACCGCCGACCGCCGCGGCCCCCACCGGTACTGGGCCGGCCGGCCCCCGGCCGGTTCCCCGGACGGCCCGGCGCCCCGATGCCGCCCCCCGGATTCCAGTCGACGTTGACGTCCCAATCCCAGCCCCATTGGTCGCAGTTCCAGTCGTAGTCACAGGGATAGGGCACCGATGGCCCCGATCCCGGACCCTGACCGGTGTTCGCACCGCGGACGTCGCCCTGGGAGCAGATCGTGGTCCCGGCCGAGCTCGTGCAATCGGCCTCGGCCTCGGGGGCGATGAAGAGATACGAGATCACGACCATCGGTGCGACCAGCACAATCGGCAATCGCATCACAACACTCCTTCTGCCGGCTGCCGCGCGTCGCACCGGACGCCGACGGCCCGGCGGTCTAGCCGCAGCGGGCCCGGAAGTCCTTGGCCGGCTGACGGATACCCTGGAGTTCCGCTTGGACCTGCGGATTCGTGTCCAGGTATTCCTGCAATGCCGCCCGCTTTTCGTCAGCCGTCTTGCCCTTGAGCGAGGTGAAGAAGTCGTTCACCGCCGGATGGGTGAACAGATACGCCGACGTCGCCGCGGTGACGCCGGACATGACACCCGCCAGATCCGCCGCGGTGCAGTTCGGCGGTGAGGGCGCCGATGGCGGCGGGGGCGGCGGAGTCGGCTCCGGCGGCTGAGCCTGCGCGAAGCCCCCTGCCAGCAGGACGGCGCCGGCGCCGAGGGCCGCCGCGAGCACACGCCGCGGGGAGATGGAATGAGATGACATTTCGTTCTCCTCGATCGATTTCTCTGACTCAACGTCCGCCGGGGCCGCCGCCGGATGAACCTCCGCCGCCGCCCGGCCTGTTGCCCGGCGAACCCGGTCGGCCGATATCCGGCCGGCCCGGCCGACCGATGTCAGGAGGCCCGCCGGGAGGATTCCCGACGACGTCCTCGTCTCCCAGATCCCAGGACCCGCCGATGTCGCAGTACCAATCGAGGTCGCACGGATAGGGCGTCATCGGCCCCAGGTTGCCGTTGTCGCCCGCGCCCGGGTTGTCCGAACAGATCATCGTCCCGCGCGTCGCGACACAGTCGGCCCTGGCAGTCGGCGCAGCAAAAGTCGGCAAGACAGTGATGCCGGCGATCACCATCACCGGTGCGCCGAGCAGATATGCCAGCCGCATCGCTCACTCCTCGTGCGTCGTTTCGCGCGTAGTCGTGAATCCACGGCTCGCTGAACGGAGCCTATGAATGCAAGCTCGTGCGGGCATCCCCCACATCGGGGGAAATCTTGTGACTGCCGCGTCGAAAACGCTGTGCGGCAGACGCCCCGCGAGTAGCGTTCGCATCGCCTGGGGTCAGCGCCGCCCGGTCCGCTCCTTCCCTTGCAGCTAGACCACCGGCTTGACCCCAGGCCCTTCCTTTCGCCCCTGTCGGCACCGGATTCCCCCGTTTCGGGGGACGACAGTGCGCAGCGATCGCCCTAACGTTCGAGTCATGAGCGACGAAGCCTGGTCCACGCCGGCGGCGAAAGCCATCCCTCCGGAGGGGTACGACACCCTCGAACGCGGTCGGTACGGGCCGGTCTTCCCGCGCACGCCGGCCTGCTACGGGTTCTCGATCATCGCCAAGGTCAAAGAGGGCCGCGAAGAGGCGGTCCGCGCCTATGGCAAGCAGATCGAGGAAGCGATCGCGGCCAGCCCCGACGTCTTGAAGCCCCTGCGGCTGCACTACCTGCGCTGGGTGCTGTTCGACGTCGGCTCCGGACTGCATTTCCAATACCAGGGCATCTTCGACACCGACTTCGACAAGTACACCGAGGACGCGGTCAGGCTGTTCAGCGAGACCGGTATCACCACGGTCTTCACGAATCTCGAGGGCTTTCCGGAAGATTGGAAGACCAACCCCGAATCGTTCATCAAGTTCGTGCGAGAACACCAATTCCCCAGCTTCCTCGAGTACGGCGAGTACCCGTACGTCACCGCCGACGAGATCAAGAAGGCCCTGCGGCTCAAGGCCGCGTTCTCGACCATGCTCGACCAGATGCAGTGACCCTCGAACTCGACGACATCCAGCACATCCTGGTGACCCGCACCCCGGCCATGACGGGGCGTTACGAGTTCCTGACGTTCGACACCGCCGAGGGCGGCCGGGCCTGGTTGTCGGAGCTGATCGACCGCGTCCAGTCCGCAGCCGACGTCAGCCGGACCATGGACAGCTCGAAGCGCTGGATCACGCTGGCGTTCACGTGGACTGGACTACGCGCCCTCGGCGTTCCGGCCGACGCACTGGCCAGTTTCCCGGACGAGTTCTCAGAGGGCATGGCGGCGCGGGCCGACATCCTGGGAGACACCGGCGCCAACGCACCGGAACACTGGGTGGGCGGACTGGCGGGCGACGACGTGCACGCCATCGCGATCCTGTTCGCGCGCGACGACGCCGAGCACCGACGCTGCGTCGGCGAACACGACAAGCTGGTCGCGCGCTGCGACGGTGTTCGCACGCTGTCCTACCTGGACCTCAACGCCAACCCGCCGTTCGACTACGCCCACGACCATTTCGGGTTCCGCGACCGGCTGTCGCAGCCGGTGATGAAGGGCGCCGGTGAAGAACCGACCCCCGGTTCCGGCGGCGCACTGGAGCCGGGAGAGTTCATCCTCGGCTATCCCGACGAATACGGGCCCCCCGTGAATCCGCCTCAGCCGGAGGTCCTTTCCCGCAACGGCAGCTTCATGGCGTATCGCAGGCTCCAGGAGCACGTCGGGACGTTCCGCGAGTACCTGGCCGACAACGCCGGGACCGCAGAGGAACAGGAACTGCTGGCCGCCAAGTTCATGGGCCGCTGGCGCAGCGGTGCGCCCCTGGTGCTCGCGCCGCACGCCGACGACCCGGAGCTCGGGGCGGACCCGATGCGCAACAACGACTTCAACTACGAGGAAATGGATCCGCTGGGCTACGCGTGTCCGCTCGGCTCTCACGCACGGCGGCTGAACCCGCGAGACACCGCGGCCAACATGAACCGGCGCCGGATGATCCGGCGTGGCGCCACGTACGGCCCCGCACTGCCCGACGGCGCCCCCGACGACGGCGTCGACCGGGGCATCGCGGCCTTCATCATCTGCGCGAGCCTGGTGCGCCAGTTCGAGTTCGCGCAGAACGTCTGGATCAACGACAAGACCTTCCACGAACTGGGCAACGAGCACGACCCGATCTGCGGCACCCAGGACGGCACCCTCGATTTCACCGTCCCGAAGCGTCCGATCCGCAAGGTGCACAAGGGTATCCCGGCTTTCACCACGCTGCGCGGCGGTGCCTATTTCTTTCTGCCGGGGCTGACCGCCCTGCGCTATCTCGCCACACTCGGCGGTTAGGGAGCGACGATGACCGCACGATCCGCCCGTACCTACAACCAGGATCACATCGCGCGGCCGCACAATGGACGCCGGCGAGTGAGCATCTACTGGACGTGGAGCTATCCGTGGGAGGCGCAACGGGATCCGGCCGCGATGGAGAACCGCTTCTCCACCATGACCGAAGTCCGCAACGTGGTGTATCCCGCGTATGAGACACCGGAATTCACCGCGGCGAACTTCCTCCAGGGCATCGCCGGCACCCTCGAACTCTTCCACCGATCGACCCTGTCGTTCCAACACCTCGTGGGTGAGGCGACCGGGCATCCGGTGGCGGTGTTCCAGCGTGTCGACCAAGCCGGCTACCCGCAACCGATCGACGAACGGATTCTCGACGACACCGACACGCTGATGGTGTTCGGCCTCGACCATCTGACCTCGGGCCTGGAGGTGGAACCCGCCGAGGTGGAGGCGATCCGCGAGTGGCTGGGCATCGAGGGCACGTGTCTGCTGCTGGCTCCGCATCACGACGTGGGCTTCACCGACGACCTGGCGCAACGGCAGATGGAATACGAGCACCACGGCGACCGGCTGGTGCCCCGGCAGCAGCGGTTCAGTCACTACACCCGCGCGCTGATGCGCGCGCTGGACGTGCCGGTGCACAACACGTGGGGGCTGAGGCCCGCCGTCGTGGACGGCACGAAAGACATTGCGCCCCTGACGTCCTACCACGACCTCGATGAGCTCGGACTACTCGAGGGCGTGCCGACGCTCAGCTTCCACCAGCATCTGCCCCACTACGCGCTCACCGAACCGGAGAGCCCGGGCGTGCGGGTGCTGGCGCGCCAACGGGTCGACCCGTTCCGGCCGCATCCGTTCACCGCGGCCGGCAATACGGAGTTCAACTCGGTGATCTGGATGCCGCCGGAAGGCGAACGCGCAGGCCACATCCTGCTCATCGACTCGACCCACTTCACGACGCTGTTCGGCGGTACGGCGAGCCTGAACAACCTGTGGCGCAATGTGGCGACGATGACGTGAGAGGAGCAGTGCGCCTTGTCTGAGACCGAGGAGGCGATGGAGGCAGTCCGGCGGTACGTCGATGCCTTCAACCGAGCAGATGCGTCAGCAATGACCGATGAATGCGCCGATCCCATGCAGATTCTCGACGGGATGGCACCGCATGTGTGGCAAGGTGAGTCGGCCACCGAGCAGTGGTGGCGCGACGTCCAGGCCGAGAGTGCGCATCTCGGCGTGGGCAACTACCGCATACTTCTCGACGAGCCCCGCCACGCCGACGTGCACGGTGAATCCGCGTACCTGGTGTACCCGGCGTCGATGAGTTTTGACAAAGACGGGACACGCCATACCCAGGCGGGTTCGGTCTTCACCGTTGCGCTGCGACGGGTGGCCGGGCGATGGCGACTCGCAGCGTGGAGTTGGGCCAAGGGACACTGACCGGGCAGCCGACTCACTCCGCGATCAGGCCGACCCGCCTCGCCTCGCTGACCGCTTCCCCGCGCGACGACACCCCCAGCTTGCGGTAGATCGACGTCGCCTGGCTCTTGGCGGTCTCGCGGCCGATCACCAATTCCTGCGCGATTCTCTGCAGCGACAGATGGGTGGCCAGATACGGCAGCAACCGCAACTCGGCGGCGGTCAGCGGCCTGCTCCCCCCGGCGGCCATGGCCCGCACGCGATCGATGCGCTGAGACAGCGCCACCGCGTCGGGCTCACGGCGGCGGGCTCGTTCGGCCGCATCGAGGTGTTTGCTCAGCAGCCGCGAATCCTGAAGCACCGCAGCGGTCCACGCCAGCAGGCCGTGGCCCAGCAGGGCGGTGCGCGCCGCGAGATGACCGAGGCGGTCCAGCAGCTTCTCGGTGACGCCGATCGCCTCTCTGGCCCCGTCGCCGTCCCCGGTGCGCGCCGACATGACCGCGCTCACGGCGTAGACGACCACGACCGGGACGACGTCGCACAGGTCGTACTTGTCGACGAGCGTCCGCGCGGCCTCACTGCACTGAATCGCCCCCTCGTCGTCGCCGGCGCCGAGATCGATCAGCGCCAGGTGCGCCAGCGCAGCGGCCTGGAACCCCGGCAGGTCCTCGGTGACCGGCAGCGCCGACTCCAACAGCACGCGGGCCCGCGAGACATAGCCGAGCATGGCTTCGGCTGCGCCCTTCATCACGGTCGCCGCGCCCCACCACGGGTTGACGAGGTAGTCCCCGGCGGCGCGGACGACGTCGGCGTGGCGGATCACGTCGTGCACACCGTCGATCCCGACCAGAGAACTGATCAGCGCCGCGGCGACGGCCACCGACGGGGTGCCGTCCGACAGGCGCTGTCCGCGGTCGGCCTGCTGTGCCAGCATCAGCGAGCGCTGGATGAGCTCCGCGTCGCCGGTCGTCACCCCCAGCCACGCGCGGGCGACCGCGGCATCCGGATGCTCGGCGAACACGCGCGAGTCCAGCAGCGACAGCCGCCGCGCCAGCACTCCGACACGTCCGTCGAAACCCAGCCGGACGGCTTCGCGCCCCACGAGCCGGGCCGCGCGGGCCCGGTCGCCGGCTTCCAGCACCTTGATCAGCGCGCCGTCGATGTCACCGTCGTTCTCCAGCTGGTCGGCCGCGCGGCACAGCAGGCTGCGGTATCTGCCGGGGGCTGCGGTGCGCAGCCGGCCGCGCAGCACGTCGCCGAACAGCCGGTGGTACCGGTACCATCCGCGGTGGTGGTCGAGGGGGATCAGGAACAGGTTGCCGGAGCTCGACAGCTTTTCCAGCAGGTGCGCCGAGTCGCCGCGTCCCAGCACCGTGTCGAGCTGCTGGGCGGTGAAACGATCGAAGACGGCCGACTCCACCAGGAAGGTGACCGTGTCCTCGTCGAGGCCGTAGAGCGCCTCCTCCACCAGATAGTCGACGACGGAGTCGTGCCGGCCGGTGATGTCGTCGAGCGCGACGCCGTCCCGCAGGGCCATCGCCGCCAGGGTCACGCCCGCCGCCCAGCCCTCGGTGAGGTCCAGGACCGCCGACACGGTCGGGTCGTCGCTGCGCGCAGCCAGCGACTCCACGGTCGCGGCCGCTTCGTGCCTGGAGAAGCGCAGTTCGTTCGGGCCGAGCTCGACGACCGTGCGGTGCAGCCGGCGGCGGGCGATGTCGAGCGGCAGCAGGAAGCGGCCGAGGACGGCGACCGTCGTGGTCGCCGGGGCCGCGTCGATGAGCGCGCGCAGCGCGGTGATGGTCTCGGGCCGGGTCAGGGCGTGGGCGTCGTCGACCACGACGACCAGCGGTCCGGCCGCGTCGAGCGCCCGGATCGCCGCCGGCAGCAGGTGCGTGAGCGGGTCCCGGCCGGCTCCGCGCATGTACCGGAGCTCGTCGCTGTCGCCGTCCCGGAGCTGATCGAGCGCTGCGACGACGTGGACCAGCAGGTGAGAGGCGTCGTTGTCCAGGTGATCCACCCGGAGCCAGGCGAACGGTCGCGGGTCGGCCTCGTCCCAGAGGGCTGCGGCCGTGGTCTTGCCGTAGCCGGCGGGGGCGGTGACGGTCACCAGGTCGCCGGCACCGGCGACCCGCAGGCGTTCGAGGACCTCCGGCCTGCGCACGACGCCGTGCACGATCCGCGGCCGCCCGATCGTGGCGGCCGGAATGTAGGGCTGCCAATCCCCCGCGACCACGGGACGATCGTAAGCCGGATCGCGCAGCGATGCGCCAGATTGCGAACCCTCTGAACTGGGCCGTTGACACGGTGACGGTGAGTTGTCGGAGCCGGTTGGCACCATGGACGGGTGCCCGCGACGACCGATCCGCTGTCCCGCTTCAGTTCACTGACGCGGGAGTGGTTTGCCGGCACTTTCGTCGAGCCCACCCCGGCGCAGGCCCAGGCCTGGACCGCCATCGCCAACGGCGACAATACGCTGGTCATCGCGCCCACCGGGTCGGGCAAGACGCTCGCGGCGTTTCTGTGGGCGATCGACGGCCTGGCCCGGGTCCCGCGGACCGAGCCGCGCACCCGCGTGCTGTACGTCTCCCCGCTCAAGGCGCTGGCCGTCGACGTCGAACGCAACCTGCGCACACCGCTGACCGGCATCTCGCGCATCGCCGAACGCACCGGCGTGGAGCCGCCCAAGATCAGCGTCGGCGTGCGGTCCGGCGACACCACGCCGAGCAAGCGCCGCGAGCTGCTCACCAAACCGCCGGACATCCTGATCACCACGCCCGAGTCGCTGTTCCTGATGCTGACCTCCGCGGCGCGCGAGACGCTGACCGGTGTCGACACGGTGATCGTCGACGAGGTGCACGCGGTGGCGGGCACCAAGCGCGGCACGCACCTCGCGGTGTCGTTGGAGCGTCTCGACGCCCTGCTCGAGCGGCCCGCGCAGCGCATCGGGCTGTCGGCGACGGTGCGCCCACCCGAGGAGGTCGCGCGTTTCCTGTCCGGCTCGGCACCCACCACCATCGTCGCCCCGCCGGCCGCCAAGACATTCGACCTCACCGTGCAGGTTCCGGTGCCGGACATGGCGAACCTGGAGAACAACTCGATCTGGCCCGACGTCGAGGAGCGCATCGTCGACCTGATCGAGGCGCACAACTCCTCGATCGTGTTCGCGAATTCGCGGCGGCTTGCCGAGCGACTGACCGCCCGCATCAACGAGATTCACGCCGAACGCGCCGGCGTCGAGCTGGGTGGCGCCAACCCGGGCGTGGCCGGCGGCGCGCCCGCGCACCTGATGGGCAGCGGCCAGACCTTCGGCGCCGAGCCGCTGCTCGCCCGCGCGCATCACGGCTCGGTCAGCAAGGAAGCCCGCGCCGAGGTCGAGGACGCTTTGAAGAGCGGACGCCTGAAGGCGGTCGTGGCGACTTCGAGCCTCGAGCTCGGAATCGACATGGGCTCAGTCGATCTGGTGATCCAGGTCGAGACGCCACCGTCGGTGGCCAGCGGGCTGCAGCGCATCGGCCGGGCCGGCCATCAGGTGGGCGAGATCAGCCAGGGGGTGCTGTTCCCGAAGCACCGCACCGATCTGATCGGGTGCGCGGTCAGTGTGCAGCGGATGCTGGGCGGCCAGATCGAGACCATGAAGGTGCCGGCCAACCCGCTCGACGTGCTGGCGCAGCACACGGTCGCAGCCTGCGCGCTGGAGCCGATCAACGCCGACGCGTGGTTCGACACCGTGCGCCGCAGCGCGCCGTTCGCGACGTTGCCGCGCAGCGCGTTCGAGGCGACGCTGGACCTGCTGTCGGGCAAGTATCCCTCGACGGAGTTCGCCGAGCTGCGGCCCCGCATCGTCTACGACCGCGACGCGGGCACGCTGACCGCGCGTCCCGGCGCGCAGCGGCTGGCCGTCACCTCCGGCGGCGCGATACCCGACCGCGGCATGTTCACGGTGTACCTGGCCTCCAGCGCTGACTCCGAAAAGCCTTCGCGGGTCGGCGAACTCGACGAGGAGATGGTCTACGAATCCCGGCCCAGCGACGTGATCTCCCTGGGTGCGACGAGCTGGCGGATCACCGAGATCACCCACGACCGGGTGCTCGTGATCCCCGCACCGGGCGAACCGGCCCGGCTGCCGTTCTGGCGCGGCGACGGGGTGGGCCGCCCCGCCGAGCTGGGCGCGGCGATCGGCGCGTTCAACGGCGAGTTGGCGCGCCTGGATCGCGCGGCGTTCGAGGCGCGGTGCCGGCAGGTCGGATTCGACGCGTTCGCGACCGACAACCTGTGGCAGCTGATCGACGAACAGCGCGCGGCGACGACGGCGGTGCCGTCGGACACGACCCTGGTGGTGGAGCGCTTCCGCGACGAACTCGGCGACTGGCGGGTGATCCTGCACTCGCCCTACGGCCTGCGGGTGCACGGGCCGCTGGCGCTGGCGGTCGGCAAGCGGCTCTACGAACGGTTCGGTATCGACGAGAAGCCCACCGCCTCCGACGACGGCATCATCGTGCGGCTCCCCGACACCGACGACACCGCCCCCGGCGCCGACATCTTCGTGTTCGAGCCCGACGAGATCGAACCGCTGGTGACGACGGAGGTCAGTTCGTCGGCGCTGTTCGCGTCGCGGTTCCGGGAGTGCGCCGCCCGGGCGCTGCTGCTGCCGCGCCGGCATCCGGGTAAGCGCTCACCGCTGTGGCATCAGCGCCAGCGCGCCGCGCAACTTCTGGACGTGGCGCGCAATTACCCCGACTTCCCGGTCGTGCTCGAAGCGGTGCGCGAGTGTCTGCAGGACGTCTACGACGTGCCGATGCTGACCGAGCTGATGGCCCGCATCGCTCAGCGCCGGGTGCGGCTGCTCGAGGTGGAGACCCCGACCCCGTCGCCGTTCGCGGCGTCGCTGCTGTTCGGCTACGTCGGCGCGTTCATGTACGAGGGCGACAGTCCGCTGGCCGAAAGACGCGCCGCGGCACTGGCATTGGACCCCACGCTGCTGGCGGAGCTGCTGGGCCGCGTCGAGTTGCGGGAACTGCTCGACGCCGACGTCGTCGCCACCACCACGCGGCAGTTGCAGCACCTGTCCCCCGAGCGGCTGGCCCGCGACGCCGAAGGGGTGGCCGACCTGCTGCGGCTGCTGGGCCCGATGACCGCCGAGGAAGTGGCTGCGCGGTCATCCGCCGACGACGTCGGCGGATGGCTGGAGGGGCTGCTGAGCGCGCGCCGGGTGCTGACGGTGTCCTATGCCGGGCGGACGTGGTGGACCGCGATCGAGGACATCGGCAGGTTGCGCGACGGCGTCGGGGTGGCGGTCCCGGTCGGCGTGCCGATGGCGTTCCTAGAGCCGGTCGTCGACCCGCTGGGTGAACTCCTGTCGCGGTATGCGCGCACCCGCGGTCCGTTCACCACGGCCGATGCGGCGACGCGCTTCGGCCTGGGTCTGCGGGTGGCCGCCGACGTGCTCGGCCGCTTGGCCGCCGACCGGAAGCTGGTGCGCGGGGAGTTCACCGACGCGCCAACCGATTCCGGTGACCAGTGGTGCGACGCCGAGGTGCTGCGCATCCTGCGCCGGCGGTCGCTGGCGGCGCTGCGGGCGCAGATCGAACCCGTCAGCACCGCGGCGCTGGGGCGGTTCCTGCCGGCGTGGCAGATGCTGGGCAGCGACAGCGTGTCCGGTGTGGACGGCCTGGCCGCGGTCATCGACCAGCTCGCCGGGGTGCCGATGCCGGCGTCGGCGGTCGAGCCGCTGATCTTCGGGCAGCGGGTGCGCGACTACCAGCCCGGGATGCTCGACGAGTTGCTGGCCTCCGGTGAGGTGGTGTGGTCGGGCGCCGGTTCGCTCTCGGCGGCCGACGGCTGGGTCGCGTTCCACCCTGCCGACACCGCGCCGCTGTCGCTGATCCCGCCCGGCGAACTGGACCTCACTGACGTGCACCACGCGATCCTGGGGGCGCTGAGCGGCGGCGGGGCGTATTTCTTCCGGCAGATCTCGGTCGACGGCGTCAGCACGGAGGCGCTGAAAGAGGCGCTGTGGCAACTGATCTGGGCCGGATACGTGGGCGGGGACACGTTCGCCCCGGTGCGCGCGCTGCTGGCCGGCACGCGCGGGCCGGGTCCGCGCCGGGCGGCGACACCGTCGCACCGGCACCGGCGGGCCCCGCGGCTGAGCCGCTACAGCATGACCAGCGCGGGCCTGAGCGCTCACCGCGACTCCGACCCGACCGTCGCCGGCCGGTGGTCGGCGCTGCCGACGGCCGAGGTGGACACCACGGTGCGGGCGTCGTTCCAGGCCGACCAGCTGCTGGCCCGCCACGGCGTGCTCACCAAGGGCGCGGTGGCCACCGAGAACACCCGCGGCAACATTCCGGGTGGTTTCGCGTCGATGTACAAGGTGCTGACGACGATGGAGGACGCGGGGCGTTGTCAGCGCGGCTATTTCGTTGAGTCGCTCGGTGGTGCGCAGTTCGCGACGGCCAGCACGGTCGACAGGCTGCGCACCCACGCCGACAGCATCGACGACAAGCAGCAGAGCTTCCGTGCACTCGCGCTGGCGGCCACCGACCCGGCGAATCCGTACGGCGCCGCGCTGCCGTGGCCGACGCGTGACGGCGAGACCGACTCGGCGCACCGGCCCGGCCGCAAAGCCGGCGCGCTGGTGGTGCTGGTCGACGGTGAACTGGCCTGGTTCGTCGAGCGGGGCGGCCGCTCGCTGCTGAGCTTCACCGGCGACACCGAGACGCACAACGCCGCCGCGGCCGCGCTGGCCGAACTGGTCACCCGCCAACGGGTCCCGGCGCTGCTCGTCGAGCGCGTCGACGGGGTGCCGGTGCTGGAGCAGCGGGACTCGGTGGTGGCCGAGTCGCTGGTGCAGGCCGGGTTCTCCAGAACACCGCGCGGGCTGCGGATGCGCTGATGCCCGAAGGCGACACCGTCTTTCGCACCGCGGCGAAACTGCGAGAGGCACTCGTGGGCAAGACGCTGACGCGCTGCGATGTGCGGGTGCCGCGCTATGCGGCGGTGGATCTGCGCGGTGAGGTCGTCGACGAGGTGCTGAGCCGCGGCAAGCACCTGTTCATCCGCGTCGGCGCGGCCAGCATCCACTCGCATCTGAAGATGGACGGCGCGTGGGTGATCGGGCGGGTGCGGGTTCCGGCGTACAAGGTGCGGATCGTGTTGGGCACCAAGGACTCCGTCGCCTCCGGCATCGACCTCGGCGTGCTCGAGGTGCTCGACCGGGCGACCGACATGGACGCCGTCGCGCACCTGGGGCCGGACCTGCTCGGCGAGGACTGGTCGGCCGAGACCGCCGCGGCGAACCTGAGGGCCGACCCGTCGCGGCCGTTCGCCGAGGCGCTGCTGGACCAGCGGGTGATGGCCGGCGTCGGCAACGTCTTCGCCAACGAGCTGTCGTTCGTGTTCGGGCTGCGTCCCGAGACACCCGTCGGCGAGGTCGGCGACCCGTTGCGCGTCGCGACCCGGGCACAGCAGATGTTGTGGCTCAACCGCTTACGGGTGAACCGCACCACGACCGGAAACACCCGGCCCGGCCAGGACGTCTGGGTGTACGGCCGGGCCGGCCTGCCGTGCCGCCGCTGCGGCACGCCGATCGAGACGGACAAGGACGGCGACCGGGTCACCTACTGGTGCCCCACCTGCCAACGCTGACCTCTTCGCCGAACTTGCATTCCACGCGCGAACCTGTGGATAACTCCCGCGCTGCATGCAATCTCGGCGGAAGGTGTCGGGCATGCTGCCGATCATTCGGCCATGGAAGACATCATCATCGGCACCGAGGCCGTCGCGAACGGCGTCGTCACCGCACATGAACTCCGGCGCTGGTATCGGCCGATCTACCGCAACGTCCACGCACCCACGAACCGGGTGATCACCCTGCGCGACCGGACCGTCGGCGCGTGGCTGTTCTCCAGGCGCTGCGGCATCGTCACCGGTCTCGCGGCCGCCGCACTGCACGGTTCGTCGTGGGTCGACACTGACATCGACATCGAACTGGTCTACAAGTTCCCTCGCGCACCCCGCGGCATCGTCGCCCGGGCCGAGCGCATCGAGGCCGACGAATGGCAGGTCCTGAACGGGTTGCCCGTCGCGACGCCCGCGCGAACAGCGTTCGATCTCGGCCGCTTCCAGCGCCATGACACGTTGGGCCGCCTGGACGCGCTGATGCGTGCGGAGCCCTATTCGACCGACGACGTCCTGATGCTGACGCAGCGCTACAAAGGCGCCCGCGGGGTGGCTTTGCTCAAGGCGGTGCTGCCGTTCGTCGACGGCGGCGCCGAGTCGCCACGCGAATCCTGGTGGCGCCGGCTCGTCATCGAGTCCGGCTTTCCCATCCCGGCCACCCAGATAACCGTCCGGGACGACTACCGGCGGCACGTGCGCACGCTCGACTTCGGCTGGGAGGAATATCAGGTCGCCCTCGAGTACGACGGCGACCAACACCAGGCCGATCGCGCGCAGTACCTCAAGGACCGCCGCGTCATGCCCGTCCTGCGTCAGCTCGGCTGGCACGTCATCACCGTGGTCAAGGAAGACGACCCGATCCACGTCATCGTGCGCCTGCGCGAAGCGATGGTCGCGCGGGGCTGGCGGGGCAGCATCGAGATACCGCGCTACGCGTACGCCTACTCCCGCCACCTCGCCGAACTTGCATTCCGCGCGCGGAAACTCGGGTGAGTGACCGCGTGGAATGCGAGTTCGGCGAGGGGGGTTTACGACCAGGCGGTCGTGGCGATCAGCTCATGGCGTTCGAGCGCGTCGTTGCGGAGACGGTGCGCGTCGCGATATCCGGGATCGGTGACCATGTCGATGAACGCCTGCGGCGACGGGTATTCGACCACCATGATCGCGTCCCACCACACGTCACTGCCCAGCACACTCTCACGCCTGTCACCCGCGTAGCGGACCCTGGCACCGATCCGCTTCAGGTGCGGCGTCGCTTCGTCGACGTAACGCTGGTAGCCGTCCCGGCCCTGCGCGGTGAACTTCATCAGGTTGACCATCACGACCGGCCGATCGGCCGGGAGCCGCGACAGCGCTTCCAGGTCGGGACGTTCGCCGTTCATCCGGCAGCCCCGTCGGCGACCGCCTGCACGGCGGCGTGATGCTGCAGCGACCGTTCGGTGTCGGGGTCGACGGGCTGCAGATCGAAGACCACCCGGTGCACCGTCCCGGTGAACGCGTACGGCGCCTTGTCTTCGTACGCGCGGTCGACGACCAGCCCGTTGTCGCGTCCGACGTCCAGGCCGGCGTACGACGAGAACGCCACCGGCACCGTGTGCGGCATGTCCCCCTCCCCGATCACCTCGTCGCCGGCGAACAACGTCACGTGGCCACCCGAACCCGGGGCGGGCTGGGCGATCTCGAACAGCATGCGCACCGTGACCTCGCCGGTCGGGATCGGTTTCGACGACGTCTGCTCGTAGGTCTCCACGCCGAGCATCGAATACGTGTGGTGCAGCAGGCCCTCCCCGTCCACCCACAGCGCGTAGCCGCCGATGAAGTCGGCGTTGGCGACCAGCACGCCCTCGGCCCCGCCGTCGGGCACGTGGATGTCGGCGCTGATCTCATAGGACCGGCCCTGGATGCGTGGCGTCATGCCGCGCTGAATGTTCTGCACCCCGCCCTGATAGGCGAAGCGCGTCACCGGCGGCAGCGGCGGCAGATCGCCCAGCAGCACTGACATCCCGCCCAGCAGGGGCAGCACCTGGTTGCGCTCGGCCTCGGCCCACCACAGCGCGACGAGTTCGGCGACCTTGTCGGGGTGCTGGTCGGCGACGTCGTGGGCCTGGGAGAAGTCGTCGGGCAGGTAGTAGAGCTCCCAGACGTCGTCGTCGGGGTTGTAGTCGCTCCCTGGCCCGAACCGGCCGATCGTCTCGGGAGAGAAGTCCCACGGCGCCTTGTCCAACCGGGTGCAGGCCCACCAGCCGTCGGAATAGATCGCCCGACTGCCGAACATCTCGAAGTACTGCACGGTGCGGTGTTCTGCGGCGACGCCGTCGCGCAGGCTGGCGGCGAAGCTCGCACCGTCCATGTTCGCCTGGTCGAACCCGTCGACGCTGGCGGGCGCCGGGATGCCCACGAGCTCCAGCACGGTGGGCGCGATGTCGATGCAGTGGGTGAACTGCGTGCGCGGCGTCGTGTCCGGGCTGATGCGCGCCGGCCAGTGCACAACCATCGGGTCGCGGGTGCCGCCGAGGTGGCTGGCCATCTGCTTGCCCCACTGGAACGGCGTGTTGTTCGCGTGCGCCCACGCCGCCGCGAAGTGCGGCGCGGTGTGCTCACTGCCGAGAGCCTCGATGCCGCCGTACTGCTCGATGAGCGCCAGCTGCTGCTCGGCCTCCAGCACGATTCCGTTCAGGAACGTCATCTCGTTGAACGAGCCGGTGATCGTGCCCTCCATCGAGGCTCCGTTGTCGCCCCAGATGTAGAAGATCAGCGTGTCGTCCAGATCGCCGAGGCGGTCGACGGCGTCGATCAGCCGGCCGACGTTCCAGTCGGCGTTCTCGCTGAACCCGGCGAACACCTCCATCTGCCGTGCGTAGAGCGTGCGCTGGTCGTCGGTGAGGCTGTCCCAGGCCGGGAACAGGTCCGGCCGCGGCGTCAGCTCGGTGTCGGGCGGGACGATGCCGAGGTCCTTCTGCCGCTGTAACGTCCGCTCCCGGTAGACGTCCCAGCCGTCGTCGAACTGCCCGCGGTACTTGTCGGCCCACTCGGCGAAGACGTGGTGGGGCGCATGGGTGGCGCCGGTCGAGTAGTACATCATCCACGGCTTGGCCGGGTCCTGCGCGCGGACCGCGTTCAGCCATTCGACGGCCTTGTCGGTCAGGTCGTCGGGGAAGTAGTACTGCCTGCCGTCGCGGCCTTCGGTCGGGACGCCGAGCACGCCGTTGTCCTGGGTGATGATCGGGTCGTACTGGCCGGCCGCCCCGGACAGGAACCCCCACCAGTGGTCGAAGCCCCACCCGGCGGGCCAGCGGTCGAACGGCCCCGCCGCGCCCTGCACGTTGTCCGGTGTGAGGTGCCACTTGCCGAAGCCACCGGTGACGTAGCCGTTGTCCCGCAGGACCCGCGGCAACGGCGCGATGCTGCGGGGCAACGCCGACGAGTACCCCGGATACGGGCCCGGATACTCAGCGATGGAGCCGAACCCGCAGCGGTGGTGGTTGCGGCCGGTGAGCAGCGCGGCGCGGGTCGGCGAACACACGGCCGTCACATGAAAGCGGTTGTAGGTCAATCCGTTCGCGGCCAGCCGGCTCAGTGTCGGGGTGTTGATCGCGCCGCCGAACGTGGTCGGGCCGCCGAACCCCGCGTCGTCGATGAGCACGATCAGCACGTTGGGCGCACCGGCCGGCGGCGCGACGTGCGCCAGCATCGACCAGTCGCCTTTAGACTCGCCGAGCGTGCGTCCGGCGGTCCCGCCGAAACCTGGGTCGGCGATCGGTAAGCGGGTGCGATCGGGCCAGGCCATGGCCACCTCCTTGCGAGAGCGGCGGCACGGACGGGCCACCGTGCCACGATTCTCGCGCCGGCGGCGCCGGGATTCCTGGCCTTCCGCGAAAACCCTCCCGCCGAACTTGCATTCCACGCGCGGAAACTCGAGTGAGGCGCGCGCGGAATGCAAGTTCGGCGCGGGAGAAGGTCAGCTCCAGGGCAGGGCGAGGCGGACGATCTTGCGCACCACGGTGGCGAACTGCCGGGGCAGCGGCCCGGTGTTGTACGGCACGCCGTAGCGTTCGCAGATCTCCCGCACCTTCGGCGCGATCTCCGCGTGCCGGAACGCCGGGATGTCGGGGAACAGGTGGTGCTCGATCTGGAAGCTGAGGTTGCCGCTCAAGATGTGGAACAGCTTCCCGCCGGTCAGGTTCGCCGATCCGAGGATCTGACGGAAGTACCACTGGCCGCGCGTTTCGGCCTTCGTCTCCTCGATCGAGAACTCCTGCACGTCCTCCGGGAAGTGCCCGCAGAAGATGATCATGTACGACCACACGTTGCGCATCAGGTTGGCGGTCAGATTGCCGGCGAACACCCACGGCGCGAACGGACCGGCCAGCAACGGGAAGGCCACATAGTCCTTCAGCGTCTGCCGTTTGGTCTTGCGCCAGATGCCCTCGAGGATCTCGCGCTTGTCGCCCAGCGTGATCTCACCGGAGGCGATCTTCTCGCTCTCCAGCTCGTGCAGCGCCACCCCGTACTGGAACAGCACCATCAGCAGGAAGGCCCACAGCGGGTTGCCCAGGTAGTACGGGTGCCATTTCTGGTCGGGGCTCATCCGCAGGATGCCGTAGCCGACGTCGCGGTCCAGCCCGACGATGTTGGTGTACGTGTGGTGCATGTAGTTGTGCGAATGCCGCCACTGCTCGGCCGGGCAGGCGGTGTCCCACTCGAAGCCCCGTGACGAGATGGCCGGGTCACCCATCCAGTCGTACTGGCCGTGCATGACGTTGTGGCCGATCTCCATGTTGTCGATGATCTTCGACAGACCCAGCATCGCGGTGCCCGCCAGCCAGAACGGCGGGATGATGCCGCCGAACAGCAGTGCGCGGCCGCCGATCTCGAGCCCGCGCTGCGCCTTGATCATCCGCCGGATGTAGGCGGCGTCACGCTCACCCAGATCGGCGATGACGCTCTCTTTGAGCGCGTCGAGTTCCCGGCCGAACGCCTCCGCCTGCTCGGGGGTCAGAGTGACGGTCTTGCCTGCGACGGTCTTGGACAGCGTCCGCTGCTCGGGCGCTTCCAGGGTTTCGGGGGTTTCCAGGGTGTCGGTCATGGTTCCTCCTCGGTGTCGCCGAGATTGCATCCTGTGCGGCATTTCGTCGTGATTTCCCGCGTGGAATGCAATTTCGGCGGGGGGGTTACAGGGCGACGTCGACGTCGCCGACGGGGGCGGAGACGCAGATCTGCACGTCCTCGGCCTCGGTCGACGACAGCGCGCCGGTGATCACATTCCTCACCACGCCGCTGTTCTTGCGACGGGTGCACGAGAAGCAGATGCCCATGCGGCAACCGCTCTCCGGTGTCAGGCCGGCATCCTCGGCCTGGTTGAGCAGCGGGCGGCCGTCATCGGTGAGCTCCACTGCGCTGTCGCTGAAAGTGACTCGGCCACCCGATGATTCACCTTCGAAAACCGGCGGCACGAAGCTCTCCGACGCCGCGTCCGGGAACACGACGCGGACGGCGTCGACGAGCGCGGGCGGCCCGCACACGAACACCGCGTCGGGATCGCCCGTCGCGACGTGCTCGGCACAGAACCGGCCGTGCACGTCCGAACCCGTGGCAACTCGCGAATAGCCGTGCGACACCGTCACGTTCGGCATCGTCCGTGCGATCTCGGCGAGTTCGTCGCGATAGCAGGCCTCTTCGGCTGAACGCGCGTAGTGGAGGAACACCACCTCGCCGCGATGGCCGCGGGCCCGCAGGGTGCGCAGCATCGACATCACCGGGGTGATGCCGCTGCCGCCGGAGACGAACAGCAACCGGTCGGGCAGCCGTTCGGGCAGGGTGAACTCGCCGGCGACGGAGTCGAGGCCGACGACCATGCCCGGACGGGCGTGCTCGAACAGAAAGTTCGACACCAGCCCGCCGTCGTGGCGTCCGACGGTCAGCTCGAGGTGGGTGTCGGTCTCGGCGTTGGCGGGCGAGTACGGCCGCACGCGCCGGCGCCCGTCGATCTCGACGGACAGATTGATGTGCTGGCCGGCCCGGAATCCGGAAAAGGCCCGGTTGGGCGCCAGCGTCAGCGTGACGCTGCGCGGCGTCGAGCGCCGCACCGCCACGACGCGGGCGCGGGCGTCGCCCCGCGTCCAGACGGGGTCGACCAGCTCGGTGTAGCGGTCGACGCCGTGCGGCCCGGTCAGCAGGTCCAGTAGCGCGGAGCGCCGCACCCGCCCCGACACCTGCCGCGTCAAAGTTTGAGTGAACATGTGTATACCGTGCGCGCTGATGCCGCAGCCCGTCAACAGATACGTGCAGGTTGTGGTAGGTTTCACACAGTGAACAGTCGTGCGCCCAGCTCACGGTCACGGTCGAGCAAGCCGTCGCGGGGCGCTGACAGGCACGACCGGAGCAGGGGCAAAGACACCCAAACTCGCGAGGAACGCAAGGAAGCCACCCGGCGCGCCATCGTCGACGCCGCATTGCACCTGCTCGCCGAGCGCAGCTTCAGCGCCCTGAGCCTGCGCGAGGTAACGCGCGAAGCCGGTATCGTGCCCGCCGCGTTCTATCGTCACTTCGAGTCGATGGAAGCGCTCGGGCTGGTGCTCATCGACGAGTCGTTCCGCGCCCTGCGGGACATGCTTCGCGGCGCACGCGCCGGCAAGCTCGACCCGAACCGCGTCATCGAGTCGTCGGTCGACATCCTCATCGAGGGCGTGCAGGAGCGTCGTGAGCACTGGCGTTTCATCGGCCGGGAACGCTCCAGCGGGGTGACCGTCCTGCGCTACGCCATCCGCACCGAGATCCGGCTGATCACCTCCGAGTTGGCGATCGATCTCGCCCGCTTCCCCGGGCTGAACACGTGGAGCGGCGAGGACCTCAACATCCTGGCCAGTGTGTTCGTCAATTCGATGATCGTGATCGCCGAGTCGCTCGAGGACGCCACCGACGCCGCGAGCATCGCCGAGATCCGGCGGATCGCGATCAAGCAGCTCCGGATGATCACCGTCGGCGTCGCGGGGTGGCGCAGCAGTTAGCCCGCCTGCCGCGAGACTGCTATCGCTGTTGCCGAGACGCCGAAAAGACCGCGTGGAATACAGTTTCGGCGGCGACGCGCCCGAAACTGACTAGCGTGAAACGCATGGCTGCCGTTCTCGAAGTGACACACCCCCAGCCGGAGATCGCCGTCCTCACCCTCAACCGGCCCGAGAAGCTCAACGCGCTGTCCTACGAACTCGTCGAAGCGTTGCACGCCGCGCTCGATGCGCTGGCAGCCGCCGACAACGTCACGCGGGTGATCGTGCTGACCGGCGCGGGTCGCGGCTTCTGCTCGGGCCTGGATCTGACCGCGCCGAATCCAGCGGAAGCCGGCAGCGGCGTGGAGTTCCCACGGTCGGGCATGCGCTGGCAGGAACGCATCGCCGAGCTGACGGCGAAAATCCACCGGCTGCGTCAGCCGGTGATCGCGGCGGTCAACGGTGTCGCCTACGGCGGCGGCCTCGGTATCGCCGCGGCCTGCGACATCCGGGTCGCGGCGCCGACGGCACGGTTCTGCACGCAGTTCATCAAGCTCGGCCTCGGTGGCTGCGACATCGGCGTGAGCTACACGCTGCCGCGCATCATCGGCGCCGGAGCGGCTTTCGACATGATCCTGACGGCACGCACGGTCGACGCCGACGAAGCGCTGCGGGTGGGCCTGGTGTCGCGGATCGTCGAATCGCCGGTCGATGAGGCGCTGGTCATCGCCGAAACCCTCTGCGGCTACGGCAAGTTCGGGGTCGAGTCGACCAAGCAGGTGCTGTGGGCGAACCTGGAGGCGTCGTCGCTGGAGACCGCGTTGCACTTGGAGAACCGCAGCCAGATCGTCGCGTCGACCAGTGGAGAGATGCGCGAAGCGGCGTCGAAGATCCTGCGCAAATCCTGAGCGGGCGCCCAGGCGCCGAAATTGCATTCCACGCGCAAAAATGCGAGAAAGCGCCGCGCGGAATGCAAGTTCGGCGGAGATCAGGCCAGCGCGACGCCGAGATCGCCGGCGAGCACCCGGATCATGTGCTGCACGCCGATCTCGTTGCGGCCGATCAGCATGTGGTCGTGCTGGCCGTGCCGCACGCCCTCGCCGCACTGCGGGAGCATGACGAAGTCCTCGTCGCGCACGGCGGCGTGCACCTGGCGGTAGACCTCGTCGTAGAAGACCCGCTGGGCGTCGTCGGTGGCCGGGTAGCGCGCCATCCAGCTGTGCCGGACCGTGCACCGGGTCGGGGCACCGGCGGGCAGGATGTCGATGACCTCCACGCCGACCGGGCTGTTGGCGAGGATGAGATTGGGATAGACCCAGTAGATGACGCCCATCCGGGCGAGCGGGCTCCAGTCCTCGGCCGGGTTGTCGTTGAGATCGGCGATGTTGTTGAACGGGAAGCCGATCCGATGATGACGGCCCCACTCGTCATAGACGTGGGTGTTGGCGACGGTGTTCAGTCCGATGACGCTCTGGCCGTGCACGAACGGGAAGTGATAGCCCTCGGCGAACGCCTCGAGGGCCCCCTTCCAGCTGGTCTCCGACTCGAATTCGCGGTCGTCGTGGTAGCCGTAGGAGCTGTAGTCCCACTGCTGCAGTTCCGCGGCGAAGTCGCCGAGGTGGGCGTCGAGATCGATCTCCGAACCCGCGGTCAGCACCGCCCAGACGAAGCCGAAGCGCTCCTCGTTCGGCAACTCGACCAACCCGTAGGCGCTCAGGTCCGTGCCGGCGAAGCCTGCGCGGCCCGGAATGCGCACCAAGCGCCCCGCGCTGTCGTAATTCCATGCGTGATAAGGACATACGAAGCGGCGGGTGTTGCCGCTGCCGCATGCCGGCATCGCGCCGCGGTGCCGGCAGTAGTTGAGGAACACATGGGCGCGACCGTCGGCGTCGCGCGTGACGAGCAGTGAATCCCCCAGCACCGAGCGCACCAGGTAGTCGTGAGCGTGCGGCAGCTGGCTGCTGGGCACGATGGCCAGCGGGGTGCGCCGCAGAATCGCCGACTCTTCGATCTCGGTGATCTTCGGGTCGCGGTAGTAGTGCAACGGCACGCGCAGCACCGATTCCGCCATGTCGGTGGTCCGGCCGTTGACGAGCGCGAGGCCTCGTTCGGTGAGCGTCCGGTCCAGCGGGGTCTGCGTCGCCATAGAAGTGACCATACACATTGCTCGCAGCGTATGGCCAGCATTGGCGGCCGAGATTGCATCTACGGAGGCGAAACTCGACAAAACCCCTCGTGGAATACAGTTTCGGCGAAGGAGGAGATATGCGAAGCCACGGTTGGTCGGGAAACACGCCTGCCTCCGACGAGGAGGCGGCCGCACGCATCCTCGCGGCCGCCAAGACCTCGATCGACCGCAGCGGCGCCGTGAACATCGCCGACATCGCCCGAGCCGTCGGCGTCACCCGCCAGACGGTCTACCGCTACTTCCCCAGCACCGACGCACTGCTGGAGGCCGCCGCGCTGGACTCGGCGTCGGGCTTCCTGGACCTGCTGGCCGGACACCTGGCAGGGATCACCGATCCGTCCGCCGCGGTGGTCGAGGGCATCGCCTACACGCTCGAGGCGCTTCCGCACGACCCCTACATCCGGCTGCTGCTCACGCCCGAGCACACCGGATCCTTCAGTGCGAGCGTCACGTCCGACACGGCACTGGAGCTGGCCCGCTCGATCCTCCACCGCTTCAGCGTGGACTGGGCCGCCGAAGGATTCACCGAGGCCGACATCGCCGACGTGGCCGAGCACATGCTGCGCACCCTGCAGTCGTTCGTCATCGACCCGGGCCGCCCGCCGCGCACCGGCGAGGAACTTCGCGCTTACCTGCGCCGCTGGGACGGCACCGCGATCGACCACCGACGCCGGCGCCCCTGACCGCGCCGAAATTGCATTCCACGCGGCAAAAATCGAGTGAGCACCGCGCGGAATGCAAGTTCGGCGGGAACCGGGCCGCTCAGCGGGGGGTGCCGCCGCCGTCGACCATGATCACCTGGCCCGTCAGGTAGCTGCCCGCGTCGGAGGTCAACAACAGTGCGGCGCCTACCATTTCGTCGGCCGTGGCGAGCCGGCGCATCAGCGTCCCGTTCACCATGCCGTCGATGGCCTCCTGCGGGTTCTTGCGCATCATGTCGGTGTCCACCGGCCCCGGCGCGAGCGCGTTCACCCGGATGCCGTCGTGCACGAACTCAGCGGCCATCGACCGCGTGAACGACATCAGCGCGGCCTTCATCGACGCATAGATCGACAGCATCGGCGCGAAGATGAACGCCCCGATCGACACCATGTTCAGCACCGCGGCGTGCGGGCTGGCCTTCAGGTGCGGCAGCGCCTCCTGCACCAGCAGCACCGGCCCCTGCAGGTTCACCTCGAACGATTTCGTCAGCGCGTCCACGGTGATCTGCCCCAGCGGCTGCGCCAACGGGTTGGCGGCGTTGTTGACCAGGACGTCCACGCCGCCGAACTCCGAGACGGTGCGCTCCACCAGGGCGCCGAGGTCGTCGACGGCACCGAGGTGCGTCGGCACGCCGATCGCCGAGCCGCCGAGACCCCGCAGATGCTGGGCCGCCTGCTCGCAGGCGTCGGCCTTGCGGCTCGCGACGACGACGCGCGCGCCGGCCAGCACGTAGCCCTCGGCCAGCGCCAGCCCGATCCCCCGGGTGCCGCCGGTGACGATGACGGTCCGGTCGGTCATGTCGAACAGCCGGTCGAACGATGCGCGATCCACTACACGCACCCGCTCACGCTGATCCGGCGGCCGACGTCGGCGCACACGCTGACGTCGGGTGGTGGAGGCGGCGGCGGGGGTGGTGGTGGAGGCGGCGGAGGCGGCGCCTCGCCCGGCGGGGGCGGCGGGGCGCCCGGCGGCGGCGGGGGCGGCGGTGGCGGCGGTGGCGTGTCGTAGACGTCGTTGAGCTCGTACAGCGGGTCCGAGCAGCCCGAGACGTCGACGTGCACGCCTCCGACCGAGCCGCAGATCGCGTGGGCGGCCGGCGCGGGGATCAGCACGGGTGTCGACCCGCCGACGATCACCGCGGCCACCGCGACGAGCCAGGTTCTGCGCACATCCACTCCGTTCCCTGCGACCGCGCCGCAGACCCTGCCGATTGTGGCAGCCGGAGCGCCCGGCCGAGGCTCGAACGCGCCCAAGTCTGGGGGTCAGGACCCATCGAGGATTTGCCAGACTGCCCCGTTCGCGTGCCGGTCCGCACCATCGTCACAGCACGACGGGCCCCCCAACCTCGCATCGGCCCCAACTGATTTCGTAGCGGTCACGGCGGACCAGTGGGCAAAGACGTAATACATTCGTATTGCCTACAGATTCCCACGTGAAAAAGTTCTTCGTGAGTTCCACAATTCGTTCAGCGAACTCCCTGACGATGTCGTACATTCCTCCTGTGCGGATCGGGGACCGCACGGCCACGGAAGCGGGCGGGGGAGCGCAAGCGCCGCCGCCGTGGGCGGGCACAACAAGCAGCGTTGCCGCCCGCACCGTGTGCGTTCAGATCGCAATACGCGTGAGAGCCCGAGGGGAATTGCGATCTGAGCGCACACCTATGTGCGGGTGCTGGTGAACACCCGCATCTGACCGCTGCGCGGATCCACGAATTCCAGCCGGTGCGCGAGAAGCTGCAGCGGCGTGGAGAAGTCGTCGGCCGCGACGTCGATCACCCGGGGATACAGCGGGTCGCCGGCGATCGGTAGCCCCAGTGACGCCATGTGCACCCGCAGTTGGTGCGTGCGACCGGTGCGGGGCGTCAGCCGGTAGCGTCCGTCGCCGGAGTGCTCGACGACCGTCTCGGCGTTGGGCTCCCCCGGCTCCTCGACGGCCTGCAGGCAGCCGCGGCGCTTGACGATCCGGCTCCGCACCGTGCGCGGGAAGTCCAGCGACGGGTCCACACCGGCCCGCGCCAGGTAGGTCTTGTGCACCCGGCCCTGCGCGAACAGCGTCTGATACGCGCCGCGGACCTCGCGTCGCACCGTGAAGACCAGTACCCCGGCCGTCAGCCGGTCCAGCCGGTGCGCCGGGCTGAGCTCGGGCAGCCCCAGCTCGCGGCGCAACCGCACGAGCGCCGTCTGCGCGACGTGGCGTCCCCGCGGCATCGTGGCGAGGAAATGCGGCTTGTCGACGACGACGAGATCCTCGTCGCGGTGCAGGACGGGCAGGTCGAACGGGACCGGGACTTCGTCGGGCAGCTCGCGGTACAGGAACACGTGGGCGCCCGGCCGCAACACCGTCGCCGCGTCGGCCACCGTGCCGTCCGCGCAGAACACCTCTCCGGCAAGCACTTTCGCGCCAGAACCCCAGCGTCGCTCGAACTCCTCGGCGAGGTTGCCGCCCTGCACCCGCACCCGCGCCGGCCCCAGGCCGTCACGCACCGGCAGCGGCGGCGGCGCTCTCAATTCAGCGGCACCGGTTCGAGGATCTCGGCGCGCGCCTCCGGCGCCGCGACCCGCAGCGCGTCGGCGGACTCGTCGTCGGGCTGCTCCTGGGAGAGCACCTCGGCCTCCACCCGGGCGAGGTAGGTCGCCACCTCACGGTCGACGTCCTCGGCGCTCCAACCCAGCACGGGCGCAACGATTCCGGCGACCTCGCGGGCGCAGTCGACACCGCGGTGCGGGTATTCGATCGAGATCCGCATGCGGCGCGCCAGGATGTCCTCGAGGTGCAGCGCCCCCTCCGCCGCGGCCGCGTAGGCCGCCTCCACCTTGAGGTAGACGGGCGCGGCGGTGACGGGATCCAGCAACTCCGGCCGGTCCTCGGCGAGGCTGAGCACCTCGTGGATGAGCGAGCCGTACCGGTCGAGCAGATGCCGCACCCGATACGGGTGCAAGCCGTAACGCGCTCCGACGCTTTGGGTTTGGTTCACCAGGGCGAAGTAGCCGTCGGCGCCCATCAGCGGCACCTTCTCGGTGATCGACGGCGCCACCCGCGTCGGGACGAACTCCGCCGCGGCGTCGATCGCGTCCTCGCCCATCACCCGGTAGGTGGTGTACTTACCGCCGGCGATCGCGACCAGGCCCGGCGCCGGCACCGCGACGGCGTGCTCGCGGGACAGCTTGGAGGTCTCCTCGCTCTCGCCGGCCAGCAGCGGCCGCAGACCCGCGTAGACGCCGTCGATGTCGTCGTGCGTCAACGGCGTCGCGAGGACCTTGTTGACATGGCCGAGGATGTAGTCGATGTCGGCCTTGGTGGCCGCCGGGTGCGCCAGGTCGAGATTCCAGTCGGTGTCGGTGGTCCCGATGATCCAGTGCGTGCCCCACGGGATGACGAACAGCACCGACTTCTCGGTGCGAAGGATGATCGCGACCTCGCTGACGATGCGGTCGCGCGGGACCACGACGTGCACGCCCTTGGACGCGCGCACGCGAAACCGGCCGCGCTGCTTGGACAATGCCTGGATCTCGTCGGTCCACACCCCGGTCGCGTTGACCACGACGTGGCCGCGGACCTCGGTCACCGCACCGTCTTCGGAATCACGCACCCGCACCCCGGTCACCCGGTCACCCTCGCGCAGCAGCGCGACGACCTGCGTCGATGTCCGCACCACTGCGCCGTAGTGCGCCGCGGTGCGTGCCACCATCATCGTGTGCCGGGCGTCGTCGACGACGGTGTCGTAGTAACGGATTCCGCCGATCAGCGACGAGCGCTTCAACCCCGGTGAGAGCCGCAACGCTCCCGCCCGCGTCAGATGTTTCTGCGCCGGAACGGATTTCGCGCCGCCCAGCTGGTCGTAGAGCATGATGCCCGCGGCGATGTAGGGCCGCTCCCACCACCGGTTGGTCAGCGGGAACAGAAACGGCAGCGGCTTGACCAGATGCGGCGCCAGCGTCGTCAGCGACAGCTCGCGCTCGTGCAGCGCCTCGCGCACCAGACCGAACTCCAGCTGCTCGAGGTAGCGCAGACCGCCGTGGAACATCTTGCTGCTGCGGCTCGAGGTGCCCGACGCGAAGTCGCGGGCCTCCACCAGCGCCACCTTCAGCCCGCGGGTCGCCGCGTCCAGGGCCGCGCCGGCGCCGACGACCCCGCCGCCGATCACCACGACGTCGAACTGTTCGCTCCCGAGCCGCTCCCACGCGTGCCGGCGCTGGTCGGGCCCCAGGAACGTCTCGCCGTCACCCGAAGCGGGGATCAGGTCACTCACGTGGACCGGCTCCTCGTTACTCGTCAGTACGGTTGTCGTCCCCAGGCTACGTGTCAGTCGAGATCGTCGTGCGTCATGAGTCGGCGGGCGGCCTCCACGATGGACCCCGACAGCGACGGATACACCGACAGCGTCTGGGCCAGATCGGTCACCGAGATGCGGTTCTGCACCGCCAGCGCGATCGGCAGGATCAGCTCCGAGGCGATCGGCGCCACCACCACACCGCCGATCACCACACCGGTGGCGGGCCGGCAGAAGATCTTGACGAAACCGTGCCGG